>JBILRW010000007.1:0-59014 GCA_044372405.1 Alphaproteobacteria bacterium
GAACGCAGTGAGCGCAGATCCGGTATCCAGCGCCACTGTCAAAAGGCACAGCCTTTTGCCGATATAGTTTTTAAAAACAAAGAACAAAACGCTTCGCGTTTTGGCATATGGGGGGATCCCGTCGGGGCGCTCGCTGTCGCTTGCTGGTCCGGGATGACGACGAGACTCGTATATTTTTGAAAGTGAATTGGTATGAGTTCCCTGTGAGATTTTGTGCCTTTGGGCAGGGTCACAGTGTGGGGCTTTTTATCCAAGGACGTTTCTTTGTGTTTCAGGCGGGACATGGGGACGTTCCACTATGTCGTTGACTTTGGTTTGTGTCTTGAGAATGCCCCTCTTCGCCAAACACAGCAAGGTTTTTCATGGCACACTGACGGCACACTTGGCGGCAAAAAATAGCCATTTTTGACAAGAGGCAGCAGCAAAGTTTTAAAAATAAAATCTTTAAAATCATATTTCTATTTGTTGGCGGCTTTTGTGATGTATTGATTCCTTGAGTCTCCAAAACCGAAGGCTGTGGGTTCGATTCCCTCCGCCCCTGCCACGGAAAAGAGTGCCCTTTGGGTCAAATTTGCGCCAGGGTTTTGATTTTGACTTTGGGATGGATTTCGAACTGAGAGAGAACCGGCGTAGAAGGACTGAGACGCTCCAGCACCATCCGCACATAGGGCCGGATACCGGCAGAGGTCATGAGAACCGCATAGTTGCCTCTGCGCATTTGCTCTTCAAAGGTTTCATTCACCACTTTGACAAATTTCTGCATTTGGCTGGGGGCCATGCCCAGGGTGCGTATATCGCCCTGGCCGACTAGGCTTTCTTCAAAAGCCTGCTCCCACTGGGGTCCCACAGCGACGATGGATAAAATGCCATCATCCTGAATATGGGCTTGGCAAAGGGTACGGGACAGGGCCTGCCGGACATGCTCCACCAGCAAAACGATGTTGCGGGTTTGACCGGCAGCTTCGGCCAGGGCCTCCAAAATCGTCGGCAGATCCCGAATGCTGACGCGTTCCTTCAGCAGGGCCTGTAAAATCCGCTGTAAAATGGTGACAGAGAGTTTGTCGGGAATAATATCTTCAATGAGTTTTTTATGATCTTCGCGAATTTGATCCAGCAGTTTTTCCGTTTCAGCGTAAGAGAGAAGCTCGGGCATATGGTCTTTGACAATTTCCGTTAAATGGGTCATCAGCACTGCAGAGGGCTCCACGACCGTGTATCCCTTCAGGGTTGCCGTATCCCTCTCGGATTGGGCCACCCAGATGGCGGGTAAGCCAAAAGCGGGATCTGCTGTCTCTTCCCCTGTTAACGTAATGGCTTCTCCATTGGGGCTCAGCGCCATAACACAATTGGGGCGCAGGGTACCCCGGCCAACCTCGATATCTTTCACATAAATGACATAGGTTTCGCTGGCCAACTGCAAATTATCCTGAATCCGGATGCTTGGCGCAATAAAACCCATTTCAGAAATCAGAGTTTTCCTGAGTGTGCGGATTTGTTCCGGCAATTTCACCACGGATTGTCCGGCAAAAGTCCCCTTCACCAGGGGGATCAATCCATAGCCCAATTCCAAACGCACCGCATCAATGTGCAGGGCACTGGCGATCATTTGCTCTTCTGTGGGGGGGGCGGCCTCTCCCTCATCAGCGGTGGCGCCCACCGGTAATGACACAGGGCGACCATCGGGGCCCAGAGCTCTGGGGGCTTTTTTTCCTTTGCCGTCGACTTTAGCCAGGGCATCGCGGCGGCCTTTGTAAATGGTAAAACTGACGGCTGCCAGCGCAATGGCGATGGCCAAAAAGGGAATTTTGGGCACACCGGGCATAGCCGCAAAACACAAAATCATGACGGCACTCAGGCCCAGGGCTTTGGGATAGCCCCCCAATTGTTGCAAAACGGCTTTATCGACAGAGCCCTCAACCCCGGCCTTGGTGACCAAAATACCGGCCGCAATGGAGATAAGAAGGGCAGGAATTTGTGTCACCAAACCATCCCCCACAGTTAGAAAGACATAGGTTTTTCCGGCTTCGGCCATGGTCAGCCCATGCTCCGTGGTGCCCAAAATAATCCCAAAAACGATGTTAATAAAGGTGATGATCAATCCCGCAATGGCATCACCGCGTACAAATTTGGCCGCACCATCCATGGATCCGTAAAAGGTACTTTCGTCTTCCAGTTCTTTTCGGCGTTTTTTGGCCGTTTCTTCATCAATCATGCCGGCGGATAAATCCGCATCAATGGCCATTTGCTTTCCGGGCATGGCATCCAAACTAAACCGGGCAGCAACCTCGGCAATACGGCCTGAACCTTTGGTCACCACAATAAAATTCACAATCAGTAAGATCGCAAACACCACAATCCCGATTAAGGTATTGCCCTGCATCAAAAAACCACCAAAAGCCTGGATCAAATGACCGGCGGCGTGGGTTCCCTGATACCCATCGCTTAAAATAATACGCGTTGTGGCCACATTCAGCGACAACCGAATAAAGGTGGCAAACAACAGGAGCATGGGGAAACTGCTGAGCTCCAGGGGCTTTTTAATGAACATCGTCGTCATTAAAATCAAAATGGCCAATGAAAAGGATAGCGTTAGCCCCAGATCCAGCATCCATATGGGCAGCGGCAAAATCAACACCAACATCAACGCAATCAAGCAGACCGCCATCATCAGGTCGGTATGCTGCATCAGCGTTTTAACGTTCCAGGGAGAAGCCGTGGTGGTAGACATAAGGGGATGCGCTTTTTTTAGGCGTTCTTTTTTCCCAGTGTGCCGGATAACAGGTTAAGAAAGGGTTAAGGGGGGATACCCTCCCCGTTTCTATCGCCGATGCAGGGGCTTATAGGCCCGGGGCGTTTCGCCGATGTACCGTTGACGGGGGCGGCTGATGCGCTGGGCGGGGTCCTCGACCATTTCTTTCCATTGACCAATCCACCCAACGGTACGGGCTATGGCAAAGAGAACGGTAAACATGGAAACAGGAAAGCCCATGGCTTTCAGAATGATACCGGAATAAAAGTCCACGTTGGGGTAGAGTTTTTTGTCGATGAAATACGGATCTTCCAGGGCGATTTTTTCTAGTTCCATGGCCAGTTTCAGCTGCTCATTCCCGCCAACACCCAGGGCGTCCAGGACTTCGTGACAGGTTTTGCGCATCACCGTGGCGCGGGGGTCAAAGTTTTTATAAACGCGGTGGCCAAAGCCCATCAGGCGGAAGGGATCATCTTTATCCTTGGCCCGTTTAATGAATTCGGGAATGTTTTTGACGCTGCCGATTTGATCCAGCATTTTCAGCACGGCCTCGTTGGCCCCGCCGTGGGCCGGACCCCATAATGAAGCAATCCCCGCCGCAATACAGGCAAACGGGTTGGCCCCCGTGGATCCCGCCAAACGGACGGTGGAGGTCGATGCATTTTGTTCATGATCGGCATGCAAAATGAAAATCCGGTCCATGGCACGGGCAATGACCGGATTAACGGTGTAGGCCTCACACGGCACAGAAAACGTCATATGCAGGAAATTTTCCGCATAGGACAAATCGTTTTTGGGATACACAAACGGCTGGCCAATGGAATATTTATAGGCCATGGCCGCCAATGTGGGCATTTTGGCAATCAAGCGGTGGGAGGCAATCACCCGTTGCTGGGGATCATGAATATCCAAACTGTCATGGTAAAATGCAGACAGGGCCCCCACAACACCGCACATGACGGCCATGGGGTGGGCATCCCGACGGAATCCCTTAAAAAAATTATGAATCTGTTCATGCACCATGGTGTGGTGGGTGATGGAGTGCAAAAACTCTTTCTTTTGCGCCGGATTGGGCAAATCACCGTTGAGCAATAAAAAGGAAACATCCATAAAATCGCTGTGTTCCGCCAGATCTTCGATGGCGTAGCCCCGGTGGCTGAGGATCCCCTCGTCCCCATCAATAAACGTGATGGATGAATCGCAACTGGCGGTGGAGGTAAAGCCGGGATCAAAGGTAAAATAGCCAGTATCCCCGTACAAACGGCGAACATCAATAACATCCGGACCCTGGGTCCCTTTGAGTATGGGAAAATCAAACTGCTTGCCCGTTTGGTGATCAATCAAGGTCACACGGGGATCAGGGGTGGCGTTAGTATTGGCGGGGGTGTCTTTTTTGGGGATGGCGGTCATGGGTGTTTCCCTGAAATCATCTGGCGACGCTGCAATCTGCAATCATGGATCAAACCATGCTGCATTGCAACAGAATACCACAGGATTTCTTAATAAAAGGTTGTGGGGACCGTGATTTTCTACCCACGCGCGACCTTTTGTCCCTCATCTTCATACTGTTTCAATTTATTTCTAAGGGTCCGAATGGAAATCCCCAGGATATTGGCGGCATGGGTGCGATTGCCCAGGCAGTGATCCAGGGTGTTTAGGATCAAATCCCGCTCCACATCCGCCACGGTGCGACCGATGAGGGGGTTATCGTTGCTGCCTTGAGTCACGGCATCCAGGCTGGTTGCCATGGCCTCCAGGTCGGCGTCGCTTTCCTCCGCCAATTTTAACAGATCGCTGGTCATCATGATGGCGTTGTCTTCGATTTTGTTCCCTTCGGCCAGCAAGACCGCCCGGTGCATGGTGTTTTCCAATTCCCGGACATTCCCGCGCCAGCCGTAGGATTCCAGTTTGGCCAGGGCTTTCTCGGACAATGGCAAGGGCAATATACCGTTGGCCACCGCATATTTTTTGATAAAATAATCCGCCAGAACCGCAATATCCTGGGGACGTTTCCGCAAGGGGGGAATTTGTAGGTTAAAGACGTTTAGGCGGAAGTATAAATCTTCGCGGAAGGTCCCGTCTTTCACGGCCTCCATCATATCGCGGTTGGATGTGGCAATCAGACGAATGTCAATTTTAACCGGCTGAGATCCCCCCAAACGGTCAATTTCGCGTTCTTGGATGGCACGAAGGAGCTTGGCCTGCAAACGCGGGTCCATTTCGGTGACCTCATCCAGTAACAAAGTCCCGCCGTTGGCTTCTTCAAATTTTCCCACCCGACGGGCCACGGCGCCGGTAAAGGCACCCTTTTCATGGCCAAACAATTCCGACTCCAGCAGGTTTTCGGGGATGGCAGCGCAGTTCACGGAAATAAAGTTCTGATCGGATCGTTTGCTTTTGGTGTGAATGAATTGGGCAATGACTTCTTTCCCTGTTCCAGATTCCCCGGTAATCAAGACACTGGCCTGGGACGGGGCGATTTGTTCGGCCAGCTTGACAATCCGGCCCATGGCGGGATCGCGGAACATCACTTTGTGGTTATCTTGGGAAACGGCTTCTAATACCGCCGCAATCAAATCCACATCGGGGGGCAGCGGGATATATTCCTTGGCCCCGTCCTTAATGGCCCGAACGGCGGCCTGGGTATCGTTGCCGATACCGCACGCCACCACGGGCACAAAAATGCGTTCGGCGTGAATCTGTTCAATCAAGATACCGATGGGCAACAGGACATCCATCAGGACCATATCGGCCCCCTGGCCAGAACGCAGGGCGTGCAGCGCCTTTTCCACGGTATCAACGTGCGCAACTTTGGCCCCTTTGCGCACGGCAATGGCTGCCGCCTCGCTAAAGTGTCCGTCCAGATGTCCGACGATTAACAGTCTCATGATGGGTCTCCTTTTTTCTTTTCTTTCTTTTTTTCTTAAGCTGCGCCGGATTTGATGATCTCGGTCATGGTAACCCCCAGGCGGTCATCGACGATGACGACCTCTCCCCTGGCCACCAGGCGGTTGTTGACGTAAATATCAATGGGCTCCCCGACTTTGCGGTCCAACTCCACCACGGCGCCACGACCCAGTTTTAACAGCTGATTGACTTCCATCCGGGCCTCCCCCAAAACGGCTTTGACGTTAATGGGTATGGTGTAAACAGCTTCCAGATCATGGGTGCTGACCTTGTGTTTGGCCAAATTGGGCTCGTCCGCCACATCGTCCATGGTGTCATCTGGGGTGGATGTTTGGCTTTCCAGATCGGGTAATTTCATTGTATCGCTCATGACTTAGTCTCCTTTGGGGGATGGTTGGTGGGTTTGAAAAAATGTTGTGATGTGTTCGCGTAGTGTGTTTTGGGAAAAGGTCACAAACCCCTCCCCCCAAGACATCTGAACATCGCCGGGGCTTAAGGTAGCCTCTTCGGCAATTTGAACCTTACCGGTCATATCAGCCCGTTTGGCCAAAACTTCCTGGGCAATAGAGTTATCCTGGGGATGACAGGTGATCCGCAGCATCCCCTGTGAATCCCGATGCGCCGCGCAAAAGTCCATAATCATCTGACGCAGTTGCTTTTGGTACACCTGAGCCGGAATTTTGTGTAAAAAAATCTTGGCAATGGCCAGACTGATCTCTGCTGCCGTGTATTCCATGGCCTGGATCAGATGATCATGCATCAGCAGGATGCCGGAAATTTGATCGGCTAATTTTTCCAGGACGGCGGAATATTTGGCCTCAAACTGGGCCTGTGCCTCTTGATAACCGTGCTCGCGGCCCTCTTCAAAGGCCAGGGTTTTGGCCAGGTGTAAATCCTCATCACTGTGCATCAGGATGGGGCCGGTGTCTTCGGGAATCTCTTGGGTAACCAAAAATTCTTGGGGGGGAAGAGCAGACTCCTGCACCAAAAAAGAATCATCAAATCGCTGAGAAAAAAGGAATTTTTGTGTCATGACTAGTAAACCAACTCGTCCCCGCCCTTGCTGTCGGAAATGTCGATTTCCCCTTTATCGGCCAGGTCTTTGGCCACGCGAACCACGTGCATCTGGGCGTCTTCCACATCACGAACTTTGACAGGGCCCATGGCTTCGATGTCTTCGCGCAGAATTTTAGCCGCCCGCTCGGACATGTTGCCAAAGAACATTTCGCGAATGCCTTCGGAGGCCCCTTTCAGCGCCACGGCCAGTTTTTCTTTATCCGCATCGCGCAGAACTGACTGAATACCCGTGGGATCCAGACGATTGAGGTCATTAAAGGTAAACATCATGGCCTTAATTTTTTCAGCGGAATCGCCGTCGCGCTCTTCCAGGGCGCTCATAAAGCGACCTTCGGTGCTGCGATCAAAGCCGTTAAAAATTTCGGCCATCATTTCAAACGCATCGCGTTTGTTGGTGCGGGCGATGTTGCTCATAAATTCATTGCGCAGGGTCTTTTCGACATCGTTAAGGACCTCTTTTTTCACCGCCTCCATTTTCAGCATCCGGTGAATGACATCCATGGCCAGGGATTCAGGGAGCAAACTCAGCACTTTAGCCGCATGATCAGGACGGACTTTAGAGAGAACAACAGAAACCGTCTGCGGATATTCGTTTTTCAGGAAGTTGGCCAGCACGTTTTCATTCACGTTCCCCAGCTTATCCCACATGGTTCGTCCGGCGGGACCGCGGATGTCCTCCATAATGGTGCTTACGCGTTCGCTATCCATAACCTGAGCCAAAAGCCGTTCCGTGGTGTCATAGCTGCCCACCAAAGATCCCGATTGGCTGAAATTTTCCACAAAATCCATCAGCAGTTTTTCGATGACAGCAGCCTCAACTTTACCAAGGGTGGCCATGGTTTGGGAAATTTCCCGAATTTCATCATCCTGCATCAGACGAAACAGTTTAATGCTATACGTTTCCCCCAGGGCCAGCATGAGCATGGCGGCCTTTTCCTGGCCGGTAAGGGTTTTGTATTGATCACGGTCGATGCGCACAGCCATGTTATTGTCCCTCGTAAATCCAGCCGCGAATGATATTCAGGGCTTCTTCTGGGTGTTGTTCGATAATTTCGCCCACGCGTTTGACGCTGGAGGTCCGAATTTGTCCCTTAATCGAATCAATGTTCATCATATCATTGGGATCTGCCGTATCCTGACGGGATCCGGCAATGGCTTTGCCGCCAGGTCCCTCCAGGGCCGGGGTAATGCCGGCGGCGGCCAAGAGCTGATCGGATGTTTCGCCGCCCGTGATTTCCGGCACACTTTCCAGGACCTTTTGCATCAGCGGACGGATTACCAGGAAGATCACGAGAAGACCGATGAAGGACAGCACCAAAGTTTCAATGACTTTGACATAGTTATTGACATCAATTTGATCCAGCAGGCTCGCATCCTCCGCCACGCCCTCATCAGCAAAAGAAATGAACTGCATGTTAATCACTTCAACGTGATCACCGCGCTCTTCATCATAGCCCACAGCCGATTTGACGACAGTGGCAATTTTGGCCAGCTCTTCAGCGCTGCGCGGCTTATAGGTGCGCTCGCCTTTATCATTGGTTTCATAGATTCCATCCACCACGACAGCCACAGAGAGTTTCCGCACCACGCCGGACTGGCGCACTTTGTTCGTGATTTGTTTAGATACTTCATAGTTCAAGGTTTCTTCGGACCGGCGGGACAGGTCCTGGGCCGCATTCTCTCCTTGTTGCTTTCCCTGGGCATCGGGCAAATTATTTTCCACAGAAACAGTTTTCGTGGGGTTGGTGGTTTGATTATCTTCTGTGACGGTTTGGGACGAACGTACGGCGGATTTTTCGGGATCAAAGGTTTCCGTGTTCGTGCTGACCTGGTCAAAATCCATATCGATATTGGCTTGCAAACGCACTTTACCAACGCCCAACGTGCTTTCTAAAAGGGTTTTCAATTCACTGGATAGGCGCGTTTGATAGGCCGAACGCATATCTTCGTTGGTGCTGGCATCGCCCGCGCCACCTTCGTTTTCCTGGGCATGGGCAATCAGGTTGCCGTTATTATCAATAATCGATACGGCATTGGTTTTTAATTCCGGAACCGCCGAGGCCACCAAATACTGAATGGCCATCACCTGGGATTTGGCCAGGGTTGTGGCAGAACCCAAGCGTAAGAAAACGGAGGCCGAGGGGGCTTGTTTTTCCTCAGAAAACAATTGACGCTCGGGCAAAACCAAGTGAACACGGGCGTTACGGATGCCCGCAATGGACATGATGGTTTTGGCCAGCTCGCCTTCTAAGGCCCTAACCTTAGTGATATTTTGTTTAAAGCTGCTGGTCCCAAGGCCTTCTTCTTTATCAAAAAGTTCATATCCTGTGTTACCGCCGCGTGGCAAACCGGCTTCTGCCAGCAAAATACGCACGCGTCCGGCTTGTCCGCTGGCCACCATCAAGGATTTTCCCTCTTTTTCAAGGCGGTAGGGAATGTTGGCAACCTCCAAACGGGCCACAATTTCATTGGCATCCACGGGATCCAGATCGTTATACAGGGGCTGCATATCCACAGCACCCATGCGGGCACTTACCAAAAAAGCAAAAATGATCAGGGCCAGAACGACCCCCACAAACAAAACCAGCTTCACAGGGCCGAGCCCCCGGATTTTTTCCAGAAGCGGCCCGCGTGTTGAGGAAAGAACGTCTTCGGCCATGGTTTTCTTTTTTTATTGTTTTTATTTTCAGACTTGGTGTCTTTTAGACATTTCCCAGTCTGAACGCGAAATCTAAAAAAAGGGTAAACGATGGGAAATTTTTGCCGGTGGGGAAAAATCCTCCTGGAAAAAACCGCCCACAAGAGGAGGTTGCGATAGAGGTTGCGATAGAACCTTGACAAAAAGGCCCAACCCTCGTAACAATTTGCCCTAATGTGATACAATTTTTGTACCTTGTTGGATGTTTAGGACCTTTTTCTCATGACAAAACTTCTTTTGCCACGTGCCACTGCCGCTTGGCTTGTTGATAATACAAGACTGACTTTTCGCCAAATTGCCCAAGTCGCCGGCCTTCACGAATTAGAGGTTCAGGCCTTGGCGGATGGTGAGGGGGGCGTGGCCCTGCACCCTGTCAACCCCATTGCCAACGGTCAGATCACACCGGAGGAAATTGCCCGTTGCGAGGCCGATGCCACGGCGCATCTGAAACTGAAAGAAAACCCTTTGGCAAACCAAAAGGCTAAGAAAAAAGGGGCAAAGTACACGCCCCTTAGCAAACGCGGTGATAAACCGGACGCTATTGCCTGGCTGGTTAAGTTTTACCCCCAAATGTCGGATGGTCAAATTTCAAAACTGATTGGAACGACAAAGAATACCATCGCCAAGATTCGGGACCGAACCCATTGGAATATGCAAAACATCAGCCCTCAAAACCCTGTGGATATGGGCTTATGTTCTTTTGCCGATTTAAACGAAATCACAAAAAAACTTTCCCCCGCTGTGATAGAGGGTGAAATTCCTTCAACAGAAGAAATGTAGCCTGACTATGCGCAAAAAAAAACTTTGGATTGGTGGTGGACTCCTTTTGGCCCTGCTTCTTTATGCTGTTATTTTTGCCTTCCGCACTCCGTTATCGGATTATGGACTGCCCCTAGAAAAACTGACGGTTGGGCAAAATACCTTGGCCGTTGAGGTTGTGGATACCGAAGATTCCCGCGCCAAAGGTTTGATGCTGCGAACGTTTTTACCCGCCAACCAGGGCATGCTTTTTGTTTGGCCTGATGATGCGCCCCGCACCATGTGGATGAAGGATACCTTTATTCCTCTTGATATTGTCTTTATTGAGGCTAATGGAAAAATTGCGGGGATTGTGGAAAATGCAGAGCCCCATAACGTATCTCCTCTGGGTACGGATCGTCCCGTGCGCTATGTTTTGGAGGTTCCCGCCGGGGATGCCAAACGCCTGGAGATGGCTGTAGGGCAAACGGTTGTTCTGCCCTGATGCGATCAGACCTTATGTCTCTTTTGGGAGAAGCCAAGGTTTTTACACCGGAGACCGTTGATCCTTCTTGGTTACAAGATCAACGGGGCCGTTTTACCAGCAGCCCTTTGGCCGTTGTTTTCCCTGATAGTCATGATGACGTTGTGCGTTTGGTTCGTTTTTGCGCGGCCCAAAAGTTTTGTCTTATCCCCCAGGGCGGCAATACAGGACTGGTCGGGGGAGCCGTGGCTGAGGGGAACCATCAGATTCTTCTTAATTTTTCCAACATGAATAAAATTCGGGCCGTTGATCCCCACGATCGAACACTGATTGCAGAGGCAGGCTGCACCCTTTCCCAAATCAATGCTGCGGCAGGCGTCTATGGCCTCAGGTTTCCCTTGGGTCTATCTGTCGGGGATTGTTGTACTTTGGGCGGCAATATCGCCACCAATGCGGGGGGGATCAATGTCCTGCGACATGGCATGACCCGTCACTTGATTTATGGGATTGAGGGGGTTTTGGCCGATGGGACTTCTCTTCATCATTTGGTACGCGTACCCAAAAATAACGTGGGTTTTGATGTGACGCAGGTGTTTGTTGGCACAGAAGGAACCCTGGGCCTGATCACCGCCGCCAGTCTAAAATTGGTGGGTATTCCCGAACAAACAGTGAGTTTGATGGTGGGCTGTGATGATCTTGCCTTTGCCATTTCTCTTTTCCACACCCTTTTAAAACAAACGGCAGAGGGTGTGGAATCTTTTGAGCTGATGTCCAGCGACGCCCTGGATTTGGTGATTAGGCATCGGGGTATTGCCCTGCCCGTTAAGTCGAGAAAGTCCTGGTATGTCCTCACACAAATCATTTTACCGTCGTTTGTTGATCCCCAAGCGGCCGTAATATCCTTAACAAAGCATCTGCCCCCTGATACCTTGGCCGTGGCTGTTTCTGAGGAGGAGCAAAAAACATTGTGGTATCCCCGCCGGGAATTGCCCTGGGTTCAGGGCCCCAGCGTTAAACACGATGTGGCGGTGCCGTTATCGGAGCTTTCGTCTTTTTTGGAAAAGACCCAAACGCTTTTAAGGCAATATATGCCAGGCATTCGTCCCATCGCTTTTGGGCATTTGGGGGATGGAAACCTGCATTATAATCTTTTGCCCCCTGTGAGCCAGGATCCTGATGCTTTTTTAACCCACGCCCCCAAGCTCCATGATATTGTTTACGATCAAGTCATACGCCATCATGGATCCATCAGTGCTGAGCATGGTCTAGGCAGGATCAAAAAAAAACGCTATCATGATTATGCCGATTCAGGGGTGACAACAGTCATACAACGCATCAAAAATGCCATGGATCCCCAGCATCGCTTTAATCCGGAGCTTTAGTCGATGAAATTTTTTTGGATGATTTTTTTATTGGCTGCGATCCTGCCTGCAAGCAGCATGGCGGCTGAAGGGCTGACCTTTCGGGATGCCTGGACAGTTCCCTATGCTGAAAACGCAACACCCGAATACCATATTTATGGGATTATGAGCAACCTGACTCCCCAAAACGATGTCTTACTCCGCGCTGAAACCCCCATCGCTCCCCAGGTTATTTTTGAAAATAGTGTTTCTGTGCCCCGGGAAAACCAACAGCAAACCCTGGCCCAGGTCAACAGCCTGGAAATACCCGCTGAACAAGTCATTTTTTATGACCCAGGCCGGATTCGCTTGACGCTAAAACGCCCCGTGCAGACCTTAAAAGTTGGTGATACCTTTCCCCTGACTCTTATTTTTCGCGATGCGGGGCCTGTGAAAGCCATTGTTGAGGTCAAACGGTGTTGTGAAGAAGATAGGGACACAAGCGATAGCAACGCTCAATAGAAACGCTCTTGCCCCCTAAAACATACTCCTGTAGGGTTGTTTTTTTTGTGGACTGATCCCCATGGTTGCTCGAGTGCGGACATCCAGTTTTTATGGCATGGATGTTTTGGATATTGATGTTCAGGTCCATTTGGCCAACGGTGTCCCGGGCTTTCAGATTGTGGGACTGGCCGATAAAGCTGTGGCGGAATCCCGAGAACGGGTCCGCGCCGCGCTACATGCCATTGGCATGGCCCTGCCGCCCAAACGCATCACCGTTAATTTATCCCCGGCCGATGTTCCCAAGGAAGGCAATCACTTTGATCTACCCATTGCCCTTGGCCTGTTGGTGAGCATGGGGGTGATCCCCCAGGCGGCCATTGATTCCTATTATGCTATGGGAGAGCTAGCTTTGGATGGTCTCCTCACCCCTGTAAGCGGGGTTTTGCCCGCCGCGGTTCACGCCAACGCCATGGGATGTGGTTTAATTTGCCCCGAAGGTAACGGCAGTGAGGCGGCTTGGGCGGGGGATCTTTCGATTCTGGCGCCGGATTCTTTAATCGGTCTCACCAACCATATTTTAGAGCGGCAACGCCTAAGCCCACCCCGCCCCTTGGTGCAAGATCAAAGCAAACCCAGGGGCGACTGGCGCGATGTACGGGGCCAGGAAAGCGCCAAACGCGTCATGGAAATTGCGGCCAGCGGGGGGCATAACGTGTTACTTTCCGGACCTCCTGGGGCAGGAAAATCCTTGCTGGCCTCCCGTATGACCACCATTTTACCACCTCTTTCCCCTGATGAAGCCCTGGAAGTCAGCATGATTCACAGCATTGCCGGCCAACTAAAAGAAGGCATGCTGATTATGGAGCGTCCCTATCGGGACCCCCATCATTCCGCGTCTATTCCCGCCCTGGTGGGGGGTGGGATGCGGGCCAAGCCCGGGGAAATTTCCCTGGCCCATCAGGGCATTTTGTTTTTGGATGAACTGCCGGAATTTCAACGGGCGGCGCTGGATTCGTTGCGCCAACCCCTGGAAATGGGCTACACCACCGTTTCCCGGGCCAATGCCCACGTGACCTATCCGGCCAATATCCAGCTGGTGGCGGCCATGAATCCGTGTCGCTGCGGGTATCTGACCGATGTGGAACGCGCCTGTTCCCGGGCCCCTGCCTGTGGGGAGGATTACACCCGCCGCCTCTCGGGTCCCTTACTAGATCGTATTGATTTGCGTTTGGATGTGGAACCCGTCAAGCCCTATGAACTCAGCCGTATTGCTGTGGGTGAAGACAGCGCCACCGTTCGGGCCCGCGTAACCCGCACGCGGGATTTACAGCGCCAACGCTACGCGCTTTATAAAAAAAAGTTGAATGCCGAAATTGACGGTGATTTGCTCTACGAACAAACACAGCTGGATCATGACTGTGAAACGTTTTTACAAAACGCCGCTGAAAAACTTAGGTTATCCGCCCGGGGCTATAACCGTATTCTGCGTGTAGCCCGCACCATCGCCGATATGGGGGAATGTGAGCGTATCCAAAAAGCCCACCTCAGTGAGGCCCTGAGTTATCGGCAGGGGTGAGGGGATTCCCTTTAAAAAAAAGAAACGATCGATTCATCATTTCCATGCAAGGGGGAGGCCATAAAAATCAAAGGAATGGATGCCCCTTTGCGCGGAGAGATGACACAGGTGATGATACTTGGGTGGTCAATTTGCCCAAGTCCTGGTAAAAACAAAAACCACAGTGGGGGCGTTCTGTTGCCCGGTGCCCCCGGACCGCTAGGAAGATCCAAAACAAACCGCCGTTAGGCAGCCAGTTTCAGTTCCGCCTTGGGTGCAACGTTATCGTTAGCACTTAGAGTTTTTGGCCCGATAACAGCGGTACCATACCGAACGAAAGTCATATCTTTACTACGCCCGTCGATCCTGATTCACCCCCGCCGCAAAGTCCTGTGTTTTTTTACTGCTTGAACAGGGCTCTGGGGTGGAGGTGCCGGGTTCTGCCCCCGGGTCCGAAACGCTTATGCCATACACAATTTATCGTCATAGTTATGTTGCCATAACTCTTTTTTTTTACCATTTTTTCCCAAAAAACGCAAGAGGTTTTCGCGTCTGTTCCTGCGGTACGGTCTCTTTGGGATAAAGGGTGAGTAAGGGGGCATCTGCAACGGCGTAGAGAACGGGATCCTGGGTAAAGCCATTAAACTTTGTGGCCATGGTGCGGCCGTAAGCACCCAATTGACCAATTTCGATATAATCGCCTTCCTCCACATCATCGGGCAGCATAAACGGCCCCTCCATCACATCCATGGAATCACAGGTGGGTCCATAAAAGCGGAAGGATGTTTCGGGTTTTGGAACACGCAAAGAAGAACGATGCAGCTTTGTGGGAAACAGAAATCCCGGTTGGCCCGCATCAAACAGGCTGCCATAGGTGCCATCATTGATATACAGGGTATCGCCGCGCCGCATGTCCACGCGCACCAAAACAGAACCACTCTCGGCTACCAGGGCGCGACCGGGCTCTGCCAGCAACGTCATGGATTCATGGCCAGGCAGATGGGAAAACTCTTCATGAATTGCATCAAAATACAGATGCAAGTCCGGAGGGGTTAAGTCAGGATAAATCGAGGGAAATCCACCGCCGACATTAAAGTATAGGGGCAGCTTTGGCAAATCATCCAAAACAGTCCGGCACATACGAATGGCAATGCGGTAAGCATCGGGATTCATACACTGGGATCCCACATGGAAAGAGACGCCGACTTCAGCTGCATGTTCGGACACAACGGCAATCAGGGCCGCAGCATCGTGCAGCGCCACACCGAATTTATTGGCCAGGGTGATTTCTGAATAGCTATTGGGCATAGCCAAACGGACATGCAGGGATAAGTCCTTAGCATATCCCGTTTCTTTCAGGATTTTCTGAAGCTCGGCTTTGGAATCCAACGAAAAATGACGCACCCCAAAATCGCGATAGGCCGACGCAATGGCATGGCGCGGTTTCACCGGATGCATATAAAACAACGTTGCATCGGGAAAACGCTGCGACAAATCCTTCGCCTCTTCCAAAGAAGCAATGTCAAAGGACCGAAGGCCCGCCGCATACAAATCGGCAAGCACCACAGGATCAGGGTTGGTTTTCACGGCATAAAGCAGCCGCGCGTGAAAATGGTCCTGGAAGTACTTGGCCGCTGTGGCTAAGGCATGGGGACGGTATAAAACCGCTGGATCACAAGGCTGTCGCAAGGACAGTGCAGTAACAGTTGTCGTGGTGTTCATTTCGCATAAAACCCCCAAAAACGTTGACACACATCTTTTCTTGCGTTGCCTTTGCAAAATCTCTGTTGGCGCAATCAAAACGAAATGTTTGATACACGGAGTCCCCCGCGTATGCAAGAACTTTTTTATTTTTTTATGATACTGTTTTTAATGAATTTTTTTACTTTTTTATGGTGCGCTTTTTATTTCATGGTATGGTATAAATGATTAAAGAAACGTTAACGCCTAAAGAAGGTTTCCCCATGACCGTTACCGAAGTCACCGACATTATGCGTGAAGCCCTGTGGGTGACGATTAAACTGTCGTTACCGGTTTTGCTGGTGGCCCTGATTGTGGGGTTGGTGGTGTCCCTGTTTCAGGCATTGACCCAGATTCAGGAAATGACATTATCGTTTATTCCCAAAATTTTATCGGTGTTTACGGCCTTGGTTTTTTTATTTCCCTTTATGCTGACCACGTTGATGGAATACACCCTTAAACTGTTTGATCGCCTGCAAACGGCAGGGGCGTCTTAAAAAGACAGAAGCTATAGCATTTCTGCTTTTGATTGATGCTAGGAAGGCGAGGCGACGTGTATTAAACATACACGAGCCGATGGCTGACAACGTATCAATCAAAATGAGGAATGCTATAGTATGCGCTTGCCCCGTGTTCATGTGAACGGAGACTCCCTGGTGCACAATTACGGCGCCATGCGGGACTTAGCCCCCAAATCTGTATGTGGCGCTGTGGTGAAGGCCAATGCCTACGGCGTGGGTCTGATTCCCGTGGTTTCTCGTTTGTGGGGGGCCGGATGTCGTTTGTTTTATGTGGCCAGCCTGGATGAAGGGGTGGCTCTCCGTCATCTGTGCCAACAGCGGGGGCTATCCGATATAGAAATTGTGGTTTTCCACGGTTACAGAGACGACGAAGCCCCCGTTTATACCAGACATCAGATCATCCCCGTTTTAAAAACACCAGAGGCCATTCAATCTTGGTTTTCAGGGGATTATGGGCCCGCTGTCCTGGAATGGGAAACGGGAATGCATCGGTGTGGGTTGTCGGGTGATCCTTCCTTGGTCGCCTCTCGCATAGATCCTGCCCGTTTGCATCATATGATGACACACTTGGCGGTGGCGGATGAGCCGGATCATCCCCTTAATAACCAACAAAAGGAAAATTTCTCCCGCATTTGCCACTTTTTTCCGGGTGTGCCCACAAGCATCGCCGCCAGTCATGGGGTTTTGCTGGGGCCGGCTTATCATGGGGATTATGTGCGGGTGGGTTTGGCATTGTATGGGGGCATCGATCATCCCGCCCTGCGCCCCGTGGTTCAGGTTCATGCCCCAATTTTAGAAGTGCGCCCCGTTGCCGCCGGCGAAAGTGTGGGCTATGGAGCCAGCCATATCGCCCACCAGCCTGGGCGGGTGATGACGGTGGGGTTTGGCTATGCCGATGGCTATTTTCGGGCGTTTTCTAACCGTGGTGTGGCTCAGTTAATGGCGGAAGACGGGACGGTTTTTGTCCTGCCGGTGATCGGGCGTGTGTCTATGGATGTGGTGACGCTGGATATAAGCGATGTTCCGGAATCTGTCTTGGCCACTACGGATGAAGTTATCTTTTATCATCCTGACCAGGGGGGCATCCTTGCGGCGGCTGTGGCGGCGGGTACGATTCCCTATGAACTGTTAACATCCCTGAAGCCCGATTTGGGGCGGTGGGTGTCGTAGGGCAGTCCTCTCTATCCCCGCCGTCCCAGTTTCCCTAAATTTTGCTCGGCGGCCATGGCGGCGGCGGAGTTGGGGTGGGTGTTGACAATTTGTTCCCATGCCTGGCGGGCTGTGGCGGGATCATTCTGGGTGGCCGCCAAAATCCCCCGCTCCAGAAGCATATAGGGATGATCGGGCTGCAGACTTTGGGCTTTGTTCAGGGCCTCTGCGGCCAAATCGTAACGTTTCAGGCTGCGGTATAGGCTGGCCCGATACACCAAGGCCTCCACCTGGTTGGGGTCTTCCAGCAGGACATAGTCCAAATCTTTCAGGGCCGAAAGACTATCCCCCGTGGCCGCGGCAATGCGGGCACGCAAAACAAAGGCATCCAGGTCTTCGGAATTCCAGGTAATGGCCTGATTGATGGCGCTGCGGGCTTTGATGGATTGTCCGGCCTTTAAATACAATTGACTGGCCTGGGTGATGAAGCGCGAGCGCTCTGGTGTAGGCAGGCGGCTGTCGTCTGATAATGCGGAAAACACAGACGCGGCACCGGCGTAGTCTTTCAGGCCGATTAAGGCCACAGCCTGGCAGTGCATGGCGCCCAAATCGCCCCCTAGACTTTTCCAGTAAACGGCGGATTCTGATGCCCGTTTGGGATCCTGCTGGGCCAAATCCAAACAGGCGGTGTATTCTTTGTTATGATCAATGTTTTCAGGGGCGGAAAACGCCGCAAAGGAAGCACTGGTCAACACCACCGTGGAGATGATAGGAATGAGAAAATGGCGCATATGATGCCTTCAATAGGGTTCTTCTTTTCCCAGACTATGGACCGATCATCCTTAAAATTCCGTAAATGGTTGCTGGTGGGGGCAGGGTACAGCGCCCTGCATCTGGCGGCGCGGTATGATGTGGGGACTGTGTACGGCACCACGCGCACGCGGGAAGGGGACTTAAACCACGCCGGCATCCACCCGATCCAGACAGATTTTCAGGGGCTTCACCCTGAAATTATCAATGTTTTACAGGACGTTGAGGCGATTCTTATTTCTGTGGCCCCGGATGAGGCAGGGGATCCCTTCTTACGCCTGTATCAAAATCATTTGCTGGCCTCACCAACCCTGCGCTGGGTGGGGTATCTGTCGTCCACCAGTGTTTATGGGAATCATGGGGGGGACAGGGTCACGGAAGACAGCCCCCGTTTGGCCATATCACCCCGGGGGCTGGCGCGTATTGCGGCGGAGGATGCGTGGTTATCTCTGCGCGAAACGCAGGAAATGCCGGTTTCCGTCTTTAGGTTATCAGGGATTTATGGGCCGGGGCGGAGTGTGTTTGAGAAGCTCGCCGCAGGACACGCACAGCGCATTGATAAACAAGGACATTTGTTTTGCCGGATTCACGGGGTGGATATTGCGGGGGTGGTTGCGGCCAGTTTGGATCGGCCCCCGGATGTTTATAACGTGTGTGATACGCTGCCCGCTACGGGGCGAGAGGTTGTGGAATACGCCTGCGCCCTGTCGGGGTATCCTTTGCCCCCGCTGGTACCCTTTAATCAGGCCGCCCTATCCCCCATGGCGCGGAGTTTTTATGCGGATCATCGGGTGATTATGCCGGATAAAATTGCGGCCTTTTACGATTTTGTGTATCCCACCTACCGCGAAGGCCTAAAGGCCATATTTCGCGATTTCCACCCGGGCGCGGAGTTCAATTTGTTGTAACAGGTCCTGCAGCTGGGGATTGTTTGGCACGGATAAATCAGCCTCCAGCTGTTGCTTCAGGCTGCTGAGGGTCTGGGGCGAGGGGCGATCCAGCATCAAATCGCGCTGTAAATTTTTCAGGGTATTTAAAAGCGAACGTCCCTGTTGCTGCCGTTTTTGTTCCAGGGGCAAGTCTTCGTCCTGCGTTATGACAAACGAGGAAAGGGGCTGCAGAAAACCCGTCTGTTCCGTAGATTCACTTTCCGCCGCAGAGGACGATCCGCCCAAAGAAAAAGATTTCCCGCTGCGGGTGGTCCTGCGGGCCTGGCCCATGGCCTGACTCTGGCCCAAATGTTGGATGCGCATGATGATGGGTCTTTCTGTTTTTGTTCTTTTTTCCCAGTGTGCGCCCAAAGGGTAAACAATTCGTTAGCACAGGAACCTTTGGGTGCCCCCTTGCCCCCCTAGCCAAGAGGGTGTATAGCTGCCCCCATGAATCTGTAAGGGAGCAGTAATGACAGATACCTTAGCTTTTAAGAACTTTACAGATCGACTTAAGTTGTTGATCATTAAGAATCCTAGGTTAATTACCATTACTTTAAGCAACATTTTTACCATGCGATTAATCGGTAACAAAACGCATGGAGATCTCGCAGAAATTGCTATCGCTGAATTTATTAACCAATTTATGTATGATTTTTGCTCGGTTCATGTGGGCAAAGACTTATTTCGGGCAAAAGAGCATGAAGAAGATATAGAAATAATCAATGAGATCACGAAGGAATCTTTTCCAGTTAGTCTTAAAGCATATGGAGATGGCCCCTTACAATTATCTACGGACAAAAACTTCCAAATGTTTCCTGCATTGCAGGACTATGGAAATGTAATAGAAGATAAGATTATTATTCAGAAAATAATGAATCATATAGCTTTTTCTGAATTTGGCAGAATGAACATACTGCCCCTTATCTATGATGAGAAAAATAAACGCTGCAACATTTTAGTATTTGATAGCTTGAAAGCCAGAGAAAGCATCCATAAGATTCAATATGAACATGAAGGTAAAGGCAGAAAACATCCTGTTTATAGATTTTACGATCTGAACAACAATTATATATGCGAGGTAAGATACGGCGGCACTAACGCAAACGCCTTACAGCGTGGTATGTGGACGCATACTAAGAATGCTTTGCCATTTTTTAACAGTATTACAAACGGCTGGATAGATTATTCACATAATACAATTTTAGTTCAGTTGTTTTCGCATGCTTTGGTTTCCTCATCATTAGGGCATGACATAGCTCTAAAAGAAATTAAAAAAGATATTGAGACTCTAAAAAGGGGATTAGCCCCATGATGAGGAATGCCTATCTATTGGATGATTTAATCCCTTTCAAAAAAATAGAAACCGAAGGTATTAAATATGCAGGATCTAAATTAAAACTCATCCAGCATATCACGGATATTACGCACCAACTCAAACCAAAAACTATTTTAGATGGCTTTTCTGGCACAACCAGAGTTTCTCAGGCGTTTGCCCAATTAGATTATGAGGTAACGAGTAATGATATAGCCATTTGGTCATACCATTTTGCACAGTGCTATTTAAAAGCAAGCAAACCCATCAAGTATTATCAGGGTATCATAGATTACTTAAATTCTCTTCCTGAAAAAGAAGGGTGGTTTAGCAAAAATTACGGGGCAAATCCAGAGGATTTAACCATAGATTACAAAAAGCCCTGGCAAATGCACAATACGAAAAAATTAGATGCCGTGCGTGAAGAAATTGATCATTTGAACTTAGATGAAATTGATAAGTCAGTTGTCTTAACCAGTTTAATTCTTGCCCTAGATGAGGTTGATAACACGATGGGGCATTATGCTTCCTATTTAAAACAATGGTCTGCCAGATCATACAAAAAAATGTTTCTCAGAGTACCCGTGTTATTTTTTTCCAAAAAAACACATAATGTATCATGCGGAGATATTTTTGATCTGGTCACATCAGATAAAGTTTATGATGTTGCTTATTTTGATCCACCTTACGGTTCAAATAATGAGAAAATGCCCCCATCACGTGTGCGTTATGGGGCTTATTATCATGTATGGACAACGGTTTGTAAAAATGATCGGCCAGAACTTTTTGGAAAGGCCAATCGAAGGGTAGATACATCAGATACAATTTCTTCCTCGATCTTTGAAGAATTTCGAAAAGATGATGAAGGAAAATTTCTTGCGATCATGGCTATTGAAAAATTAATCAGAGAGACAAAAGCGAACTATATTATTTTGTCTTATAGTACGGGTGGTCGTGCCACCGCTGAAAATTTACACGAAGCCATAGAGCGGAATGGTCACATCAAAGACCTTATTCAAGTAGATTATAAGAAAAATGTTATGGCGAATATGCGGTGGACGCATGATTGGGTAAGAGAAGCGGAAGAACCTCATAAGGAATTGATTTTTGTCATTGAAAAAAAGTAACGACACTTCACCCACCCCCCCCTTGCCCCCCCAGCCAAGAGCGTGTATAGCTGCCCCCATGAACCTGTTCATCGTCGAATCCCCGGCCAAGGCCAAAACCATTAATAAATATCTCGGCAGCAACTTTACGGTTGTGGCCAGTTATGGCCATGTGCGGGATTTGCCGTCAAAATCCGGGGCGGTGGACCCTGACAATGACTTTGCCATGATCTGGGAATCGGACGCCCGGGCGGCCAAACAGATCAAGGCCATTGCCGATTTGGCCAAAGACGCCGAAAAAATCGTTCTGGCCACCGACCCGGACCGCGAAGGGGAGGCCATTGCTTGGCACCTGCACGAAATCCTGAAAAACCGCCGCGCTCTGGGAAAAAAACCCGTGGAGCGCGTGGTGTTCAGTGAAATTACCAAAACCGCCGTTCAAAATGCCCTGGCCAAGCCCCGGGCCCTGAATCAGCCGTTGATTGATGCGTATTTAACGCGGCGGGCGTTGGATTATCTGGTGGGCTTTACGTTATCGCCGGTTTTGTGGCGAAAGCTGCCCGGCAGCAAGTCCGCCGGACGGGTGCAATCCGTGGCCCTTCGTCTGATTTGTGATCGGGAAGACGAGATTGATCTCTTTATCCCCCAGGATTACTGGACCATCCATGCCACCTTTGTGGGGCAGGCGAAAATCCCCTTTGCGGCGCGGCTAAAGGTTTACGGCGGCGAAAAGCTGGAAAAATTTACGATCAAAACAACGGCTGAGGCAGCATCCTGGGTGACGGACCTAAAAACCCGCCGCTATGCCGTGACCGATGTTCGGAAAAAACAGGTCAGCCGTCACCCGGCCGCGCCGTTCATTACCTCTACCCTGCAGCAGGAAGCCGCCCGCAAATTGGGCTTTTCCCCCGCCCACACCATGCGCGTGGCCCAGAAACTGTATGAAGGGGTGGCTGTGGGCGGCGAAACGGTGGGACTGATCACCTATATGCGTACCGATGGAACGCAGTTATCGGGGGAGGCCATTGGCCAAGCCCGGTCCTATATCGAAAAACACCTGGGGGAGGCGTATCTGCCCAAATCCGCCCGGGCCTATACCAGCAAAGCCAAAAACGCCCAAGAAGCCCACGAAGCCATCCGCCCCACGGCGGTTTCCCGCACGCCGGAGTCTTTACGGGGCAAGCTCTCCTCAGAAGAACACGCCCTGTATGCCTTGATCTGGCAGCGCATGGTGGCGTGTCAAACGGCCTCCGCCGTGTTCGATCAGGTTCAGGTGGATATCACGTCGGATCATGGGAAGCACATTTTTGGGGCCAATGGTCAGACGTTGGTTTTTGATGGGTTTTTAAGGCTGTATCAAGAGGGGCGTGATGAAGCCGGCGATGATGAAGACAATGCCAAACTGCCCCCGTTAACGACTGGTGAGGCCGCCCATCCCCAAGACATTCACGATGAAGCCCACACCACCGAACCCCCGCCGCGCTATTCCGAGGCCAGCTTGGTCAAAAAAATGGAAGAGCTAGGGATTGGTCGCCCGTCCACCTACGCCTCTATCCTGCAAGTGCTGAGAGATCGGGAATATGTGCGCCTGGAATCCAAACGCCTGATTCCCGAAGATCGGGGCCGTCTGGTCATCAGTTTTTTAAAACATCACTTTGCCAAATACGTGGATAAGGATTTTACCGCCGGCCTAGAGGACCAACTGGACACCATTTCCAGCGGCGATTTGGCCTGGAAACAGGTCATTCAGGATTTTTGGAAGGACTTTAAGGGGCAAACAGATCAAGCCCTGTCCCTGAAAATCAGCGACATTATTGATGAACTCAGCGGCGATTTGGCCCATATGCTGTTTCCCAAAGACGAAGCCGGTCAAATTAACCGAGCCTGTCCGTCCTGTGAAACGGGGATTTTGTCTTTGAAGTTGGGGAAAACCAATGCCTTCATCGGGTGTAATCGTTATCCGGAGTGTCGCTATACCCGCGCCGCCTTCGGGGGCGTCGGGGAAGGGGACGAGGCCGGCGGCGATGGCGAACGCATTCTGGGCGAAGACCCAACCACGGGCCTGAGCGTTCGTATCAAACGCGGTCCCTACGGCCCCTATATCCAGCTGGGTGAGGATGATCCCCAAAACAAACCCAAACGGACACCGCTGCCCACCAAAGCCACGCCAGAGTCTTTGACGCTGGAGGCGGCCCTGTCTGCCCTGCGCCTGCCCCGGGATGTGGGCGTGTATCCCCCCACAGGGGAAATGATTCAGGCCAATGTGGGCCGCTTTGGTCCGTATTTGCGCCAGGGTAAACAGTTTGTGTCCATCCCCAAGGCCCTGGATCTTTATACCATTACGTTGCCGGAGGCGTTGGATCTCATCGAAAAAGCCACCGAAAAAGCCGCCGCCAACACGCGGGAGCTGGGTCCCCATCCCAAAGACAAAAAACCCATCGTGGCCAAGCGTTCCCGCTTTGGCATTCGTCTTTATCATGGGAAACGGTATGTTACGGCCCCCAAAGGCACCGATTTTGACGGTCTAACCCTGGACAATGCCCTTGGTATGCTGGGGAAATAGGTGTAGGCTTTTCTGCTGATCCCAAGGGTTATTGCCACAATGTTCGAGCCCCGTCACAAACCCGTTCTTTCCCTCAAAGCCTTTTTGGCGCGCATGGCTGGCTGGCTTGGCATTACCCTTTTGGTCATTCTATTGTCTTTGAGCGTCGGGATGACAGGATATTGGTTTTTTGAGGGGATGCCCTGGATTGATGCCTTTCTCAATGCCGCCATGATTTTGGGGGGTATGGGTCCCATGACCCCTTTGGCCACCGTGGAGGGGAAGCTGTTTGCGGGGCTTTATGCCCTTTATTGCGGCATTCTGTTGGTGGTGTGCGGGGGGCTGCTGCTGGTGCCCGTGTTTCACCGTGTTTTGCATCGGTTTCATGCGGATACGTTATGACGTCCCTTAACCCCGCCGAGGCAGAAGTTTTCACGGTCTCTCAGCTATCCACGGCCATACAAGATGTGCTGGAGGGCAGCTTTCCCTTCATCCACGTGCGGGGCGAAATCAGCGGATTTTTGCGGGCGCGGTCGGGGCATGTCTATTTTTCCCTGAAAGACGCCACCAGCGTGCTGGAGGTTGTGTGCTGGAAAAACACCGCCGATAAACTGACCTTTACCGAAGGCATGGAAATCATCGCCAGTGGCCGTCTGACCAGCTACGGGGCGCGGTCCCGGTATCAATTGGTCCTGATGCGCCTTAGCGTGGCTGGGCAGGGGGACCTGATGGCCCTGCTGGAGGCCCGCAAGCAAAAATTATTGGCCGAGGGATTGTTTGATGCATCCCGCAAGCGGCCGTTACCCCCGTTCCCTGAGCGGGTGGGTGTGGTGACGTCCCCCGATGGGGCGGTGTTTCATGATATTATGCACAGGCTTTCTGACCGTTTTCCCGTCCATGTTCTGTTTTGTCCCACGTTGGTCCAGGGGGAAGACGCCCCCCGCCAGATCGTTTTGGCATTACAACACTTGGCAAGCCTCCCCGACGATAAGCGTCCCGATGTGGTCATTCTGGCCCGGGGTGGGGGGAGTTTTGAGGATCTTTTGGCCTTTTCCGATGAAGCCGTCGTTCGCGCCGTGGCCGCCATGCCCATGCCCATTGTTTCCGCCGTTGGACATGAAACGGATACGACGTTGTGCGATTTTGCCGCCGATGTCCGTGCCCCCACGCCCACGGCTGCCGCTGAACTCATCACCCCGGTGCAGGAGGATTTACTCCGCGGGCTGGAGCAGGTCCAAAAAAATATGTCCCTCCTGATGCGCCGATTTCTGGATGGCGCCGCCCAAACGGTGGACCGGCTGGGCTTTGCCCTGGTGGCCCAGCAAGGCCGCTTTGATCTGATCCGGCAAACCCTGAATCACGATGAAGAACGCCTGCACCGGATCATGGGCATCCATCTGAAAACCCAAACCCAACGCCTGCATGACATCAGTCATCTGCTGGAGGCCTGCAGTCATCAAAGCATTTTACGCCGGGGCTATGCTGCGGTACAGTCCCCGGATCAACGATGGATTCATTCAGCCCATGATGCAAAAAAACTGGACAATGCGGATATTCATTTTGCCGATGGTGTGTGGCGTGTTCGCCGTTATGATGAGTCTGAGCGCGGCGGCGCAGGCGTTATCCCTTAAGGTTCCCCAATCTGTGACCCAGGGCCAGATGGTGACAGCCTTTGTCACGCCCCCCACAGCCAAGGTCACCTTGGGCGAGACGCCCCTTTATGTAGGCCATGATGGCCGTATTGTTTTTGGTGTGGCGCGAGATCAGAAAGCGCCGCTTGCCCTGAAAGCCATCGCCGACAATCAAACCGTAACCCAAACCCTGAGTGTAACCCCCCGCACGTGGTCCATTCAGAAAATCCCGGGCCTGCCCAAAAAATTCGTCACCCCCAATCCCGAGCAAGAGGCCCGTATCAAGGCCGATCAGGCCCAAATCAAAACCACCCGCACGGCCCCCATTACGCGCGATTTTTTGGGAACTGGGGGCTTTAAGAGGCCCGCCGAGGGTCCCATCAGTGGTATTTTTGGCAGCCAGCGTATCCTGAACGGCATCCCCAAAGCCCCCCATTATGGCCTGGACATTGCCGGCCCCGTGGGAACCCCCATCATTGCCCCCGCCCCGGGTGTTGTGGCCCTGGTCAATCCCGATATGTTCTTAATGGGCAAAACCGTCATGCTGGATCACGGGGCGGGGGTTTATTCTGTCTTTATCCATATGAATGATATCGACGTAAAACCCGGCCAAGAGGTCACCACCGGCACCCGTCTCGGCACCATCGGCAAAACAGGACGGGTCAGTGGCCCTCACCTGCATTGGGGTATCACTGTGGCGGGGGTGCCCGTGGATCCGGCGGGGGTGTTAGAATAAACCTATAGGGGCCTGAAAAGGCGGGTGGGACAGCAGGATTTGTCTTGGGGCTAGATGCCTAAAAAGCCTTGACTTTTTTGCTTGTTGACTTGTATAATAAAATTATATATAATTTTTTCCAAAACATATAATTTGTAGCTAAACAGGGCGGTTTCATGCTTTCCCTTGATTTTATCAAAAACCCAGAAAAGGCTCAGAACCTTCTAGAAAAAGCAGAAGAAGTTATCCAGGGTTCGACGACCCGACATGGTAAACATAGTGTGAATGATACATTTATTATGTTTCATCCAGAAAACAATGACCACCACTTTTTTGCACATGCCGATAAAGGGGCGCTTCTTATTAAGGATTTGCTATATGTATCCGATGAATATATCGCAAAATTACCAGAAATATACGATGCGGTCCTTTTAAAAAAAATTGTAAATTTTACACAAGATCTAACTTCTTCTTCCGATGAAGGGGAATTGTTGAAAACTTTGCAGCAACCAGAAACAGAAAAACTGTTATTTTTAATTAATGCTTCTGGGATCCTCTCTCTTCACGTGCAAGAGGAAAAGAACCAATATTCCGAAGATATCGCGAAGGCTGTGACGCAAAAAAACATCCTCTCTATGGTTGAGATAGGATATAAGCCTCAGCGAGCACGTCTTTTATTGGGAAATACGTCACCTTATCAAAAAGAACTTTATAGTGAAGAGTTCAACGTGATGGATAAAACCGCTAAAAGACTTTTAGATGCTACCAAATGGGGAGGCGCTCCAGAAGTACTTTTAAAGATTCCTAATGTAGATTCCAGCCACTACTCGGTTGAGGAATTCATTCCGACCCCAGATTTTTCTAACAACCATTTTAGAAAAAATGATTATTTTTTAAGAGATTTAGAGAAAGCATTTTTTTTAGATCCTTTAAAAACAACCTTAAGTGCTCTACAGATTTGCGATGTAGATTTGACTCAAGGGAACAGAAGTTTGGAACATCTTATTTTAAATATTTTGGAAAAAAGATCAGATAATCTGTTAGAAACCCAGCTCAATAAATTCCTACCTGCGCGCGAAGACCTAAAAAATCAGTTTTGGGAAAAATACCTGTATGCACAATGCTTATTGCCCCAAAAAGAAAAATGACTCTATTCTTAAATTTCATATTTTTCCCCATAAACCAACGCCTCCCCCGACAACCGCACGGACATTTCACCCCGTTGGATTTGTTTCAGTAGACCGCCCACAATTTCGGCGCGCCAGCCTTGGTCCAGGGGGGTGGGGGTTGTGCCGAACAAACGAACCGATTCACGGGTTCCGAGCAAAGCCTCAGGCAAATTCTGTTTTTGGGCCACGTCTTTAATGACGGCCGAAAGCAGCAAAAAACGCACCGCTTCGTCCTCGTTGGCCCGGGAAGGGGGCGTTTTTTTAAACAGACTGCACAGCGTTTCAAAATCCTGCCAAAAATTCCCATGTTGGGGGAACAGGTGAGCAGCGGCATCGGCCCCGCGAGGGGAGGCCGCCAGCAAAGCCTCATCCGACAGCAATCGCCGCCGCGCCGCGTTGGTATGACGGGCGATACGATCCCGCACCACCACCAAAGCCCGGGCTGCGGCCACGTGTTGATACGGTAAATGGCCAACTTTAAATTTTTCCCCCACGTCTGCCTCAGATACGGGGGCCTGTAATAGGCGCTCAATTTCGGCCATGTCCTCATCAAACCACGGCCTGCGGTTTTTTTGCTCTAGCTTTTCTGTCAAACGATCATAGATGGTATGCAGGTAGTGCACGTCCTCCGCCGCATAACGCAAATAAGCCTGGGGCAGGGGGCGACGTTTCCAATCCAGGGGGGTTTTAATCTGGGAAAAGGACGCATCGCACAGCTTCATCACCAGCTTCTCGTAGCGTATTTGTAGGCCCATGCCACAAAAGGCCGCCGCCAGCTGCACATCAAACAGGGGGGCGGGAATGATGGATAAAACATGACGAAGGGCCTCAACGTCCTGTTTCCCATCGTGCACAATTTTTAGGACTTTGGGGTTGGTCAGCAAGGGTATCAGCAACGAAACATCGCACGTAAACGGATCAATCAAAATCGGCTCTTCCCCAGGAAATGCCATTTGAATCAAACACAGGTGCGGGTAATAGGTCGTTTGGCGCACAAATTCCACATCCAGCGCCACCCGCGTGGCATGGGTAAAACGGTCTAAATACGCTTGTAACTCAGGAGTTTCTGTTAACAAAAGAGGATTCATGGATCAGGAAAAGGCGCTTAAAAAAATCACCCTAGCAAACCTCATCTCCTTTGACCATGCGCCATTTCAATGATGCGGGAAACCGTGCGGGAAAACTCTGAGGCCAATAAGGATCCCTGGTAAAGCCCCCGGGGGGCGGCCGAGGCCCTTATTGTTAAGGTGATACCTCTATCATAAAGGCAATCTATCAAAAAAACAAATCGTTTAACTTGATCTAATTCATTATCACTTAAAGAGGGAATGTCATCGAGAAACAAATGGTCAAACCCATCACACAGACGCTGGTAATCCCGCGTCCCCCGGGGTTCCGCGCAAAGCTGATCAAAATTGACCCATGCTGTGCGAGAGGCGGCTTTTTCAAGAAAAAGCGGACGGTCTTCCCCAAAAACAACAGCATGGGTGGCGATCTGCCCCTGGGTGGCCCGCTCAAAAGCCGCAGCAAAATTTTGCTGCGTTTCCTCAGTGAGGGGGTAAAAATACTGTGTCCCCGCCGTGAACCCATGGCGAAGGCGATAATCCTGATCGTGGTTTAGGGAAATAACCTGACAGTGTTGCTGCAAAAGAGGGATAAAGGGAAGGAAGCGCTCTCTCTGTAAACCATCTTTATAAAGATTCTCTGGAAACGTATTTGATGTTGTTATTAAAACAATGCCATTCTTAAACAATTGAGAGAATAGTTCCTTTAAAATCATAGCGTCAGCAATATCTTGGACCAAAAATTCGTCCAGGCAGAGTATGGGGACCGACCATGCCTGGGCAATTTTTTTCAGGGGATCCTTCTGATGTTTGATTTTCCCCAACTGATCATGAATGTGATGCATAAAGGCATGAAAATGCTGTCGATAGACAACCTCTTTCGGCAAGGATTGACAAAACAAATCCATCATGGCGGTTTTTCCCGTCCCCACATCCCCCACCAAGTAAACGCCTTGGGGAGGGGCAGGGGTCTTTTCCCAAAACTTCCAAGGGCGATGTTGCCCCCGCTTTGTTAAATAAGCATCGATTTTGGGGCGCAAATGGGAAAAATGCTCCACCACACGACGTTGCTCCGGATTCGGAAACAAAAAGCCCTGGGCAATGTGGTCATGATAGAGATCAAGAGGCATAATACCCGCATTTATACCTTTTTTCAGAGTCGGGGCAATGTCCTTGACACATCCTTGGGCGCGGGCCTAGAGTCAAGGCCATTCCATTCTTTTAAGAAGTCATCAGCCTCACTCCCGAGTTTTTTCAAGCCAGGTTCCTGATTATGTGTGGCATTATTGGCATTATTCGCATCCCTGACAACGTTGTCCCCGATATGATTTCGGGTTTGCAACGATTGGAATATCGGGGCTATGATTCGGCGGGGTTGTCCGTTTTGGATGATAGCGGCAGCCTGCAGCGGCGGCGCACGTCGGGTAAGGTTTCAGCCCTGGGGGATGTGACCACCAAAAATCCCCTTTCTGGACGCATCGGCATTGCCCATACCCGATGGGCGACCCATGGGAAGCCCCTGGAACACAACGCCCACCCGCACAGCAGTGCGTCGGTCAGCTTGGTGCATAATGGGATTATTGAAAATTATATGGCGCTGAAACAAACCTTGATAGGACAAGGCCATGTTTTTTTATCGGAAACGGACTCCGAGGTTATTGTGCACTTGCTGGAGGAGGCTCTGCGCCAAGGGCACTCTCCTCAAAATGCCCTGGCCTGGGCTGTGCCGCAACTACATGGGGCCTTTGCCATTGTGGCTCTGTTTGCTGAGGATGAAAATCATTTATATGGGTCTGTGAAGGGCAGCCCCTTGGTGCTGGGCCTTTCGGAGGGGGCGGGCTATGTGGCCTCCGATGCCCTGGCCTTTGCGCCCTACACGAGCCGCGCCCTTTATTTACAAGACGGGGATCTCTTTACCCTGGCTGCTGGGGAAGCCGTCATCACGGACGAAAAGGGCGCGCCTGTCACCCGCCCTGTCACGATTCTCCCTCCCAGCGTCGCCGCCGTGGATCGGGGTCCCTATCGCCATTTTATGGCCAAGGAAATTGACGAACAGCCCACGGTTACGGCCAGCACGCTACGATCCTTTTGGGACCCCATCCACGAAACCATTATTATGGAGGAAGCCCCCCCCAACCCTGGCACCATTGAAATCATCGCCTGCGGTACGTCCTATTTCGCCGGCATGGTGGGGCAGGCCTGGTTTGAGGCCGCCGGCATCCCCACCCAGGTTCATATTGCCTCAGAATTCCGATATCGCCCCTATTTCCCGGATAAAAACAAATTATCGGTGTTTATTTCCCAATCTGGGGAAACGGCGGATACACTGGCGGCACTGAAACACATTCATGCTTTAGGGGGACGTAGTTTGGCCATTGTCAATGTGGCGGGCAGCAGCCTGAATCGTCTGGCCCATCACACCTTACTCACCAAAGCCGGTCCTGAAATTGGCGTGGCCTCGACTAAGGCCTTTACCACGCAGCTTATGACCCTGGCGGCGCTTTCCCTCTTTTGGGGTGAGCGTGACGGGGATAACGTCCAGGATCTGGTGTCTGTGCCTGGGTGGATGCGGCATGTTTTGAACGTCATTAGTCCCTACCAAGAGTTAGCCCATGGGATTTTTCGCCAGGCCCAAAGCGCCCTGTTTATTGGCCGTGGTGCCAGTTATGCTGTGGCATTAGAAGGGGCCCTCAAGCTAAAAGAGCTTTCCTATATTCACGCGGAAGCCCTGGCGGCGGGGGAATTAAAACACGGATCCATCGCCCTGGTGGATGAACATTTGCCCGTGGTGGCTCTGGCCCCTTCGGATGCTTTGTTTGAAAAAACGGCCAGCAATATTGAGGAAATCGCCGCCCGCCAGGGGCAGTTGATTATTTTAACCGACACGAAGGGGTCCGGGCGATTGCGGCCCTTTGCCCATACCTTAATCACCTTGCCTGAAACCACGCCGCTGAGTATGCCGCTCATTTATACGCTGCCTTTGCAACTGTTGGCCTATCATGTGGCCCTGGCCCGGGGAACGGATATTGACCAACCCCGAAATTTGGCCAAATCTGTGACGGTGGAGTAGAGGGCCCTATGATTCTCCCCCTGTCCTCTGAAGCCAGAGCCGCCTTGATAGCCTATCATGAGTCTTGTTTGCAGCCCTTTCGTGACGCGGTAAAGACCTCGCGTCTGGCCCATGCCTGGATTTTGTATGGTCCCCCGGGCTGTGGGGCTGAGGTTGCGGCCCAAACCCTGGTGGCGGAATTTTTAACGCGGGGGGGCGATGCCTCTGCCCTGCAGCATCTATCCCACGGCACCCATCCTGATGTCATGATCGTGGAAAAACCGGAAGATAAAACCGGTATTTCTGTGGAGGCTATCCGGGACGCTTGCTCTTTTTTATCCAAAACCAGCAGCCTGGGGGCAGGGCGGGCCCTGATCATTGCAGGGGCAGAAATCATGACACGCCAAGCCGCCAATGCTTTATTGAAACGGTTAGAGGAGCCGTCGGCGGGTTCTCTTTTGATTTTGACGACGTCGGCTCTGGGGGCATTGCCCCTTACCCTGCGTTCCCGGTGCTGGCGGTTAAGGCTGAAGGGATTGGATCAGGCCACGTTTTCGGCGTGTCTTCCCTCGGTTTCTCCGGAAACCTATCATTTGCACAGTGGCAATCTGGAAAGTGCTCTTCAGGGAAAGCTGAATACGTTGGATAAGGTTTTACACCAAAAGTACACAAAAATTGTTGTAAAAGCAAGGAGTAAGGACTCCTCGGTCCTTTCCGATTTGGATCATTATGACACCATGGCTTTGCTGTTACGGGATGCCCAAACCTATTATTTAGACGCGGAGACCACCGCTGTGGTGGCCTCCGCCTATGCCGACTCTTAAAGAGACGTTTTATTTTATGTCTGGTTGATCAATTCTTCCAGCATCTGATCTGCGGTACTGATGACCCGTGTGGCGGCGGAATAGGATCGCTGGGTGACGATCATATTGGAGAATTCTTCGGCAATATCCACTGTCGAGGCCTCTTTGGAGGAGGACACAATGCTTCCTGCTGACGCTGTGCCGGCCTGACGCAAAATAAATTCCCCTGCCCGTTCTGTTTGGGCATAGGCATTACCTGCCCGCGGGGCCAGCCCATCTGTGTTGGCAAAGGATACGATGGGAATTTGGTATAACCGTTGTGTTTGACCGTTATCAAAAATGGCGGTGACAATGCCCTGTTTGTCAATATCAACCCCTGTATAGGATCCAAATGTGACCCCATCTTGATTCAAGTAAGAGGTAAACAGGTTCGCATCGTATTGGGTGATGCCTTCCGCAACATGGGTGGCAGTTGTGTTGTTGAAGCGTCCGAAATCGAAACTGACCACCTGATTGGGGGAGGCACCCGATGCGCTGAAATCCATCACGAGATCCAGTGTTTGGGTGTTGGCATTGTAAAGAGAGCGCCCAGCGGGCGTGGTTGTTGAATCCCCAGGTTGAGACGGGTCAATGATATCCTTGAGGGTTCCATCAGAGTTAAAGTTAAAGATCAGGTAATCAAAATAATCCCCCCCACTGGCATCGTTGGCATAGTTTGCGGCACTGCCCAAAGTGTTGGCCCCCACAGAGATGGCTGTGGGTGTGCCGCCGAAAAAGGTGGAGAGATCAGGGGCTGAGGAAAAGTTTGTTGCACTGATAAAATCGCTTCTGTCCGTTGTATAAAACTCCAGCTGATTGGGGGTGACATCATCATTGATGCGTGCCTGAACCCGAGGGTTGATGGCATTGATGGTGGTCATAAGGTCACTAACATCATCGGTGGCCCCCAAAGTAAGGGCGGGGACGGTGACCGTTGTGGTGGCGCCCGTTGTGGCGTTGGTGAGGGTGAGGGAGAAGCTTTCACCCGTCACGCCTGCGGGCAACGCCGTCGTTGCGGTTAAGGCTGTGGCCGAGGCGGTTCTAAAAATATAGGGTGTGGTTGCGTTCAAATCCCCGATGTTGGTGCCTGTAGAATCCCTGACATCAACGATGGAACCTCGGGTGGGGTCTGTGCTCATGGTCATGCGCCATTGGTTGTTGGCGACCTTGGTCCATGTGGTGCGTAAACTTTGGGATTGCCCTAGGCTGTCAAACACCACAAAGTCTGTTGAGCTGATAGATTGTGGATCATTGGCCTGTCCTGTGGCATCAATGGTGGAGGAGGAGGGAAGGTTAATGCCCATTTCAACTTTGGTTGTCGCTTTGGGTTGCCCCGTGATCTGGGCAATGTTAATGGTTTCCAAACTGACCAGAGAGGTGTTGTTGGTGGGCAGGTTTCCGTTTTGATCCAGGGGCCAGCCTTGCAAATAATATCCCGCGGTATTGACCAAATTTCCACTGTTATCGGGCTTAAATTCACCGGCGCGGGTGTATAAGTATTCATCCCCCACCCCGGGTGTTGGGGTTTCATTAACCACAAACATCCCATTGCCGGATATGGCAATATCGGTTTTGTTCAGGCTGGCCTCGAGCAATCCCTGTTGGGCAACCTGATTAACAATGGATGTTCTGACCCCCCCTGCGGAGTGCCGCGTGGTGGTGGTTTGGGTCACAAAGGTGCTAAACGCTGTTTCCACGCGCTTGTATCCCGTGGTTCCCACGTTGGCGATGTTATCGGCAATGGTGGAAAGTCGCTGGGACTGTCCATTTAGGCCTGAAACACCGGCAAATAAAGCTCCAAATACACCACTCATAACGTGTTCTCCTTGTTTGGTTTTTGATCTAAGATTTGGATATGGAAATGATTTTGTCTTCGGCAATGGGAACACCGTTGACATTCAGCATGATTTTCCCCCCCTCGACCCCCGTACTGTTCACCACCCCTGTGGTGGTGGTTTCCAGATTGGTGCTTGTTTGATCGTTGGGGCCGTTACCCGTTTTTGTGACACCAACCGCCCTGAGGGTGTATTGGCCTGCGGGTACGGGCAGATCTTGGGTGTTTTTCCCGTCCCAAGTGATGGTTTTTATGCCTGCCTCTCCGGATAAGTTATCCAGCGTTCGCACCACTTTTCCCTTGTTGTCCAAAATGGTGATTTTGGCGTTGGTGTATTTTTTATCGTTGGTATAGGTAAAGGTGCTGGGGGTTGTGTCATCCCCCCGCACCAGTTTGTCGCTTTTGATGGAAACCGTTTGACCGATATAAGAGGCGGATTCTCGGAGCAGTCCCGACGTTTGGTTACCAGAAATTTTTTCCAGCAGCGTATTGGATTTGATGTTTTGCTCGATCCCCGCAAACTGGACCAACTGGTTGGTGAATTCGCTGGCATCCATGGGTTCCATGGGGTCTTGGTTTTTCATTTGGGTAACCAATAATTTTAAAAACTGGTCAAAGTTGTTGCCAAAGGTTGTTTTGTCCTTGGCACTGCCCGTGGTGGGGGTTGTCGTTGCTGCTGTTGTTGCGGTTAAGGCCGTGGTGGTTGTCATAAAATGTCCTATGCGTGGATATCAAGGGCTTGATTGGGATTATAGGATAGGGGGCGCATGGCGACGGTTTTGACGTCGGGGTCGGCCTGAACGGAGCGGCCCTTTAATCCTGCGACTTTTTGCTCAAAGGCCTGGCGTTGGTCGTGATAGGCAAAGGACAATCCCCCCTGTCCCATTTTCAGTCCAGCCTGTTGCAACATGTCCTGTAGGGAAGACGCATCACGGCGCAGCCAGTCGTAGGTGTCTTGCCGATCGGTGCCGATGACGGCATTCACGGTGCCATCCTGCGCGATCTCCATGGCCACATCCACGGTGCCTAGGCGCTCAGGGCTCATTTTAATCCGAATTTGGGTGTTTTCATCATCCATGCCCTTTTTGATGGTCATGGCCAGATTTTCACGGGCATGTTGGGTTTCCATGGGCGTCAAAGCCGCCGCCTGATGAAAGGCTGCTATGCGGGGGGCAAGAGAGCTATTTTGATCCAAAGCCGGCTGATGGCTGGCCACAGGCAATCCTGGCGTCGCTGGTCCCGAAAGATCAGCGCTTTTTGAGATTTCTTTGGCTACGGACTCACCAAAGGACTCTATTTTCACAGGGTTCACCTCTGATGAAACAGACAAGTCTGCTGTTTTGAGGGGGGCAAAAAAGTCTTTCGTTTTGTCCTCAAAGGTGGCCATACGGACAGGGGTTGTGTCTTCAGGGGTTTGTTTGGCTACGGCCACATCGTCGTTGGTTTCTTTCTTAACAACGCCAACAGCATACGTTTTTTTCTCAGGTCCCGTCACAGAGGAGGATGACAGGGGCTTCACAGCCGCGGGCACCGCTTGAGCCAGAACAGGGGTGATCCCTTTTGTGGTATTCTGAACCTCAGCCACCGTTGATACGGGCATTTCTGAGAGAGGCGCGGCTAAAAGACGATCCGTCACTGTTTGATTCTCAGCCACCTGCACAGGGGCTTTCAGATTGGCCATGGCATTGAGGGCTGCATCCAAATCATCCTGCGTAACGGGAATAGAGGGCACAGCACTCAAAGAAAGAGGGGCTGAAGAAGACGGTAAGGCTTTTGTTTTTGTTTCTGGTGAAGGTGCTTCAGCCTGATGAGGCGTGTCGCTCAGCGTTTCTTCCCCCGATTTTTCCCCTAAAAGGGTAGGGGGGATTATGATGGCAGGGCGAGAAAAGTGTATCCGTGTATCGCTGATAGTGTTCACCAAAGCCTTGACTTGATCTTGAACCGGTACTAAAGTAGGTAGGGCAACAGGGATAAAAGGAAGTCCGGTAACAATGGTGATGTCCTTGGCTTCGTCATGTCTTTCTTCTTCATGGGATGTGTTTAACGCTGAATCAGTTTTATTGTTGTTTTTGCTTAACATTTCTATGGGTAAGAGAATATCGTTTTCAGAAAGTGACGGTTGAATTTCTGGTAACAAGGATTCTTTAAAGGGTAATGGTGTACTCTCTGGATCGCGTGTTTCCTTGTTGGCGGGTAATAAGGTGAAATCCAAGAGCGGTGTTTGTACCAAAGCAGTAGAGGGGGCCAAAAGTGTGGCCCTTTGTTCCAAAAGACTAGGTTGTGCGGTTTCTGCCTCAGAATATAGGGTAAGCGATTCCAAAAAAGAGGCAAAGGCCAAGCCGCCCTCTTCAGGATCGGCTTTCCCAAACAAGGATGCCATGTCAGCACCCTTGTCCGGAAGCCCATCTGTCGCTGTCATCGAAAAGGGGTTAAGCCCCATCATAAAGGTTATGCCGCTTAATTGTTACTCCCCCTTGTCATGCAAAGACTGGGCCAAAAAAAACTTTACTTTTTATTCATAATGTTTATAAAATTTTAATAAATAGGAGAATAATCTCATGATCTTTGAAAGCGACGCCGATCTTTACGCCCTGACGCTGCCAACGGATACCCATCAGGCCCAGCGAGACTTGGCTTTTCACCTCCTCACGTGTTACTTGGATGAGGTGAAGAAGCATTTTCAAGCCACGTTTCAAAAAATTGAGGTCTTACGATCCTGTGGTTATAGCCCCGAAAAAATAGCGCCCTACGAGCGGGCCCTTTTGGAAATTCTTCTCGAACTTCGTGTTCGGGGTTACGAAGCCGATCACAGTGGGCATCTTTACAAAAGTTCTTCTGTTGTTCCCATTCCTAACGCTTATAATCTTGCGCGAGAACGACAAAAGCACCGTTTGCGCACGCTGGACCCGGATGTGTTTCGGATTGTTTATGGAAAGACAATACAAAAATTGCGTTCTCAGGCCAAACAGGAAAGCAAAGTGTAATTTATTGAATTCCCTAATGTACTCACAAAAAAAGGAGATTTTTTTATGTCTATGGTTATTCCCTATTTTTCACCAGAAGGTCATAAAACAGCGGCGCGTCAAGACCAGTCCTTGTTGGATAAGGTGTTAGCGCAAATCGGCAAGAAAATCCCCTCACCCAAAGAACGCTTAGAGGACGTTTTACATCTCTTTGAAGAAAGCGCACCTCTGCCAGAAGTGATTGATGATTTGCGGCAGTCTTACGCGCCTGCTTGAGGCTGTATATACAAACGGAAACAGCCTTGTCGTTTACGCGCGTAGACTGTAGGGTTTGTACACGACAGTTTTTATAATTATCCAAGCCATTGCCGATGATCCCGCTGAACATCCGTACCCCCTATTCCCTGGCCGAAGGTGCCTTACAGATCAAGCGTCTGGCAGAGTTATCTCAGCGTCATGGCTATACCGCCCTTGGGATGTGTGATCGTCATAATTTGTTCGGGGCCCTGGATTTTGCCAGCACAGTATCGGGCAAAAAAATTCAGCCTATCATTGGGTGCTTACTGCCCATTCCTGTAGGAAAAGAAACAGACACCTTGGGTTTATTCGCCCAAACCGAGGCAGGATTTAAAAATCTTCTGCATCTGATGAAAGCCTATTATTTGGATGAAGCGCTATCCTTGGAAACCTTGTCCCTTCACACGGAGGACCTGCTGGCCGTGACAGGATTTTCCGGCAGTTATTTATTCGCGCATGTTTTGAAAGATACCGGTCATTTAGCCACCCTGGCGAATTTTTTTCCGGATCGTCTCTTTATTGGCCTGGATCGTCAGCATGAGGAAGAGGCGAAGGATGCCGCCTTAATTGATCTGGCTTATGCGCAAAATTTACCCCTGCTCGCCTTTCCTGCTGTGATGTTTGAGGATCCCTCGGACAGTCTGGCCCACGACGCACTGCTGTGTGTGGCGGCAGGTGTTACTTTGGGCGAGGAAAATCGCCAACATTCCCGTTCGGATTATGCCCTGCAGTCCCCGGAACATTACGCCCAGCGTTTTGCCGATGTCCCAGAGGCTATTGCAAACACACATATTTTTGCTGAGCGTACCGCCTTCATGCCCATCAAACGGGATCCCATGTTACCGGCTTTTGCCGAAGATGAGGCGGAGATGTTACGGAAAAAGGCGTGGAACGGATTAAAGGACAGGACACTCACTAATGAATCCGCCCCCGCTGATAACGATACAAACCCTCTACTCCCCACTCACCACTCGCCACGCACGACTCCCTACCAAGATCGCCTCACCTATGAACTCGATGTCATCATCAGCATGGGATTTGCGGGCTATTTTCTGATCGTTTCGGATTTTATCATCTGGGCCAAGGAACAGGGGATTCCCGTGGGCCCCGGTCGGGGATCCGGGGCGGGGTCCCTGGTGGCGTGGTGTTTAAACATTACAGATCTGGATCCGCTGCGTTGGAATCTGCTTTTTGAGCGGTTTTTGAATCCCGAGCGTGTTTCCATGCCCGATTTCGATATCGATTTTTGCCAGGACCGGCGGGACGAGGTTCTGCGGTATGTGCAACAACGATATGGCTATGACCGCGTGGCGCAGATTATTACTTTTGGGACGTTGCAGGCCCGGGCGGCCTTGCGCGATGTGGGCCGGGTGCTGGGGATGCCTTACGGCCAGGTGGACCGTATTTGCAAAATGGTTCCCAACAACCCCGCCCATCCCGTGACCCTGGCGGAGGCGATTAAGAGTGAACCCGCGCTGAAAGCGCTGCAACACGACGAAGAAACCAAAGATTTGATGACCATCGCGCTGAAGCTGGAGGGCCTCTATCGTCATGCCTCCACCCACGCCGCCGGTGTGGTTATTGGGGATCAGCCGCTGCAAGAGGTTGTCCCTTTATACCGCGATCCACGCTCAGACATGCCCGTCACCCAATACAGTATGAAGTATGTTGAGCAGGCGGGGCTGGTTAAATTTGATTTTCTGGGCCTGAAAACGCTGAGCATTTTGCGTTTGGGATGCGAAATGATTCTAAAGGAAACGGGGCACTCTGTCAATTTAAGCACACTCCCCCTGGATGATCCCAAAACCTATCAATTGCTGGCCAGTGGCCAAACCATGGGTGTTTTTCAGTTAGAGAGTGCGGGTATGCGCGAGGTCCTGAAAACCATGGAGGCCGACCGTTTTGAGGACATCATCGCCCTGGTGTCCCTCTATCGCCCGGGCCCTATGGACAATATCCCGCGATATGTCGCCTGTAAGCATGGACGGGAGGCCCCCGATTATCTGCACCCCCTGTGCGAGCCCATTTTAAAAGAAACCTTTGGCGTGATGATCTATCAGGAACAGGTCATGCAGATTGCCCAGGCCATGGCCGGATACAGTTTGGGGGAGGCCGACCTGCTTCGCCGCGCCATGGGGAAAAAAATCAAAGCGGAAATGGATCAACAATGCGCCCGCTTTGTGGATGGGGCTGAAAACAATGGCGTGGCTAAGCCCAAAGCCGCCGAAGTTTTTGATCAAATGGCGAAATTTGCGGGGTATGGGTTTAACAAATCCCACGCCGCCGCCTACGCCCTGATTGCCTATCAAACGGCCTGGATGAAGGCCCATTACCCGGCCATTTTCATGGCGGCCACCATGAGTTATGAATTGAACAATACGGATAAACTGGCCCTTTTTAAACAGGATGTTGCGGCAACGGGCCTGAGCATTTTGCCGCCGGATGTGCAGCGGTCAGGGGTGGTTTTTGGGGTTGAGGGGGGGGCTCCCTCTGATTCTATCGTTCTCTCGCCCAAAATCCGCTACGCCCTTTCCGCCATCAAAGGGGTAGGGGAGGGCTTTTCCACGTTTTTGGTGAACAATCGTGAAGAAAAAGGACCCTTTAAGGATCTTTTTGATTTTTTAGAACGCATGACCGGTCAAATTAACAAACGTTTTCTGGAAAACCTGGTGGCTTCGGGGGCGTTGGACAGTTTTGGGATCGACCGGGATGTTTTGTATCATAATGTCCCGTTGCTTCTTGAATATGCCCAGGATCAGGCCAAAGAAGATGCCCAAATGGGTCTGCTTGGGGGGCTGAGCATGCGCCCTCCAACCCCTAAGCTGGATAAGGCGGGTCCCCGCTGGAAAGAGGCCGATATTTTGCAACATGAGTATCAGGCCCTGGGCTGCTATGTGTCGGGTCATCCCTTGGACCGGTATGCGGGTTTTGCTGAGGCCTTAAATATAACCACCGCCGCCCAGTTGCCGGATTTGGTGTCGGCGGGTGGGGACCGTGAATTAACCCTGGCGGCGGTCATTACCGCGAAAAAAGAAAAACGCTCCGCCAAGGGCAACCGGTATGCTTTCTTACAGGCCTCGGACTGGACGGGATCGTTTGAGGTGACGTGCTTTTCTGAGGCCCTGGATGCTGCCCGTCCCCTGATCGATGCCGGCGCCCCTCTGCTCATTCGCGCCACCCTCAGCCACGATGATAATGGCCACCGCCTGATTGCCCGTGATGTGGGCAGTTTAGAGGAACGCGCCCTGTCTCATCATACCGAAATCACCATTACCATCACCAGGGCTGAGGATTTATCCCGCTGGCATGGCGCCGCCAAAGCTCTGCAACGTGGCAAAACCACGTTGTTTTTCCGTGTTGTGGGGGACAGAAAAACGATTATTTTTCAATGGCCAGATAAGGTAAAATTGGTCAGGGGGTGGGGGAGGTGAGGGTTTGAGGCGTGCCTGCCGCAACAAATCACATACCTTGTTTTTTCCCCTGCCTTCGCTAAAATGGTGCTCAACGGTGAAAGGCCCCTTTTCTCATGCGTCGTACCTTTTTAAAATCCAAAATCCATCGTGCCACAGTGACGGAAGCCGATTTGCTGTACGAGGGATCCATCAGCATTGATCCGGCGTTATGCAAGGCCGTGGATCTTCGGGAATATGAACAAGTGGATGTTTATAATTGCACCAATGGTGCGCGTTTTACCACCTATGTGATTTTGGGAAGATCCGGACAGATTTGTGTCAACGGCGCGGCGGCGCGTTTGGTGTCGGTGGGGGATCATGTGATCATTGCCGCCTATGCCCAGTTTGATGAGGGTGAGCTGGCCGTGCATCACCCGAAAATCGTCGTTCTGAATGACAACAACACAGTAAAATTCTCTTAAAACGCAAAGAAAAAATCAAAGGTTTTTTTATGTTCTCCCGTTTTTTTGTCTTGATGATGGTGATTGCAGGGTCTGCCTGGGCCAATGCGCCCCTGGTGTCGTTTGCCGATTTGGCCGAAAAAGCCAGCCCGGCGGTTGTGAATATTGCCACCACACAAACCGTCAAACAACAACAGGACTGGCGCAGCCAAATGCCACAGTTCCCGCCCGGATCCCCCTTTGAGCAGTTTTTTAAGGATTATTTTGAAAACCAATACCAAAATGCTCCGGCCAAAAGAGGGATAGCTTTGGGGTCCGGCTTTGTTATTTCTGCGGATGGTTTTATTGTAACAAACAACCACGTGGTCCAGGACGCTGAAAACATTAAAGTTATTTTGAACGATCAAACCAAGTTGGACGCCACGCTGGTGGGGCGGGATGAAAAAACGGACTTGGCTCTGCTGAAGGTGAAAGCCCCTAATGCGCTGCCGACGCTATCTTGGGGTGATTCCGATCATGCCCGTGTGGGGGATCCGGTGATGGCCATTGGAAATCCCTTTGGGTTGGGGGGGACGGTGACGGCAGGAATTATTTCCGCGCGCGCGCGGGATATTCAGGCCGGCCCCTATGATGATTTTATTCAGACGGATGCGTCGATTAATCAGGGTAACTCCGGTGGACCCTTGCTGAATGCTGAGGGTCAGGTGGTGGGGATTAACAGCGCGATTTTTTCACCATCAGGCGGTAGCGTGGGCATTGGTTTTTCCATTCCGGCCAATATGGCCCGTCCTGTCATTGAACAACTCCGCACCAAAGGCAAGACCGAGCGCGGCTGGCTGGGCGTTCGTATTCAGGATATAACGCCGGAATTGGCCGAAAGTTTGTCCATGAAAAACACGGACGGTGTTTTGATTGCCGGTGTGAATGAAAAAAGCCCGGCGGCGAAGGCCGGTATCGAAGATGGAGACGTTATCACCCGCTATGATGGCCATGATCTCAAAGTTTCCAAAGATTTACCCCGTCTTGTTGCCAATACCCCTGTGGGGAAAACGGTAACGCTGGAATACCTGCGCGATGGATCCCCCCGCACCACCCAGGTTAACATTGAGCGTCTGGAGGATGCGGATACGGGCGAGAATGACCCCAAAACGAAAAGCAAGCAGGGAAGCCAATCCAACGTGGTTTTGTATGGCATGCACCTGGCGGCGTTAACGGACCAAAACCGCCAGACGTATCAAATTCCCGAAAGCGTTCGGGGGGTTCTGGTGAGCCGGGTCGAAGCGAGCAGCGAACTTTACCAGGCCGGCATTCGCCAGGGTACAGTGATTCTCAGTATCTCCCGTGACCCTGTGACAACGCCGGAGCAGGTCATAACCTTGGTGGAAACCTTAAAAAAGCGCGGTTCGCGTTCGCTGTTGATGCAAATGCGCTTGCCGGATGGGGCGCAGTTGTTTGTGGCCCTGAATGTCGGTGAATAAGTAAAAAAATTAAGAGTCAGGAATTGTTGTATGACGGCCGACACGCTCTTTGGGACGGATGGGATTCGGGGCTTGGCCAATACGGGGGCCATTACCCCGATTCATTTAATGAAGGTTGCGGCGGCGGTATCTTTGTGTTTAAAGCGCGGGAATCACCGGCATTTGGCCATTATCGGCAAAGATACCCGTTTGTCGGGGTATATGATCGAGCCGGCTCTGGTAGCCGGTTTTTCCGCCATGGGCGTGGATGTCATCACGACGGGTCCCTTACCCACACCAGCGGTGGCTAAGCTGGTTCGGTCCATGCGGGCGGATTTGGGGGTGATGATTTCAGCGTCGCACAATCCCTATCACGACAATGGGGTGAAATTTTTTGGATCCGATGGGTTTAAACTCAGCGACGAAGACGAAGCCGAAATTGGTCGCTTGGTGCACACGGATTTATCGGATCATTACGCGCAGCCCCACGCCATGGGTCGCGTGCGCCGGATGGAGGACAGCATCGGGCGGTATATTGAGGCCGTAAAAATGACCTTTCCCCGGGGCCTCCGCCTGGATGGCCTGCGGTTGGTGGTGGATTGTGCCCATGGATCCGCCTATAAAATTGCCCCCACCATTTTTTGGGAATTGGGGGCAGAGGTTTGCACCATGGGCGTTTCCCCCGATGGGTTTAACATCAACGCCCAGTGCGGTAGTTTGTACCCAGAGCAGCTCTCTGCCCGCGTCATTGCCGAAAAAGCCGATTTGGGCATTGCCCTGGACGGGGATGCCGACCGTTTGATTTTGTGTGATAAAAACGGAACGATTATTAACGGTGATGCGATTTTGGCCATTATTACAGGCTATTGGTACGAACAGGGGTTACTGCGCGGTGATGGCATTGCCGCCACGGTCATGAGCAACATGGGGCTGGAACATTTCCTGGCCACCTTGAATCTAAAACTCTACCGCACCCCCGTGGGCGATCGTCACGTGGTGGAGGCCATGCGGCAAAACGGCCTGAACCTGGGCGGTGAACAGTCCGGTCATATCATCGTGGGGGAACACGCCACCACAGGGGATGGTTTGATTGCGGCGCTTCAGGTTCTGGCCGTCATGCAGCAGCATGATCTGGACAGCACGGCGCTCACCCATATCCTCAAACCCTTTCCCCAAAAAATCCGCAATCTGAAAAACGTGGATAAATCCTTGTTACAGGACACCACGGTGATGAAACGCCTGGAGCAATTACAAGCAAAAATAGGAAAAACGGCCCGTATTCTGGTCCGCCCCTCGGGAACCGAGCCCCTGATCCGCATTATGGTGGAATGCCAGGATGAGGATAAAATTGATCCCCTGCTGAATGAAGCCGAATCCATCCTGTTTGATGGCAAAGTCAATAAACTGCTAAATCCCGATCGCCAGGTTGAGGCGACGTCTTAACGATGCCCTACAACCCCCAAAACATTTTTGCCAAAATCCTGCGGGGCGAGATTCCCTGTCAAAAAGTGTACGAAGATGACCACGTCCTCGCCTTTCACGACATTCATCCCCAGGCCAAGGTCCATATTTTGGTGATTCCCAAGGGGGCCTATACGGATATGACGGATTTTTCACAAAACGCGTCTGAGGCCGAGATCGCCGCCCTGTTCCGCGCCGTGGGGAAAATTGCGGCGGAGCAGAATTTAACATCATCGGGCTATCGCATTCTCAGCAACATCGGCCTGAACGGGGGGCAAGAGGTCCCGCACCTGCACATTCATCTCTTCGGGGGCCAGATTTTGGGGCCCATGTTGGTGAGATAAGATAAAATCATGATTGATTTGCCTGAGCCTCTTTTGTCTTCTTTAAGGCTTTATTACGAAACCCTGCGGACCTGGAATGTCGCCATTAACCTGGTGGGGGACAGTACTTTGACCTCGTGGGAGGGGTTTTGCGAGCATCATTTGGCCGATGCGGTGGCCCTGGCGGAGATCATTCCGCCCTTGCCCCCTGATTCCGTTGTGGCCGATATGGGCAGCGGGGCGGGGATTCCGGGGTTATTGTGGTCTTTGCTCCGCCAGCATCCCGTGCATCTCATTGAAAAAAATCATAAAAAAGCGTCTTTTCTGACCCTGGTCGCCCAAAAAACAGGGGCCCCGGCAACGGTGCATAACAAAAGCATGAATGCCATGCCTCCCGATTTTGCCGATGTTATTATGGCCCGGGCGTGCGCGCCCTTGGTGCGTTTGCTGGAGTATGGATCATGCCTTGCGAAGCAGGGCGCGACATGCTACTTTCTAAAAGGCATACACGCGGAAGATGAATTGAAGGAGGCCCAGAAGGCCTGGTCCTTTCATCACGCCGAGCAGTCTTTTAACGCATCAAAGGTTTTGGTGATTCAGGCGTGGAAACAGAAACAATAATCGGCAAAACTGTCCTTAATGGGGAAACTTTGGTTCCTGTTGCCCGTCCCCGAAGCCATTTCAAAATTTTGGCTTTGGCCAATCAAAAGGGCGGGGTGGGCAAAACAACCACCACCATCAACCTGGCCACGGCGCTTGCCGCCATTAAAAAACGCGTTCTGGTTGTAGATATGGACCCCCAGGGCAATGCCAGCACGGGTCTGGGGATTGGTCACCGCATCCGGAAACAGGGGACGTATTCTTTATTGGTGGAGGACGGATGGGACCGCCACATTGCCGTTGCGTCCAGCGTGCCCAACATTGATGTTTTGCCGGCGTCACCGTCATTATCGGGGGCGGATATTGAATTGCAGGACATGGCGGATCGTGAATATCGCCTGATCCAGGGCCTGCAGCAGTTTGTGGATCATTATGATTATATTATGATTGACTGTCCGCCGGCGCTGAGTTTGCTGACCATCAATGCCTTTGTGGCGGCGGGGCGGATTTTGGTTCCGTTGCAGGCGGAATTTTACGCGCTGGAGGGTCTGAGTTATTTGGTGCGTACGGTGGAGCGGGTCAAGCAGACGTTCAACCCCCACTTAAACCTGTTTGGCATTGTTCTCACTATGTACGATCGTCGCAACAATCTGTCCCGCCAGGTTGAGGACGAGGTGAAAACCTATTTCAAAGACATTGTCTTTGATACGATGATCCCCAGAAATGTGAAAATTTCTGAGGCGCCGTCCCACGGAAAACCCGTGATTTTATACGATACACGGTGCGTGGGCTCCAAAGCATACATTATGATGGCAAAAGAGTTTTTACGGCGGGAAAAAAACCTGCTAAAACGGTTGGTAGAGACAGAAGCCCGACCTTAACCCATGACGCCAAAGCAACCCCCAAAGAAAAAAGCCCTTGGCAAGGGTTTATCCGCCCTGTTTGCCGAAAACCCCATGGAGGGGACTAAGGATGTTCAAGCGCTGCCCCTAACGAGTATCCGTCAAAGTAAGCTGCAGCCGCGCACGTTTTTTTCAGAAACCAAACTGGCGGAACTCACGGAGTCCATTAAGGAAAAAGGGGTCCTGCAGCCCATCGTCGTGCGTCCCGTGGCGGATCACTATGAAATTGTCATCGGGGAACGCCGCTGGCGGGCGGCCAATCGGGCTGAATTAAGGGAAATTCCCGCGATTATTCGGGATTTGTCGGATCATGACGCCCTGGAATGCGCCATTATTGAAAATTTACAGCGGGATGATCTTTCCGCCATCGAAACGGCCCATGCCTATAAGCGCTTAATGGACCAAGCGGGCTATACCCAGGCCGATGTGGGGCAAAAGGTTGGGATCAGTACCGTTGCCGTGACCAACACGCTGCGGCTGCTGAATCTGCCCCCCCGCGTTCAAACCTTGATTGACGAGGGCGAGTTGACCGCAGGCCAGGCCCGAAGCCTGATTGGCTTGCCCGAGGCCGAAATGTTCGCGGATCTCATTGTGCGCGAACAACTCAGCGCCCGCCAGGTGGAGGAAATGGTGCGTCTGCATAAACAGGGCAAAACCCCGCCGTTGCTTCAGGCCCTGAACAATAATGTGCCCCCTGTCACATCAGATCTTCAGAATGCCAGGCCTCAGCCTGTTGAAGTGGATCCCCAAACCATTCAAAAACTGGAAACCGATCTGGTCACGGCCCTGGGTCTGCCGGCGAGCCTCCGCCCCAAAGGATCCGGCGGCCGTTTGACCATTCGTTATACGACGGTTAAAGATTTGGAGCATTTGCTCAAACGACTCGGTATGTAAAAAGGAAAATAACATGAAAAAACAATGGTTTTTGTTTTTGATTTTAACGTTGCTCTTGACCCAGGGGGCTTTGGCGGCATCCTCCTCCCCCGCTGTGGATTTCAAGGTTGAGGTTAGCCCCCAAACCATAGATAAGGTTGGGAATGAACAAAACTTTGTTTTACGCTTAACAGACAACGGAAAAGGCGTCGATCTTAATCAATTAAAAGAGGTCCATACCCGCAAAATTCACCTGCTGGTTGTGGATTCAACCTTGACCGATTATCACCACGTCCACCCTGTGCCAACAAAGATTCCTGGGGAATATCGTTTTACCTTTACCCCCAAAAAAAACGCCTATCGTATTTGGGTGGATGTTACGCCGCAGACGACGGGACAGCAAACGTTTGTTGTGACCGATGTGGGCAACCCTGAAAAAACACCCCCAGTCATTAAAACGCTGGCCACAGAAAGCACGGTGGGGGGGTATACCTTTCGTTTAACATTACAGGACCCCCTGGTGGTGGGACAACCCGCCATGGCATCTGTCGATGTGACGGATGCGTCCGGTAAGCCCGTGACAAGTCTGCAGCCGGTGATGGGGGCCTTTGCCCATGTTGTGGGCTTTTCTGAGGATTTGCGTACCATTGCCCACATTCACCCCATGGGCCCTGAACCCAAAACACCGGCAGATCGGGGTGGCCCCACCCTGTCGTTTCATTTAGAGCCTAAAAAAGCCGGCTTTCTGAAGTTATTTGTTCAAACCCGCATCGGGGATCAGGACCTTTTTGCGCCGTTTGGGGTAACCATTGCCGATGCGGCGAAAAAAGAACGGGAAGACCATCATCATGACTAAGCCGCTAACCCCGCCGTTGCCTGTTGATAACAAAGGATTTTTGGATATTGATTCTGACGAGCAGCCCAGTTATCAAAATGCGCGGTCGGTCATTATTCCCTTTGGGCTAGAGGCTTCGGTCAGTTATGGCAAGGGGACATCCAAAGGACCGGCTGCCATTTTGGCGGCGGGCCCCCAGGTGGAATTGTTCGATGAAGTCCTGTGGAAAGAGCCCCACCATGACTTTCAGGCTGTGGTTTTGTCAGAGCCTGTGATTCAAAAACCCCTTCCGGCGGCCCTGGATCAATTGTCGGGCATTGTGGCCCGCGTGCTGGATGATGGAAAATTCCCCCTGGTTTTGGGGGGGGAGCACGCCATCACGGCCGGGTCCATTCGTCCCTTTGTCCAGCGCTATCCCGATTTGGCCATTTTGCATTTTGATGCCCATGCCGACTTGCGGGATGGGTATGATGGGGAGCATTACAGTCACGCCGCTGCCCTGCGCCGGTGTTTGGACGCACCAACTGTGACGCTGGTGTCTTGCGGGATTCGCAATATCTCCGCCGAAGAAATCCCGTTTCTTGAGGCAAACCGCCACCGCATTCATATGCATTGGGCGAAAGACAAAAAAAATTGGGACCTCAACGACATCATCGCGCCGCTGCGGGGGCGTCCCACGTATATTACCTTTGATGTGGATGGGTTTGATGCCTCCCTGATGCCGGCCACGGGAACACCCGAACCGGGGGGACTGTTTTGGGACGAGGCCCTGGATATTATCCACGCCGCCTGCCAGGCCACAGAAATTGTGGGCGCCGACGTGAATGAGCTGGCGCCCATCCCGGGCTATCACGCCTGTGACTTTTTGGCAGCAAAGTTAGCGTTTAAAATTTTGGGTTTAACCTTTGCCTATAAATAATTTTATCAGTTAATCATAATGTAAAAAATAAAGGATTTTCCCCATGATGACATCCCATGCCGCGCTCCAGAATGCCTCAGAGCCGGCTGTTGTTATTGAACATTTGGGGAAAACCTATCTTTCTGACAAAGGCGCCGCGCCCAAGGTGGCGCTGAGTGATGTGTCTTTAACCATACCCCAGGGGTCTGTTTTGGGTTTGCTGGGTCCCAATGGTGCGGGGAAATCAACGCTGATTAACATCATGGCGGGGCTGGTGACGAAAACATCCGGCTGCGTTGTCATCGGGGGGATGGATTTGGATGAACACCCTGTGGATATCCGCCGTCACATCGGGATCGTGCCCCAAGAAATCAACATGGATCCGTTTTTCACGCCGCTGGAAATCCTGGAATTTCAGGCCGGTTTTTTCGGCATTCGCCATCGTCGGGCCCGGGCCATGGAGATTTTGGGGGCTTTGGGCCTGGCCGATAAAGCGAACACCACGGCGCGGTCTCTCTCTGGCGGTATGAAACGCCGTTTGATGGTGGCCAAGGCCATGGTTCACAGCCCCCGTGTTCTGGTGTTGGATGAGCCCACGGCGGGCGTCGATATCGAACTTCGCCAACTCCTCTGGCAATACGTTCGCCAGTTGAACGGGGAGGGGGTGACGGTCCTCCTCACCACCCATTATCTGGAGGAAGCCCAGCAAATGTGCGACACCATCGCCATTATTCATAAGGGAACGCTGCGGGCCTTTGAAAAAACGGACATTTTGCTCTCAAAAATCGACACCAAGCGGCTGATCTTGACCTTTGCCCATCCCCTCACGGAGATCCCCAGTTTTTTAAGCATTTTTCAGCCCAAAAAAACCAGCGATACCACCCTGGTTTTGGATTATCAGCCCAACCCCGAAGCCATTCAAAAAATCCTGGCTGCCATCGCGGGGGCCAAACTGGATATCGCCGATATTGAAACCAAACAGGGCGATTTGGAGGATATCTTCCTGGCGTTTACGCGGGAGGGGGTGGTGGGGGTATAAAAAAAACTACCCCACCAAATCCCGCAAAATCTCAGCCACAGGCTCTTCCCGAACCACCATGCCGACGCTTTGTCCGCACATCAGGGATCCGGTGTCCACGTCCCCCTCCATCACGGCGCGGCGAAGGGCGCCGGCCCAGTAGTGTTCGATTTTCAGTTGGCCCTCTTTCAGGGAAAGCTCGCCCCGATCCACTTCGTCAATAACCTGCCGCTGAAAGGTGATAAAGTCCTCCATCCCCTGATTTTTCAGGGCGCGGACGGGAATGACGGGAAAGCGTTTGTCCAGTTGCGTGGAAACAATGGCATCGCGGGCGTTGGCGTTGATGAAGGCAGCTTTGAATTTCGGGTGGGCTCTGGATTCTGTTGCGCAAACGAAACGAGTGCCCAGCTGGCATCCTGCCGCGCCCATGGTCATATACGCCTCAACGGCGCTGCGGCTGCCGATACCACCGGCAACAAAGACGGGCACGTCGGTCACGGCCCCCAAAACTTCCTGGACCAAAACCGTGGTGGAAACGGGGCCGATATGGCCGCCGGCCTCGTGTCCCTCAATAATCAAGGCATCAATGCCCGATTTGACCAGCTTTTTGGCAATGCCCGCATTGGGGGCAAAGCCCATGACTTTGACATGGCTCTGATGGGCGCGATCGATGTGGGATTTGCCGGGAATGCCGCCGGCAAACACCAGGTGGGAAACCTTTTCTTCGCACACCACGTCAATGAGGGCCTCCAGGTCCGGATGCATCAAAATCAGATTCACGCCAAAGGGTTTATCGGTCAGCTGACGCGTTGCCTGGATTTCTTCCCGCAATCGGTCAGGCGACATAGAGCCGCAGGCCAAAACCCCAAAGGCCCCGGCGTTGGAGAGGGCAGAGACCAGGGAACGCTCTGACACCCACGTCATGGCCCCCCCCAAAATGGGGTAACGGCAGCCTAAAAAGGCCGTCCCTTGCGCGCCCACGGTCATAACGGTGCAGCCTGTTGATCCAGACCATAGGCCGTGTGCAGGGCGCGAACGGCCAGTTCCGTATAGGCATCGTCAATCAGCACGCTGATTTTGATCTCAGAGGTGGAAATCACCTGGATATTGATTTTTTTCTCAGCCAGGGTTTCAAACATTTTCTTGGCCACGCCCACATGGCTGCGCATGCCCAGGCCCACAACGCTGACCTTGGCCACATCCTGGCGAATGTCCAGGGAATCATAACCCAGGGTTGGCTTCAGCCCCTCTAAAATCGTTTTTGTTCGGGCGGCATCGCTGCGCGTGACGGTAAAGGTCATATCGGTGCGCCCATCGCCGCCGGCGTTGGTTTGCACAATCATGTCCACATTAATACCAGAATCCGCAAGGCGACCAAACAGGGACGCCGAGACCCCCGGTTGATCCATTACTTTAAACAAAGACACCTTGGCCTCGTCCCGGGTATAGGTCACGCCGCGAATGACTTCGCTTTCCAAAACCTGACGTTCATCCACCACCATGGTTCCCTCACTTTCGGTAAAACTGGAGCGCACCTGAACGGCGACCCCTTCTTTCATCGCCAATTCAACGGATCGGGTCTGCAAAACCTTCGCCCCCAAAGACGCCATTTCCAGCATTTCTTCGTAACTGATGGCATGCAACTTTCTTGCCGCCGGTACAATGCGGGGATCACAGGTATATACCCCGTCCACATCGGTATAAATATCGCAACGATCGGCCTTTAGCGCCGCCGCCAAGGCCACCGCCGCCGTATCACTGCCGCCCCGTCCCACCGTGGTGATGCGCCCATCGGGGGCCACACCCTGAAAGCCCGCCACGACGGGCACTTCGCCCCGTGTCATGGCGGCAATCAGATCTTCCCCCTCAATGCGCAAAATCCGGGCTTTGGCATGCATGGCCGAGGTATGAATGGGAATCTGCCAGCCCAGCCAGGAACGGGCAACCAGCCCTTGATTCTGTAAAATCAGGGCCATCAGGCCCGCCGTGACCTGTTCCCCCGTAGAAACAACGGTATCGTATTCGCGGGGATCGTGCATGGGACTGGCGTCCTCAGCCCAGCGTACCAACTGATTTGTCGTGCCGGCCATGGCGGAAACCACAACGGCCACCTGGTGACCGGCCTGAATCTCTCTGGCGACGATGGTGGCAACGTGGCGCATGCGGCCAAGATCGGCCACCGACGTTCCCCCAAATTTTAAAACCAGGCGCATACCAAGGAACAGGGCAGGGGGCTTACGCCGCGCCGCCGGGGAAGGTCATGCCCTTAAACCGTTTGTTAAAGCGCGACAACTGCCCTGCATCGGTCAATTTCCGCTGACCCCCGACCCAGGCGGGGTGCGTTTTGGGGTCAATATCCAAATTCATGGTATCCCCGGGCTTTCCCCATGTTGTGCGGGTTTTAAAGGAGGTCCCATCGGTCATAACAACCGTAATTTCATGATACTTGGGGTGAATGCCGGATTTCATAACCACTAAAGCCTTTGTTAAAAATAAGGTCCCTACGTTAAAAGAAAGGGATGAATTGTCAAGGGGTTTGACAGGGGTTTGAAACAGGCAGATTTTTTTCACAACACCCCGCCCAGTTGCCGGAAAGAGGTAAACTGGTGGCCCTTGGTCACAATAATGTGATCATGCAGTTTAATATGAACGGATTTCAGGGCGCGGTTGACGTCTTCGGTGTATTTAATGTCGGCGTGGGAGGGCGTCGGGTCCCCGCCCGGATGGTTATGAACCATAATCACGGCGCTGGCGGACAGTTCCAGGGCCCGTTTCACAACCTCGCGCGGGAAAATGGGCACACTGTTGACGGTGCCCCGTTGATGCACTTCATCGCGGATGACGTGGTTTTTGTTATTGAGAAAAATCAACCGAAATTCTTCCTCCGTTTTATGCCCCATGACGGCGCGGCAATAATTCACCACATGATCCCAGTGCGATAAAACAGGGGCTTCTTTCATGTCATGCTGTAAAACTTTGACGGCGGCGATATGAACCGCGCGCAAAATGCTTTGGGCGGCGGGCCCCATGGTTTTAAAGGCAGAAAATTCCTCCGGCCTGGCCCGGATCACATCGGAAAAACTGCCGAAATGCGCAATTAAAGCCTTGGCCAGGGGCTTAACGTCGGATCGGGGCAGGGCCCCAAACAGCAGGAGTTCCAGCAGTTCATAATCGGCCAAACCCTGGCCATCGGTTTCCAGGAACCGCTGACGCAGCCTGTGCCGGTGTCCGTGATAATGCGGCGGAGGAGACTCTTTATCGGGCATCAACCATCCCCCCTGGGGTTAAAAGGGCTCAACACGAAGCAACCGGGGGGCATCACACAAAATATCCAGGGACCGGATTTCCGCCAGCGTTTGTTGCATCACCGATTCCTGGCATTCATGGGTGGTTAACACCAAAGGAACAACGCCCTGATGATAATCGGCCTCCGGTTGTTTTAAACTGCGGATGGATATCCCATGATCGGCCAAAATCCGGGCCAAATGGGACACAGACCCCGCAACATCCCGCAGCATAAAACGAACATAATACCGACACCGATAGGCATCCATGGATTCGTGCCGTGCCTGCACCAGGTCCTTAACCGATACTTTAAAGGGCAGCGTATGCCTGTGATTGGCCAAATCAATCAAATCCGCCATAATGGCAGAGGCCGTGGCATCCCCCCCCGCGCCGCGGCCGGTGACCATGAGCTCGCCCACAAAATCCCCCTTAAACAAAACCGCGTTAAACACATTATCCACATGGGCCAGGGGCACATGGGCGGGAATCAGGGCGGGATACACAGCCTGGTGCAGGATACCCCGATGATAACTGGCTTTGGCAATCAGTTTAATGACATACCCCATATCCTCAGCGGCGGCGACATCGGCGGCAGACAGTCCCCGAATGCCCTCAACATACAGCCCCCTGGCATCGGGGATCACGCCGTAGGCCATACTGGACAGCAACGCCAGTTTTTGCGCCGCATCAATGCCATCAATATCAAAGGAGGGATCGGCCTCGGCATAGCCCAACCGTTTGGCTTCTTCCAAAACATCCTCAAACGACGCCCCTGTTTTCGCCATGGTGGTTAGGATATAATTACACGTCCCATTTAAAATGCCATACAGCGATTCGATGGTGTTGGCGCTGGATCCCTCCCGCAGCATTTTTAAAATGGGGATGCCGCCGGCAACAGCGGCTTCATAACACAGGGAAAGCCCCTGGGCCTCGGCCTTCATAGCCAGATCAATCCCATGATGGGCCATCATGGCTTTGTTGGCGGTCACCACCGATTTTCCATTTTCCAGGGCGGTTTGGCATACCTCCAGCGCAATGCCGTTTTGTCCCCCCACCATTTCCACCACCACATCCACGCGGGTGTCGCTGGCCAGTGCCAAGGGGTCCTCGTGCCACACATAACCGGACACATCCGCATGGCGGTGACGCGTGCGATCCCGGGCAGAAACGGCAACAATCTGCAGCGGACGGTGGCAAATTTTTCTGAGTAAATCCGTTTGCGTCTGCAGAATGGTGACGACACTGCACCCCACCGTTCCCAATCCCACAAGACCCACACAAAGCGGTTTTTTTGTCATTCCTGGCCTGAATTTCTCCTTGACGATGCCCCACAAAAGCATTTTTTGCAAAGATTCGCAAGGGTGGGGAAAGGGGGTGGGGAAATGGAGGGCAGAAGATAGGGGCGCCAATGGGTGCCCCTCAACTTCGCACCCCCTTCACCCTCTCCACCCCCCAAAGCAGCGCCAGGGCCATGATCAGGACGCCGCCCAAAAACAGCGTCGGCGGCAGGGCGATTTTGAGTAAGGTTTGGAAAAACGGAACGGTGAATAAAACGGTGCCCAAAACGGCGGTGGTCAGCAGGATCAGGCCCAGGGCCTTCCCCGGCGTCAACAGGGCCTGGATCATGGACGTGCTGAAACGGCGGTGGCTGAACACCAACGCCAGATTGGCCGCAATCATGGCGAGTAAGGTCAGACCCCGCACGCTGTCCTGCGGCAAATTGTGCGCAAACCCCCAGGCGGCCAGAGACGCCACTCCCACCAAAGCCAGCACGCCCTGGCTAACGTCACTCACAATCTGCCGCCCTGAAAGTAACGGCTCATCGGGCAGGCGCGGGGGGCGGTTCATAATGTCGTCTTCTTCCGCCTCAGCCTCAAAGGCCAAAGAGCACACGGGATTAATAATCATTTCCAGCAGCGCGATGTGCAGCGGCAAAAACAACAGCGGCCAGCCCATGGGAAGCGGCAAAACCGCTATGCCCGCAATGGGAATATGCACCGCTATAATATAGCCGATGGTTTTTTTCAGATTGTCATAAATGCGCCGCCCCAGGCGGATGGTGTGAACAATGGACGTAAAATCATCCGTCAGAAGGACCAGAGACGCGGCCTCCCGCGCCACATCGGTGCCCCGCTGGCCCATGGCAATGCCGATGTGGGCGGCTTTTAGGGCGGGGGCATCATTGACACCATCCCCCGTCATGGCGACAACTTCGTTGTTGGCCTTCAGCGCCTCCACCAGGCGCAATTTTTGTTCCGGCAGAATTCGGGCAAAAACCGTGGTGGTGCGGACGGCCTCCGCCAGGGCGCCATCGTTTAAAAGAGAAAGCTGGGCCCCCGTCATAACATTTTCGGCAGGAATTCCCGATTTTTTGGCAATGGCCCTGGCCGTTTCAGGATAATCGCCGGTAATCATCATAACCCGAATGCCGGCTTTGTGGGCATCGGCAATGGCCTCGGGCACGCCCGGGCGCAGGGGATCTTCCAGCCCCACCAGGCCCAAAACGGTCATGGGAAACGCCGAAGGATCCTCTGGCAATGGCCTGTCCTTGGGCCAAGGCCCTTCGGCCACCGCCAGAATACGCAGGCCCTTTGCCGCCATCCCCTTAACGTCATCCTGCAGACTCTTGGCCAAAACAGCATCGGCATGACAAAGGGATAAAACGGTTTCCGGCGCCCCCTTGCAGGTGATGTGAAGCGTCTCAGAGGCGGAGTCCTGCCACACATGAATCATGGCGGGCCGTTTGGGGGTCAGGGGATATTCGGCGATCAACGTGGCGTTGTCCTCGGTGACTTTGGGTATGGGTAATAACGCATGAATGGCCTGCTCCATGGGATCATGGGGGCGCAGGGCACTGGCGCGAATGGCCACGTTTGCCAACGCTTCCCAAGCTGAGTCCAGGGGCGTGCCCTGCTGCCAGGTCTCCCCCTGCAGGGTTCTTAAGGATTGTACCGTCATTTTGTTTTGGGTCAGGGTTCCGGTTTTGTCCGTGCATAACACCGTCGCCGCCCCCAGCATTTCCAGGGCCGCCGCCCGCCGCGTCAAAACATTGGCGCCCGCAATGCGCCAGGCCCCCATGACCATGAAAACACTTAAGACCAAAGGAAACTCCTGCGGTAACAGAGACATGCCCAGGGCAATACCGCCGAGCGTGGCCTGTAACCAATCGCCCCGCATCAATCCGTAAAGCAGGACCATCAATAGGCTAAACCCAACGCCCCCCCAGGCGCACCAGCGCACCAGTTCCCGAGTTTGAACGCGCAGACGCGGGGGCTCGGTTTCAATACGGTTCAGGTCTTGTCCGATGTGCCCAACTTCCGTGCGTTCTCCCGTGGCCACGACCTCCGCCAGGGCCTGACCTCGCACCACCAAGGTGCTGGAAAACACGGCCCCCACATCATCACCCCCCGGACGGGGCAGGGTTTCCGTTGTGGCCAACACCTTCCGCACGGCCACGGATTCGCCGGTCAGTAAAGATTCATCCGTAAACAGATGATGACACTCGCGGATCAAGGCATCGGCGGGAACGCGGTCGCCTTCACTCAGGACGAGAATATCCCCGCGCACAACCTCTGTCCCCGCAATGCGCCTCCGTGTACCATCGCGAATGACCAGGGCGCGGGGGCTGCTGAGGGTACGAAGGGTGGCCAGGACATTTTCCCCCCGCATTTCCTGCACAATAGCAATCCCCACCGATAGAGACCCAAAGCCCGCCAACGCAACGGCCTCCACCCTATTGCCCAAAACCATGTAAAGCACGGCAGAGGCCAGCAGCATCAGAAACATGGGTTCCTTCAACACATCGCGAAGGATAATGAAAAGATTGCGTTTTTTGTCCGTGGGGAGAAGGTTCGGACCCTCGGTTTTCAACCGCCTTGCCGCCTCTTCTTGGGTTAAACCGCTTAAAGAAGAGGTGGGGGTCATAAAAAGGCGCCTTTAAAATTATTCTTTTTTTTCAGTCAGATTTTTCGGGTCCACAATCTCTGACTTATCCCCTGAAACAGGGGCTTCCGCCAGGGCGCCGGCCTCGGTCAGGGCAAGGTATGCCTTTTGATACCAGTCACTGTTGTTGGCATTGCTGGCCAAAACCGACGCGTTACGCCGGGCTTCTTCGGTTAACCCGATGGCCAAATTCGCCACCACCAGGCGATAGAGGGCCTCAGGCACGTGAGACGTTGTATCGTAATCTTTAACGACTTTCTGAAACCGCCGAATGGACGAAGGGTATTCCTTTTGTTTCAAATAAAACCGGCCAATTTCCATTTCTTTGCCCGCCAGGTGATCTTGCGTTAAATCCCGTTTTAATTTGGCGTCCCGGGCATACTTGGAATCGGGAAACAGGGTATAAACGGCCTTTAACGCATCATCCGCCTGCTGCGTTGTCAGCTGGTCCCGCCCCACATCAACGATTTGTTCGTAAAGACAAAGGGCCTTCATGTAATACGCCCGATCAATTTGGGGATCGGCGGGATACAGCTCAATAAATCGTTCCAGAGTTTCCAGGGCATCCTCATAGTTTCGGGCATCGTATTCCACCTGGGCTTTTTCCATGAGGGCGATGTTGATTTTTTCCCAATACGGATAGTTTTGCTCCAGCTGTTCGTAACGCTCTGAGGCTTTTTTGTATTCTTTATTGGCCACGGCCTCTTTGGCTTCGGCATAGACCTGATCAGGGGTTTTTTCGACCTCTTTTTCCGTCGCCTCATCCTTGGTGCTGGCACAGGCCGACAGGCCCAATACCACAAAAAGGCAGAGAATTGAGCACAGGCGCAAGGGGGTTTTTGTTTTATGTTGATCCTGCAGGCGTGTAAAGATCATGGGTCCCTCGTTTGATTTTTTTCTTCTGGCAGGTTCTTATACCAAACAAACCCTTTCGGGGGGAAGGAAAAAGCAGAAGGAAAAAGCTACGAAGGTTGAAACGCGGCGGGGTGGGGCGGTTTTCTTTGTGGCTCAAGGGGCGAGACGGAAAAAATACCGCAGCGGCGGCCTCGGTAGAGGGCGGCGCGAGGATGATTTTTTTTGGATCGACGTAGTGAACCCCTTGAACCACAAAGAAAAGTGTGGGGGCGGGAGCCGCGTTCTGCCCACAAGGAAAAGGCTCCCACCCAGCAGAATTTGCCCCCCAGCTCAAGGGTACGCTTCGCCTCGCACCAAAAAAGACCGCCCCTGCGGGGCTTTGCTACGCAACTTTTTTGGCGTCTCGCCCTTGTACCCAGGGGACAAATCCTGCTGCCCCACCCCGCCTTTTACAGGCTCCGCCACTCCTACATCTTCACCACAGGCGTTCCTTGCGTGCGTTTCAGCCTGTGTTCCCGGCGGATAATATAAAAATTGGCCATGAAAATTATGGCCGCGCCGATCCAGGTGGAGGGGCTGACCGTTTCGTGAAAAAAAATGTATCCAAACCCCGCAGCAAAAGGCAGGCGGAAAAAATCCAGGGGGGAGGCCTCTGACGATTCCATGGTTTCAAAGGCCCGAATGACGCCATATTGCCCGATTTGGGCCGTGACCCCCATCAGGGCAATCAGGCCTATCTGTAACAATGACGGCGCCTGAAGCCCCAAAAGCAAAAGCGGCATGGAGAAAATCAGCATAAAGCTCGCAATCAAGCTGAGCATGAGAACAGGGGGATGTTGCCCCGAAAGATGCTTGATCAATGTAATGGAAATGGCCCCCAATATTGCCGATGCTAAGCCACTGAGGACCCCTATCCAGGGCATCATTTGGGACCCTTGCGGGTTGATAATAATAACAACGCCCAAAAAACCAAAGCCTATGGCG
>JBILRW010000028.1:0-19338 GCA_044372405.1 Alphaproteobacteria bacterium
CTGAGACCAGATATCGATGACTTTGTTGTATTTTTCCCCATGGGTGATCAGACCATCCATGTACTGTTGTTCAAATTCCAGAACTTTGGCTTTGGCGTCCTCAATCAAAGCCCCTTTTTCTGGCGGGATGACCATGTCATCTTTACCAAAGGAAATACCGGCTTTGGCCGCATGTTTATAGCCCAGGGCCATCATTTGATCACAAAAGATCACCGAATTTTTCTGGCCACTGTGACGGTACACAATATCAATGAGGTTCGAGATGTCTTTTTTCGTCAAAACACGATTGACGAGTTCCAGGGTGATGTTTTTGTGTCTTGGCAAAATGTTATAAATCAACAATCGGCCCGGGGTGATATCCACGACTTTTTTATAGTGATCCCCATGCCGGTCCACCAAATCAGCGCGATAGCGGATTTTTGTGTGCATAGTAATAACACCCCCCGCCAAAGCATGTTCAACCTCGGCCATGGTGGCAAAGGCGCGACCTTCGCCGGGGGATCCCTCTTCCAATAAACTCAAATAGTAAATGCCCAGAACAATATCCTGACTGGGGACGATGATGGGCTTACCGTTGGCCGGGCTTAGGATGTTGTTGGTACTCATCATCAAAACGCGCGCTTCTAATTGGGCCTCCAGCGACAATGGCACGTGAACGGCCATTTGATCACCATCAAAGTCCGCATTAAACGCCGAACAGACCAGCGGGTGCAACTGAATGGCCTTTCCCTCGATCAAAATGGGCTCGAACGCCTGAATCCCCAAACGGTGCAGGGTGGGGGCGCGGTTGAGCAAAACGGGGTGTTCCCGAATGACTTCTTCCAAAATATCCCAGACCTCAGGACGCTCTTTTTCCACAATACGTTTGGCCTGTTTAATGGTGCTGGCCAAACCGTACAGATTCATGCGGGAATAAATAAAGGGCTTAAACAGCTCCAGAGCCATTTTTTTGGGCAAGCCACACTGCTGTAATTTTAACTCGGGACCAACAACAATCACAGAACGACCGGAATAATCCACCCGTTTCCCGAGCAGGTTCTGACGGAAACGACCTTGCTTCCCCTTCAAACTGTCGGATAGGGATTTTAACTGACGTTTATTCTGGGCGGTAATGGGACGGGAACGCCGGCTGTTATCAAACAGGGCATCCACGGCCTCTTGCAGCATCCGTTTTTCGTTACGCACCATAATGTCGGGGGCGCGAAATTCAATCAAACGTTTCAAACGGTTGTTTCGGTTAATCACCCGGCGGTAAAGATCATTCAAGTCCGATGCCGCAAAACGACCGGCGGCATCCAACGGCACCAATGGACGTAAATCGGGGGGAATGACAGGAATCACATCCATAATCATCCAGTCTGGACGGGTTTTGGAATCCAAAAACGCCTCAACCAATTTCAAACGCTTCACCAATTTGCGACGTTTTAAATCAGAGTTGGTATCGGCTAAGTCTTCCCGAATATGGATCCGTTCTGCGTCCAGATCAATATTGCTAAGCAATGTTTTTAACGCCTCCGCACCGATTTCAGCGGTAAAGGCATCCTCTCCATATTCATCCTGGGCGTCAATGTATTCATGTTCCGTGAGGAGTTGGCCATGGGACAGGGATGTCAAGCCAGGCTCGGTCACGACATAATTTTCAAAATACAAAATACGCTCGATGTCTTTTAAGGGGAGGTCCAAAATCAAACCAATGCGCGAAGGCAAAGACCGTAAAAACCAGATGTGGGCCACAGGGGCGGCCAGATCAATGTGCCCCATACGTTCCCGGCGCACTTTGCGCACAGTGACTTCAGTACCACACTTTTCACAAATGATCCCTTTGTATTTCATGCGTTTGTATTTACCACACAAACATTCGTAATCCTTGATAGGACCGAAAATACGGGCGCAAAACAAACCCTCTTTTTCAGGTTTATAGGTACGGTAGTTAATGGTTTCGGGTTTTTTAACTTCACCAAAAGACCAGGCTCGAATCTGTTCGGGGCTGGCAATGGTGATGCGAATTTGATCAAAGGATTGAGTATCTTCAGTAGCAGTCTGGGGGGAAAACGATCGAAAATCGCTCATGCAAAAAATCCTTCACAACTTGCGGCTGGGGAAACGCCTGGACAGTTTCCATAAAAGACATCATTTATAGTGGAGCATCAAACAAAAAGCAAGGGTGTTTTTTTTGGTGTTTTTTTTGGTGAATCCCTAAAGGCTAACCTCATGGCTTCCAGGTAAAAATATGGGCGGCTCCCGTGGGAACTTTGGCACTTTGACGAACAGGCACACCGATGAGCAAGTGATCGCTTGACGCCGAAAGTGTCTGAGGAAAAATGTTTTGATAATCAGGTTCGGTTTTAGAGAATTTTTGGGCAAAAATCCAATCGGTATCAAAGCGCTCTTGATGATAACCATAGACAACGCCAAAAGGGGCGCCAATAAACAAGCGGTTGTTATTTATGGCAACAGAGCCACCGAAACGACCCTGCCACGCGCTCTCCTGGTTATTGATTTTTTGCCGCAATACCCAAGACTGGCTGGTTTCATCATAAACAAAGGAATACACGGTGCCCATTTGCTGGGGTGAGCCATCTTCATAGGCGGCCCCTATAATCAACGCTTTGCCTTGCATGGCGATGCTGCCACCAAATTCTGTAAACGCTTTATTGACATCAGGGCGCAAGGTTTGTTTTTCAATCCAGCCATTTTTTGGGTCTTTTTTAAAAAGAAAAACAGCGCCTGACCCGGGGCCCGTTTTACTATCCTGGCCATAGGCTCCTACGGCAAAAAAGTCCCCGGAGGAGGCCAAAACATTCCCAAATAACGATCCGGCATGCAGGGCTTTGGGGGCCAAAACATATGACTTTTTCCAAGTCTCGCCCTCTTTCTCAAAAACAGAAACAGAGCCAGAATCAATGCCCCGGGCATCACTTAAGTGAGCGCCGACGGCCAACGTTTGATCATCTAACCAATAAACGGAGTTTCCAAAAAAGTCCCCGGATTTTGTTTTTTCTGGGGTTAATTTTGCCACAATGGCCCATGTTTTTCGATCAAGAACATAAACAGCGCCTGTGTTATACAGCTTTCCCCCGCTTTCTGCCGCAGCGCCCACGGCAACATAAGATGCGTTGGCATCGACGCTGCTGCCGAACATAGCCCGGGCCGTGGGGGTGGGGGGCACAATCTTTTTGACAAGAGCCCAGGTTTCCCCCTGATTTTGATAAACATAAAGAGCGCCGGAACGATAAGCGGCATCACTATCCCAGGGGGCCCCCACCATGGCATAGCTCCCATCTGTCCAGGTACTGATGCCAAAAACATCCTGTTGCTGAGAGGCTGAGGGCAAATCGACTGTAGATTTTATGGCAAAAGAGGGAAGGACGGGTTCAGCGGCATCAGCCGATTCCAAAGAAAAAAAAGATGCGAAAACAGACAGCCCAACTGCATATGCGATAAAAAAATGACGGGGAAGCAGAGAAGAGGTCTTCATAATCGCGGTTTGTCTTTCCTAAAAGGGACTGGCTGATAAAAAGACAGGCCATGTTAATAGAAAACGTTTCCTTTCTCATTTTCTACTCAAATCCCTTGGAAAGGGCAAGATTTATCTTACAGATTTATCTTATTCTTTTTGTTCTTTTCAAGAACAAGCGCCAACAATGGTTTTTTTTGATCGCACATGGGGATAATAAGGAGCAATAAAAAAAACCGGGTGGATCGCTCCACCCGGTCGCTTCGTAAGTCAGTGCTCGTTAAGAGAGACTACTGGGCCGCAGGCTGAGCAGGGGCAGCAGCGTCAGCAGGTTTAGCGGCGAACTCAAAAGCAAGTTCTGTGCGACGGTTTTTCCAGTAGCACTCGATACGTTTAAGGCGTTCTTTCACGTCATCACAACGAACCACCAGATCATCATAGGCCAAACCTTTCAGCTCGGTGGATTGAACATCATCGTAACCGTTTTTGGTCAGATAGTCCAAAACGGCCTGAGCGCGTCTTTCAGAAAGCTTCTGGTTGTAATCGCGTGTTCCGATGGGGTCGGTGTAACCAATAATGCGGGCATTTTTGATCGTTCCAGCCTTCAGGGCAACCAGGACACGGTCCAATTTTTCCGTTTCAGAGGCCTTCAGGTTGTATTTATCAAAGTCAAAATACACGGTGGCTTCTTCCGTGGTCACAGCACCGCCTGCAAACAAATTGTCTTGGGTGGCTGTGGTGGCTGCTTCTACAGTGTCGCTGCAAGGATCATTAGACTGGGTCCATTTCGTGCGGACACAATTTCCAGATTTGGCAACAATGGCTTTGCCGTTTTTATCGTACACGGCATCGTGGGTGCCGCTTTCAGCCTTGGCTGTGGCCACAAAAGCCAGTGCCATCACCAGGCCTAAACATAAACATTTCAATTTGGACATAACAGAAACCCCTGCATTTTTTCTTTGTGAATGGATTAAGGCTTGAAAAACAAGCTTAGATTAGATCCATAAGCTATTCTCCATCGTCTTGCAATGAATTTTCATGCCCTGACGCCATTGGACCCCCCCAAAGTGTTGTTTATTTGTCACGCATGGCGAGAGATTTGTTTTCGGAACCGCCGTTCCAGGGTATAAAAAATCCGGCTGCTGGCCAGAGAAAGAATAAAATACAGGATACATGCCAGGGCATAAAATTCAAAGGGACTGTATGTGCGCGCAATCAGGGTGCGAATCACACCCGTGAGTTCCATCAGGGTAATGGTGCTGGCCACGGCACTGCCCTTAATCAGCAAAATCCATTCGTTGTTGAGCCCCCCCAGACTATTACGAAATGCCAGCGGTATGATGATGTTGCGGGCCATGGTATAAGAAGACATCCCAAAAGAGCGGGCGGCATCCAGGCTGTTTTTGGGAATGGCCTGAATACCCCCGTATAAAATTTCGGCAATGTAGGCACTGGCATTGAGTGTCAGTGTGACCAGAGCGCACCCCAAGGGTTCAGCCAAAAATCCCTTCCACAAAAAACTACGCTGGACGGTTTCAAACTGAGAAAGCCCATAATACATCAAAAAAAATTGTACCAACAGGGGGGTTCCCCGAAAGAAAAAACTATAGCCGCGCACCATCATATTGAGTGGTGCAATCCCTGAGAAACGAAAGGCCAGCCATACCAAACTCAAGGCAAAAGCAATCCCGTACGACAAGGATACCAGCATCACCGTTTGGCCAAATCCCGAAAAAACATCGGGCAAGGCCGCCAAAAAAATATCCCTGTCAATCATAGGGGGGCCTCTTTTTTAGGGGAAGGCTCTGTTTGTTTCATCCATCCACAAACCAGCAATGTGCCCTCGAACAATGCCCACAAAGGCAAGGCCAGGGCCAACTGACTGATGACATCCGGGGGAGTGAGGACGGCCGCCACCATCAGAATACCCACAAAAACATGGCGGCGATAGTGTTTAAGACTCTCAAGGCTAACCACATTCCGGTAAATGAAAATCGCAAGGATCAAAGGCAGCAAAAACGCCAAACCAAAGGCGAGCAAAATCTGCAAAATCAAACCAAAATAATCGTCCATTTTGGGGTCAATTTGGATGGGTAGGCCTTCCTGCGTTTGAAAACTCAGGAAAAAATGCCAGGCCAGGGGGATCACGCCAAAATAAGCCAACAAAAGACCCATAAAAAACAAAACAGGTCCTGCGATAAAAAATCCACGGACAATCTTTTTTTCCCGATCATACAGACCCGGGGCCATAAACGCCCATCCCTGATATAAAAATACGGGCAGGGATAAAATCAACCCACCCCACAGGGCCGTTTTCAAATAAACGACAAAGGCCTCAGTCAGTCCTGTATACATCAATCGTCGGCCTTCTTCATCTCCAAAGGCATGCCGCAGCGGGGCCGCCAACACTTGATAAATATCCTGAACAAACAAATAACAAATCACCGAAAGGCCCATCCATGTCCCCACCACCAGGATCAGACGGCGGCGCAGTTCCTGCAGATGACTCAGCAAGGGTTGTTCAGGAAGTTCGGATTCGGGGGGTGTCTCAGACATGGGGTCCATGGGCGGAAGGTTTCTGAGGAGGGGAGGGGGGGACGGCAGTGTCCTCTGAAAAAGACCGAGGTTCCGACGGACGGGACGAAGGTGTCACATCCCGATAAAAATCCTTCATTTCGTGATAAACGCCGGACTGGTCTACGGCCTGATGAAAATGGGTTTTGACATCATGCCAGTGCATTTGCAGGGACCGCATCCAGGCCCCCGCTTTTCCCGCCATGATGACCATATCTTTGGGACCCAGAACCACCAGGGCTCCCAGCAATACCACCAGCAATTCCGTCCAGGAAATCCCGAACATTTCTCAATCATCCAGGCCGTCAAACAGGGCCGTGGACAGATACCGTTCCGCAAAGGAAGCAATAATGATCACAATGAATTTTCCCTTGTTCTCACTGCGGCTGGCCAGTTGAATGCCGGCCCACAGGGCTGCCCCTGAAGAAATGCCCACGGGAAGCCCCTCACTTCGGGCGAATAAACGGGCCGTGGCAAAGGCATCGTCGTTGCTGACCCCAATAATTTCATCAATGATCCCTGTATTCAAAATATCCGGCTTAAAGCCCGCACCAATACCCTGAATTTTGTGGGGACCTGGGGTACCACCGCTCAGGACGGGGCTGTCTTTGGGTTCTACCGCCACCATTTGAACGCTTGGCTTTTTGGCCTTTAACACTTCACCCACGCCCGTGATGGTGCCACCGGTGCCCACACCAGAAACCACAATATCAACGGCACCTTCCGTGTCACGCCAGATTTCTTCGGCGGTGGTGCGGCGGTGAATGGCAGGGTTGGCGGCATTTTTAAATTGTTGCAGCATGAGAGCATGGGGCAGGGTGCTCACCAATTCTTCAGCCTTGGCAATGGCCCCTTTCATGCCCAAACTGGCGGGGGTTAAATGCAATTCCGCACCCAACAAACGAAGCATTTTCCGCCGCTCCAGCGACATGCTTTCCGGCATCGTCAAAATCAGCCGGTATCCCTTGGCCGCGGCCACAAACGCTAAAGCGATACCAGTATTGCCGGAGGTGGGCTCCACAAGAACGGTATCTTTTTTCAGCTGGCCGGATTGTTCGGCGGCCTCAATCATGGCAAACCCAATACGGTCCTTAACCGACGAGAGCGGATTGAAAAATTCTAATTTCCCCACCAAATCCCCCTGCAGAGCCATCTGAGCCGTTATTTTCGGGAACCGCACCAGCGGCGTGTTGCCAATGGTGTGAAGAAAGCTGCTGTGAATGGTCATGGATAAAGCCTCAGATGAATAGATCATGGCTTTATTCTATAATCCCAATTCAGTTGTGTGTCTATGGCAGAGCAAAAGGTCCTTAGGTGCTGTTAATTTTTGCCCTAACTCAATGTTTTTCGCCTTACGTGCGTTTCAATGAAAGGTTAGCATCGCCGCCTGTATATTCATACACCCCACCATCAGCTTTCAAGTTATACCCCACCCCATCCGCCAACACGCGGCAAACTTCGCCCGAAAATTCCGCAAAACCGCCGGTGATGGGGATGGTTTTGACCACAGCGTTTTGGTGGTATAGGCGGATGTCACCCTCTTTTAGAGTCAACATAAAGGGCTGGTGCTGGGACATAATCCCCACTTCGCCTTCACTGCCGGGCAAGACAACCATGTCATAGGGTTCCTGACAAACCCGTTTTTCCGGCGTGATCAGATCCAGGGTAATGGGGGTCATGGCTTAGGCCGCCACTTTCAGGGCCATTTTTTTGGCCTTTTCTTTCACCTCATCGATGGTCCCCACCATGTAAAAAGCGGCCTCGGGCAGGTGATCGTATTGGCCGTCCAGGATTTCTTTAAACCCACGGATAGTTTCATCCAACGGCACAAACACCCCGGGGGATCCGGTAAAGACCTCCGCCACATGGAACGGCTGAGACAGAAAACGCTGAATTTTACGGGCGCGGGCCACAGTGAGTTTGTCTTCCTCAGACAATTCATCCATCCCCAAAATGGCGATGATGTCCTGCAATGATTTATAGGTTTGCAGAATTTTTTGCACACTGCGGGCGATGGTATAGTGGTCTTCCCCCACCACATCAGCGGACAAAATCCGTGAGGTTGAATCCAGAGGATCCACGGCGGGATAAATGCCTTGCTCGGCAATGCTGCGGGAGAGAACCGTTGTGGCATCCAAGTGCGCAAAGGACGCCGCCGGGGCCGGATCAGTCAAGTCATCCGCCGGCACGTAAATGGCCTGGACGGAGGTAATGGACCCCTTTTTGGTGCTGGTGATGCGCTCTTGCAGCTCACCCATTTCACTGGCCAAGGTGGGTTGATACCCCACCGCCGATGGAATACGGCCCAAAAGTGCCGAAACTTCGGACCCTGCCTGGGTAAACCGGAAAATGTTATCCACAAAGAACAAAACGTCCTGATTTTCCTCATCACGGAAGTATTCCGCCATGGTGAGTCCCGTTAGGGCCACACGCGCCCGCGCTCCGGGGGGCTCGTTCATCTGGCCATACACCAGGGCCACTTTGGATCCCTCGCCGCCCAGGTCAATGACTTTGGAATCAATCATTTCATGATACAGGTCGTTTCCTTCCCGTGTCCGCTCACCCACACCGGCGAAAACGGAATAGCCCCCGTGGGCCTTGGCGATGTTGTTAATCAGCTCCATAATCAAAACGGTTTTGCCCACACCGGCACCCCCGAACAAACCAATTTTTCCCCCTTTGGCGTAAGGAGCCAGCAAATCCACAACCTTAATCCCCGTGACAAGAATTTCCGAGTTTGTGGATTGGCTTTCTAAATCAGGGGCCTCACGGTAAATGCTCCATTTTTTTTGACCTTTGACGGGATCGCGTTCGTCAATGACCTCCCCCAACACGTTAAAGATGCGGCCCAAGGTTTCTTTGCCCACAGGGACAGAGATGGGGGCGCCTGTGTCCACGACCTCTTGCCCACGCATCAGGCCGTTGGTGATATCCATGGCCAGCGTGCGCACTTCACCGTCGCCCAAATGTTGCGCCACTTCCAGCACCAACACGTGGCCGTCGTTATCAACGGTCAAGGCGTTTTTAATATCGGGCAAAACACCCTCAAACTTAACATCAACGACAGCCCCCATAATCTGGGTGATTTTTCCTGAATTGGGACGGGACATTTTGTAATTCCTTTCGTTTAAAGCGCTTCGGATCCGGCGATGATTTCCATCAGCTCCCGGGTAATCTGGGCCTGGCGGGTTTGGTTATAGATTAAGGTCAAATCGTCAATGACCTCTTTGGCGTTGCGACTGGCGTTGTCCATGGCATTCATGCGGGCGGCCTCTTCACTGGCGGCGCTTTGCAGCAAAGCCCGATAAATCTGGACATTCACATTTTTGGGCAGGAGGTGCGCAAAAATTTCCTCCTTGGAGGGTTCGTAAAGATACGGACGGTCCTCTGTTTTTTTCTCTTCACCGTCAGCGTCTTCCGCCAATGGCAAGGGGATCAGCTGTTGAAGTGTCGGGACCTGAGACAAAACCGACGCAAACCGACTGTAAATCAAACTGCAATGACCATAATCCCCGTTTAGAAAATGATCCATGGCCCACTGGCCGATGGATTCCGCCGTGGAAAAGTTGAGATTTTTGGTAATATGCGGAACCGTATGCGCCACGGGTAGCATGGCCCCCAAACGGGTGATGAGTTTATTGCCCACAATCAGCAGCTCAGGGTGCTCTCCCTTAGCTTTTAAGTCCGCAATAACCTCCCGCAATTGCTTAACAAGGGCAGAGTGAAACCCCCCGCAAAGACCCCGATCAGAGCCAATGATAATCATCAAATGTTTGGGCGATGGAGATTCAAAGCCACGGAATAAGGGCGGTGCCGTGTCGTCGGCTTCACTGCGAACGGCGGTTAACATGGCGGTTAAACCATCGGCGTAGGGGGATGCCTGCAGGGCCCGAGCCTGGGCGCGACGCAACTTGCTGGACGCCACCATTTTCATGGCCGTGACGATCTTTCGCGTGGATTTCACGCTGCTGATACGCCCCCGGAGTTCCTTCAGGTTTGACATGATTTAGGCCTTTTTCACCAGGAAGCTCTCCAGACAATCCTGGATGATGGTGTTCAGCTTGGCTTTGATGGGATCATCAACTTTTTTGTCTTTACGGATGGTCGCCAAAACATTGTCATGCACCGTCCGCATCAGGGCGAGCAACGCCTGCTCAAACGCCACAACATCACCCACAGGCACAGTATCTAAAAATCCATTCATACCTGCATACAAAACCACCACTTGTTCTTCCATGGACAAGGGCTGGCTCTGTTTTTGCTTGAGAATCTCGGTCAAGCGCGCCCCACGATCCAGCAATTTCCGGGTGGAGGCATCCAGGTCCGAGGCGAACTGAGAAAAGGCTTCCATCTCCCGATATTGCGCCAGTTCCAGTTTGATGCTGCCGGCCACTTGCTTCATGGCCTTGGTTTGGGCGGCGGAGCCCACACGACTGACGGAGAGACCGACGTTAATGGCGGGGCGAATGCCCTTATAAAACAATCCTGTTTCCAAGAAAATCTGTCCGTCGGTGATGGAAATCACGTTGGTGGGGATATAGGCCGATACGTCCCCCGCCTGGGTTTCAATAATGGGTAGGGCGGTGAGGGACCCCCCCCCTTGCTCATCACTCATTTTCGCGGCGCGTTCCAGCAGGCGCGAGTGCACATAAAACACATCCCCGGGATAAGCCTCTCGTCCAGGCGGACGACGCAGCAGCAAAGAGATTTGGCGATACGCCACGGCCTGTTTACTCAAATCATCATACACAATCAAGGCGTGCATGCCATTATCGCGGAAAAATTCGCCCATGGAACAGCCCGTATAGGGGGCCAAAAACTGCATGGGTGCGGGATCCGACGCCGTGGCCGAAACGATGATGGAATAGGGAAGAGCGCCGTTTTCTTCCAATGTTTTAACAATCTGGGCCACGGTGGAGCGTTTTTGTCCGATAGCCACATAGATACAGAATTGCTTGCCTTTGTCGTCCTTGGCGGCCTCGTTCATGGCCCGTTGATTCAGGATGGCGTCCATGGCCACGGTACTTTTTCCCGTTTGACGGTCGCCGATGATTAACTCCCGCTGGCCGCGTCCGATGGGGACCAGGGCGTCAATGGCTTTAATGCCGGTTTGAACAGGTTCAAAAACGGATTGACGGGCAATAATGCCGGGGGCTTTGGTTTCCGTCTGACGCATGGTCACGTTTTCGATGGGTCCTTTCCCATCAATGGGATTACCCAGGGCATCCACAACACGGCCGAGTAAGCCCATACCCACGGGAATTTCCAAAATGCGGTGGGTCCGGCGGACCACGTCGTTTTCCTTAATGCCGCGCGATTCGCCCATGATCACGATACCGACGCTGCCCTCTTCTAAACTCAGGGCCACACCCGTCACACCGTTGGGAAACTCAACCATCTCCCCCGATTGGATGGTGTCCAGACCATAAACCCGGGCAATACCGTCCCCAACAGTCAGGACAAGGCCCACTTCGTTCAGGTCCTCTTTGGTGGTAAAGGACCCGATTTCCCGTTTCAGGACAGAAGCAATTTCAGAAATGGCCTGGGTGCTTTTTTGTGTCATTGGGGGACTTCTCCTTCATATGAACGGGCAATAACGCCGGAAAGTTTGGTTTTAAGCTGGTTTAAACGCGCGGCCAGAGACAGATCATACAGCGATGATCCCACCAGAATCTGAAAACCCGCCAGCAGCAAAGGATTCACGGAAAACGTCACGCGGGGCTTTCCCCACTGTTTTTTCAAAACATTTACAATAACTTGCTGATCCTGTTCCGTCATGGGGGCAGCAGCGATCACAGAGACCTCCATAATACCCTGTTCTTGATCATAGAGATGCTGATAAAGCTCGGCAATGGTGGGCACCAGAGCAAAACGATTATGGGATGCTAGCAATACCAAAAACCGAAGAATAAAGTCAGGCTGTGTGCACCCTTGGGATGCAAAAAAAGTTGAAATCTGGCTGTTACCAGTGAGTTTTTTATAGCATAAGGTCAGCGTATGAACCTGGTTTCCGTCATCCCGAATCATATCCGCCAGAGCGGTCAGAAAATCCCCTGTCACGGCAACGGCCGAAAACAACTGTGCCTCCGCCAGCAAGGCTGCAGCATAATTACGCGCGGCGCGATGATCAGCAAAGGTTTGCGTCATGATGAAACGATGGTTCTTCCCCAAAAGCCCCGTCTGGTTACCATAGCTCTCTGCCTATAGCAAGTGGGGAAAGCCGGAGACGGACTTTTTTTAATTCGTCATATAAGTTTTAAGCCATCATCCCATTCATCCCATGAGAGCATGTCTGGCGGCAAAACCCTGGGCAAAAAAATCTGGGCAAAAAAATCTTGCGCATATGCTCAAATAATGATAAAAATTTCTTTCGAAACCGAAATTGATGCTTTTTTGGTTCTTTTTACCATGATTTTAACGAAAAGTGCCTATATTCCAAGACAACTGTGCCAAGAAAGCCATTCTGAAACCATCATAAGGAGACCTGACTGTGTTGACATCCTACCTTGAATTTGTCCGCTCGTTAGAGCGCGTTCACCGTCAATTTTTGGAAGTTGTAAAGGCTGAGCTGGATAAAATAGGCATTCAGGACATTAACAACGTCCAAACCCTTATTTTATTTAATATCGGCCTTGATGAACTCACCATTGGTGAATTGATTAACCGTGGATATTATTTGGGTTCCAACGTTTCTTACAATGTTAGAAAAATGGTGGAAAACGATTACCTTGAACAACAGCGTTCTGTCCATGATCGTCGTTCTGTACGGGTGCGCCTTACTCATAAGGGTAAAGACTTGTTTACTCAATTCCGCGATATCTTTGCCGCCCATGCTGACCGTTTGGCCAATGCCCATTTAAAAGAATCTGAGGTTCGTCAAGCCGTTGATACCCTTCACAAAGCGGAGAAATTTTGGGGTGGTATTATTGAATACAACCTTTACAATCCTGTGACTCCTTCAGCCACAGGGACCTCTTCCTTTTAAGGTTTTTCTGGGGAAGCCTTAAAATGGTGTTTTTATAAAGGCTTTCCCATGATTCTTTTCATCGATAACTATGATAGTTTTGTTTACAACCTGGTTCATTATGTCCAGGTTATCGGCCATCATGTTCATGTTGTCCGCAATGATGGTTTGGATTTGGGGGCTGTTAAACATCTTTCCCCCCAGGCCATTATTATTTCTCCGGGCCCCTGTTCCCCCAAAGAGGCCGGTATCAGCGTTCCCCTGGTGCGCTACGCAGCCCAGCATAATGTTCCCTTATTAGGGGTTTGCCTAGGTCATCAGGCTTTGGGCGAAGCTTTCGGCGCCCAGATTATTCGGGCCCCCAAACCCATGCACGGTAAGCAGTCACAGATTGAGCACCAAAGCTGCGCTCTCTTTTCCCACATTCCCTCCCCGTACACCGTGGCGCGCTATCATTCTTTGGTGGTGGATCAGCCCCCGGATGATTTGGTGGTGACGGCCCGCAGCCTGGATGATCATCTGATCATGGCCATGCGCCATAAGTCGTTGCCTCTTTATGGGGTTCAGTTTCATCCGGAAAGTGTGGCCAGTGATTATGGTTATCAGCTGCTTTCCAATTTTCTATCTTTGGCTATAGGAAAAACCCCGGATGTTTTTCTGGATCCGTATCCCCGCCCCTTGATCAAAAAAACAGGGGGGTGATGGCCCCTTAAACCAAAAACGGCATCAGGGCTAAGGCAATAAACGACCCCAGAACCATAATGCCCCCGAACAGACATTGAATTTTGGGGCTATAGGCTAAAACGGGGGGCGTTTTCCCCCGCATCATAGCACTTTGATTTTCCACATCCTTTAAAAGCATGATCCCCAAAAAGAATATAAAAATGATGATGGGCCAGAAAGGAGAGGGAATCAAACCCACCGGCCCCAACAAAAACCATAAAAAAGCCACAATGGATACCCCCAAAGCGGTAAAAATACGGCGACGAAGGGACTGCATCAGGCCGAGATCAATACCCAGAGGAACGATTTTATCATGAACGTTCAAGAGCGCCCCCTGAACCCCAAAATCGGGATGGACCAAATAGGCGGTATCGGCCTGGACCCAAACGGCCAGATCCTGCATGCTGTTACCGGCGTAATCAAAACCCTTAACCCCGTAACGATCCACCAGGGCCCTCGCTTTTGCCTGGGATTTTAAATTCACCGTGGCATCACTGCCCAATACCAGATCAAAGAAGCCCAGATAATCCGCCACCTGCGCTGCCAAAACCCTGGGGGAAGCCGTTGCCAAAACCACAAGCCTGCCTTCAGATTTTGCTTTTTGACATAAAGCGATAACGCCCTGATGATACGTTAAGCGCTCAGCTGACAGCTTCATGCCTGACACTAAAGAATCCTTGGCCAATCCCCCCCCCTTTGTGCGCCATAATCGCATTAAACGGTATAAACGATGGGGCCAGCCGCCTGTTCCTGCCAAGATCAGCCCCACGGTGACATCTTGTCCGATTAACGTTCCATCCATGTCCACAACCAGGGGGCGCATGTGAGGATCCTCTTTAAGGCAAGGGTTTAGGGTCTTTGGAGAGAGAGCGCAGATAAGCAATCATATTCGCCCGATCTTGGGCATCGGGCAATCCCACAAATCCCATTTTTGTGCCCGGGGCGTATGCTTTGGGATTGTACAAAAATCCATTTAATTTTTCGTAATCCCAGGCTTCTCCTGCCATGGCTTTCAGGGCAGCAGAATAGGTAAATCCTTCGATGGAGGCCTTAGGGTGTCCCACAATATTCCACAAATGAGGGCCCACTTTGTTGGGGCCGCCTTCATCAAAACTGTGACATGCCGAACATTTTTTGGATAACGCCTGACCGGCCGCCACATCGGCAGACGCTAATAAGGCCGAAATGGGCTCAGGACCTTTGGGGGCCTCGGTTTTGGCCGCCGCCACAACGGGCTGATTTTCCATGACGGGATAGGCCCGGGTGGCGTCCTCTTTGGCCCCGTGCTCCCCATGAAAAACAGTTTTAGAAACAATCCCACTGCCAACATAAAGAATGAGCGCAATCAGAATGGCCGCAAAAATTTTGTTACCCTCAAAGGATTTCATGGCGCTTGATGTCCTTAACTCATGGTTGTTTTTCATCGATGATGTGCATTTTAGTTTTTTTGGCTTAATGTTCAAGGATAGATTTTGCTCCTGAGATTTTGCCCCAAGACATGGACCCCCAGCGTTCTGTCAACAATCCCTTGGTTGCCCTGTGTCCTTATGGTATAGGTGGACTTGGATGCCTTAACTAAGGCCGCTCTGAAAAAAAATTCTGGGAATGACCCTATGCTGTTGTGGTTTCGTCGTGTGTTGGCTGGGGCGCTGGCCAAGGTGTTGTTGATCTTGATGATCATTTCCTTTGCTTTTTTTGGCTATGAATCGGCCTTTCATGGCAATCCCAAAGCCGATATTGTGGCCACCGTGGGCGATATTGATATTCCCGCCGTGCGTTTGGTCCGGGCCCATGACCAGATGAAGGAAAATTACACCCAGGCCTTTGGCGGACAACCGTTGCCGGATTTCTTTAAGGCCCGTTTGTGGGATGATGCCCTGAAACTGCTAATTAACGATGCCCTCATCACGTCCGCCGCGCAAAAATGGCAGATGCCCATCCCTGAAAAACGTCTGGTTAATGTTTTGGGGTCATATCCGGCGTTTCAAAACGATAAAAAAACCTTTGACCCCGAACGGTTTAAAAGTGTTCTGGCTAAGGCAGGTGTCTCCCCCGAGGATGTCCTGAACGATGTTCGCGTTTCGGAGTGGCAGCGGTATTTTCGGGATGGCTTTTTGGCCGCCGCCGTGGTGCCAGAGGCTCTGGTGACGGCAACCTTGCAGCAAGAAAAGGAAACCCGAAGTGCTCTCATCTTTACCCTGCCCGTGGTGCCCATGACCACGGATGTCCCCGATGACACGTTAAAGCCCTGGTTTGATGCCCACAAAGACCGCTATAAAACCCCGGAAAAGCGTCTTTTTGCCTATACCCAGCTGGGTCTGAGTTTCACCGACGCCGCCATTGACGCGTATTACAAAGCTCACCCCAATGCCTTCACTCCCCCGGAAAAACGACATGTGGTTCAGCTGTTTTGTGCCAGTGAGGAGTGCGTACGTCAACACCAGGCCCTGAAGACCCTGGATCCCAAACAACCGGGCGTGACGGATTTGGGTGTGCTTGAGAAAAAAGACCTGCTGCCCGCCCTGCGCGAGCCAGCCTTTACCTTGGCATTAAACACCGTGTCCGCCCCTGTGAAAACGGATTTTGGCTGGACTTTTTTACAAGTCACAAAGATTGAAGCGGCAGAAACACCCCCTTTGGCAAACGTGCGGGATCAGGTCATTGAGGCGCTGAAAACCCCAGAAAGCGTCGAGGCTGTGTACAAACAAACCAGCGATCTGGAAACGGCCATCACCGAAACGGGCTCTTTGGAAAAGGCCGCTAAGTCCCTGAATCTGCCCTATGAACAAACGGCCCTGGTGGATCAGGATACGATTCCCGATGTCCTAAAGCCCCTCAGTCGCGAACTATGGACCTTGCCCGTTAACGGCACATCGGGTCTGCAGGAGGTCGCACCGGATCGTTATGTGGTGGCATCGCTCATGAAAATCGTCCCCTCAACGCCCATGCGTTTTGAAGAGGCCCGGGCCACTGTCCTGCGGGATTACCAAACCGAGCAAGCCCAAACCCTGCTGAAACAAAAACGCGATGCGCTGAAGGAAAAACTTAAAAGCATGAAGCCCGAAGAACGTGCGGCGTTTTCATCCGATGATGATGTGAACCTGGCCCAGTCCGTGGCCATGACCCGGGCCCGCGCCGTGGAGGCCTTTCAGGCCGACGTGGCTGAAGTCATGTTCAACACCCCTGTGGGTGACGTTAAAGACATGACCAGCGATGCCATGGCCCAGATTATTGTGGTCTCTGCCGTTCAGCGCCCGGATCCCAAAACCTTAAGCGCCCCGGAAAAAGAGGCCACCCGCCGCCGTTTGCAGGAAACCCTGGCCCAGGATTTTTTTGAAGCGTTTTTAAAGGACCTGAAAACCCTGTTTCCCGTTAAAATCCACACGGATGCCTTAGAGCGCCTTCAAAAGAATGGTTAAAATCAGTCCGGTTTCTGAGGTTCGCTCAGCCTTTGATCAGGGCAAAGGAACCCTGGTGTCCTTGCGTTTATCGGCCGATTGGATCACGCCCGTTCGGGCTTTTTTGTCTCTGGAATCCTCAGACTATCGGTTTTTGTTTGAATCGGTGGAGCGGGCTGTTTTTCGGGGGCGTTATTCCGTTTTGGGCTGTGGGGCGGACCTGGTTTGGACGTATCATGGGGAAAGCCGGGGTACGTTATCACAGAATGGCCTGCCCCCCGAACCCCTAACCGGCACAGGACCTGAACAACTCAGACATTTACTCGCCCAAACGTCCCTGATCATTCCCGCCGATATTCCCCCCCTGGCCATGGGGTTTTATGGGTTTATCGGGTTTGACATGATTCGGGATGTTGAGGTCCTTCCCCCCCGGGGCCCCAACACCCTGGGCCTGCCCGTGGCCAAGCTGTTTCGGCCCGCTTTGGTCATTGTGTTTGATAATGTGCGCGATGAAATTGTGCTGGTAAAGCCGGTGTTGCCTGGGGTGGGTCTTACCCCCCATGCCGCCCATGATGCAGCGGTGGCAACCCTCACGGAAACCCTAACCCGCCTGAGCACGGATCATTTGTCGGGGGGGGAGGTGGACTCTCTGCTGATAACAGAAGAATCTTTGCCCATCACGCCCGATGCTGTCACGTCCAACACAACTGAGGAAAATTTTTGTCAGGCCGTGTTATCGGCCAAGGAAGCCATTGCCGCTGGGGATTGTTTTCAAATTGTTCTCTCCCAGCGGTTTTCCCGCCCGTTTACGGGGGATGCCTTTGCGTATTATCGACGGCTTCGTCGCATCAATCCCTCGCCGTATTTGTTTTTTCTTAACATGGATAATTTGGTTTTGGTGGGATCCAGTCCTGAAACCCTGGTGAAGGTTGAATCGGGCCAAATGACGGTGCGTCCCATTGCCGGAACCCGGCCCCGGGGGAAAACCTATGCCGACGATCAGGCCCTGGCCGCGGATTTGCTGGCCGATCCCAAAGAAACCGCCGAACATCTGATGCTCCTTGATCTGGGCCGCAATGATGTCAGCCGTGTTTGTGTCCCGGGCAGTGTTCAGGTCAAAGACCCCCTGAGCATCGAGCGCTATTCCCACGTCATGCACATCGTGTCCACAGTGGAGGGCACCCTGCGCCCCGAGGTGGATGTTTTGGACGCGCTGCTGGCAGGCTTTCCCGCCGGAACGGTATCCGGCGCCCCGAAAGTGCGGGCCCTGGAAATGATTGATACGCTAGAGCCCGACAGGCGCGGCCCCTACGGCGGCGGCGTGGGGTATGTTTCCGCCGACGGAAAAACCATGGACACCTGTATTGCCCTGCGCACCGCCGTGATTCATGGCGGCATGCTGCATGTCCAGGCCGGCGCGGGCATTGTCGCCGACAGCCAGCCCGAAAGCGAATACACCGAAACGGTGAATAAGGCCCGGGCGTTGCTGGTGGCGGTGTAAAAACAGTTCTTAATTGGTTTTTTAATTGGACATGTTTACTTGTTGTTGACAGGGGGTGGTTTTTTCCTGGAGTGGGTTTTCCACTGGAGTGGGTTTTCCCTTGACTTAGATCACCCATTGGGTTATTGTGGGGTTATGGAATCAGGAACCCCTTGCACTGTTGTCACCGAAAACCTTTTTGTGCGGGAAGCCCGTCAGTTTTGGGATGACAAGGACCTGGATGATTTTGTGAATTACATCGCCAGGAACCCTTTGGAAGGCGATGAAATCCAAGGGACAAGCGGACTTAGAAAAATCCGTTGGTCACGTCCAGGAACCGGAAAACGGGGCGGGGTTCGTGTCATTTATTATTTTTACAACGAAAAGTTCCCCATCTACCTGTTGACGCTTTATGCGAAATCTGAGCAGGAGGACCTTTCGCCTGACCATAAGAAGAGTTTAACCAAATTGGCCCAAATTTTGAAAAGTAAATTTAAGGAGTAAACTATGGATGATGAAGACATTGATTTTGAAAGCCTAAGCCCATTGGCCCAGAACATCGCGCGGGGTTTACAGGAAGCCATTAAACATGCTGAGGGCAACCCATCCCCCGGCACCAAAGTTTATACGTTTATCGTTGCCAACGCCAAAGCCATTCGGGAAAAACTGGGCATGACGCAGGGGGTTTTTGCCCAAACGTACAACATCCCCGTGCATACCCTGCGGGGGTGGGAGCAAAAAC
>JBILRW010000029.1:0-18996 GCA_044372405.1 Alphaproteobacteria bacterium
CGCGCCCATTTGTTCGGGCTGGCGCAACTGTACCAGCTGAGGGGCAGGGTCGGGCGGTCGGGGCGGCAGGGGTATGCCTATTTCACCCTGCCTGCGGGCATGAAAATGGCCAGCACCACCCAAAAACGGCTGGAAGTTATGCAGACCCTGGATCACCTGGGCGCGGGCTTCACTCTGGCCAGCCACGACATGGACCTGCGCGGGGCGGGCAATATCCTGGGCGAAGAACAATCCGGCCACATCCGCGAAGTGGGCGCGGAGCTGTATCAACACATGCTGCGCGAAGCCATCGAATCCGCCAAACGGGGCGATGTCAGCCCCACCGAAGACACCTGGACCCCCACGTTAAACCTGGGTGTATCCGTTCTGCTGCCGCCGGATTATGTGAAGGACCTTGAGGTCCGGATGCAACTCTATCGTCGTGTCTCCTCCCTAAAAACCCGCGATGAGGTTGTGGCCTTTAAAACCGAACTGCGTGACCGTTTCGGGCCGCTGCCGGTTGAGGCCGATAATCTGCTGAAAATCATTCTGCTGAAACACCTGTGCCTAACCGCCCGCATCACCAGCATTGATGTGGGACCCCGGGGGCTTCTCGTGGCCTTTCACCAAAACACCCCGCCGAATCCCGATAAAATTATGCACTTAACCAAACACCGACCCAACCATTACAAAATCCGGCCGGATCAGAAACTCTTCATCGCCCGCACCCCGGCGAAGAGTGTGTTTCATGAGGTGCAGGAGGGGGTGAAAATAATCATTTGAATATTAAAAAAATATAATGTATTATTGATTTTTATTTTAATATAGGGATTCATTATGACAACCGCTCCAAAGCTGTGTAAGGCTGAATATATTGTAAAAATTGGAGAAGAGGCAGAGCCTTTGACTTTCACAGGCAGCGTTAAGCATGATCCTTCGCTGGACGATCACCAAAATATCGAACGAGCAAGGTCGCAAGCTCAAGCAGCATTCGAGGAAGCTTACGATGTTTACAATATTGATCGCAAGCCCGAGTTAACGAGCGAAAACATCATTGTGACCTTGATTTTAGAGGCGCCAGGGGAGCAGAAGGTATCTCTGACGCTCAATCAGCAAAAGCCAAATCAAAAAATTGATACAACCGTCAGGGTTCTCATAATGGACCTCGGTGATCGTTTAGGGGATGATTTTTCTTCCTGTGGCGATGATCCCAAAACCTGGAAAGACGCTTTTGGCGGTAACGAATCTTATTTTCGACCTGGGGATAACAACACTTTGGATAACGCTTTGGAAAACATTTTTGGGGACGATTGCATTGATTGGGATGCTGAATTATTGGCTGCTATCGAATCTATGCAGGAAAGCAAAGCAAAAAGTTCATAGTAACAAGCATCATGCGCTACGGGCAAGGCAAAAATTTTAGCCTTGCTCTTCAGGCCACTAACCCCCTAACACGGCCCCAACGCCCTACCATCCCCTTGACAAATCCCCCCGTTTATGCCATTGTTTCATCATGAAAACACTTGAATTTCCCCATGCAAACCGTGAATCAGGCCACCTTTGCCCAGAATTTGTCCACATTGTTGGATCGCCTCAGTGACGATCATACTCCCCTGATCATTACCCGCGATGCGGCAGAGCCCGCCGTTTTGATGTCATGGTCAGATTTTCGTTCTATGGAAGAAACAGCGTATTTAATGGCCAGCCCGCGTAATGCAGATCGGCTGAATCGGGCGATTGAATCCCTGGAATCGGGAAAGGGTGTTGTCCGTCCGCTCTTGGATGATCCGCTCTTGGATGATCAATGATTTTGCAATGGTCACCCCAGGCTTGGGAGGATTATCTGTACTGGCAAAGCACGGATAAATCCGTTGTAAAGCGTATCAATGTTTTGATCAAAGATGCTCTGCGTCATCCCTTTGAAGGTATCGGGGACCCTGAACCCCTAAAACACAACTGGACAGGATTTTGGTCGCGCCGTATCAATCGCGAACATCGCTTGGTTTACACTGTCCAAGACGATTGTTTGTGTATCGCCCAATGTCGTTATCATTATTGACAACCACCCCATTGACAAATCCCCCCGTTTATGCCATTGTTTCATCATGAAAACATTAGAAACACCCCTAAAAATCAACACGTCGTTACAACAGGCCCTTGCCGATTCAGATCAGCAGTTGGCGGCGGGTCACGGGATTCCCTTTACCCCTGGGTGGATGCAGGATGTGGCGGAGCGTGCCAAAAATAATGTTGCGCAAGGGACATTGACGGGGAGTCGGTCATCATCAACGTCTGGCCCTTGTGCCCCGCCTGGCCACCACTTTTCTTGCCGCTGACTTCCCGTAAACGCTGGAGGGGCGGGCTTCTTGCGCAGACCATCGCTGGACGGCGGCTTGCTGCTGTTGCTGCTGTTTAACCCAAGACGACGCTCGAGCTCGCCAATCCTAGCCTTAAGCTCGGCGTTCTCTTGCCTAAACTCGGCGTTCTCTTTTTCTAATGCCGCAATTTTTTTGTCACGTTCATCCATATTCCCTGTTTAAGCACTCCTCCCATTTTTGCAAGGGGTTATGAAGGAGGGGGGGGTGGGGAGTTACAGTTTTTTTAAGGTTATGAACGTTACGTCTGCACAATCCGCACGCGTGTGACCGCGGTATATCCAAAATACAGATTCACCCGTTCCAGTAGGATGGGGCGCATCATCTCTAAATTCATGGAAAATGCCCCGCCCGTCACAATGGTTAGGGTGCCGTCACGGCGACTGTGGGGGGGGAAGGATAAACTTTTGGGATAACTGGCTTTTGCCAAATCAGGACCCACGATTTTGGGCCATTCTAGCAAGAGATCTGCGTTATAAAACCCCCGTTTTTTCAGGGCGGGTCCTGCGACTTTGGATAAAAAAGGATGCAGGCTTTTCAGCGCCATAAGGCCCCTTCCCTACCCCAACAATCCTGTATATCCCCAAAAAGAGGCCTTTATGCCTTCGTCCCCCTTTTCATCGGTGACCCATAAAGCCCCTGTCGACGTTTCCGCCACCTGCGCCGCATGGGATAACGGGGGGAACCCTGGGGGAACATAATACCACGAAAAATCATGACCACTGGTTTCAGGGAGAGCCTTCCCCCAGACAATGGCCTCCATGGCCTCAACCGAGGTGGCCATCAGGGGCAGATGAAACAAGATGCCGCCGGCAATATCCTTCAGGGAAGCCAGCCACAGAGGCGCCTGTTTTAAGGGGAGAATGACATAATCCACATCACCCGTGACATAGGCATGAACCAGATTGCCATAATCCGAAAATCCCTGGTGGGGAGTTAAGGCCCCAAACAACTGAACGCCCAATTTCAGGGCCTCTTCCCCAACATGTCCGACATGAAAGGGGTTTTCATATTGCAGGGCGCCCATCATCAGCGTGCGCCAGAGAGACAGAACAAAGGTCGTGGGCAACGGGGCCGATTCCGCCAGCAAACGGCGGAGAATTTGCGTTTCCCGGGCGGGACGGATAAAGGGTTCGTTTTGTTTTTTTTTCAGATTGGCCACATCGGCCACAATCTGCATGCGTTTTTTCAGCAGGGCCATGATGGCATCATCGCAGGTATCAATTTGTGACCTGAGATCCGAAAGGGATTCTGAAAAAACACGTGCATTCGCCATGCGGGCAGCATAAAACGGTTGTTATGACAAAGCAACCCTCCTTTCTGTATAACAATCCGGACGTTTTGTATCATTTCGTGCAGGATCCTTCCGTGCGCACCCTGCAGTGCGGTGTGACATTGCCGGAGGTAACGCTCGCCTATCAAACCTATGGGACGTTGAATGCCAAGGCCAGTAATGCGATTTTGGTGTGTCATGCGCTAACGGGGGATCAGTATTTAACGGGCCCTCATCCCCTCACCGGCAAAGAGGGTTGGTGGCACACCATGATCGGACCGGGTAAAACCATTGATACCAATCGTTTTTTTGTCATTGGCATCAACGTTTTGGGCGGATGCGCCGGATCCACAGGCCCGCTCAGCACCAATCCCGCCACGGGCAAGGCCTATGGCATTGATTTTCCCACCGTGACCATGCGGGATATGGTGCAGATGCAGTATGATCTGATCCGCAGTTTGGGAATCAAGCAACTGGCGGCGATTCTCGGCCCCTCCATGGGGGGAATGCAGGCCATGCAGTGGGGGTCCATGTACCCTGATGCCGCGCGGCACATCATCCTGCTGGCCACATCGCACCGGCACAGCGCCCAGAATATTGCCTTTCACGAAATCGGTCGCCAAGCCATTATGGCGGATCCCGACTGGCACGGGGGGCGTTATCATGATTTTGGGGTCACCCCGCGCCGGGGATTGTCGGTGGCCCGCATGACGGGACACGTCACGTATATGTCCCAGCAAACCCTGCAACGCCGCTTTGGCCGCACGCTGCAAGACCGGTCCCACCTAAGCTACGGCTTTGGCGCCGATTTTCAGGTGGAAAGTTATCTACGGTATCAAGGCAGCACCTTCGTCGATCGTTTTGATGCCAACAGTTATTTGTATATGACACGGGCCACGGATTATTTCGATTTGGCCTATGATCACGGCGGGGTGCTGGCCAAGGCCTTTTCTGGTCATACGCGTTATCACGTCATTTCCCTGTCCAGTGACTGGCTGTTTCCCACGGCGGACATGCGGCAGATTGTCAAGGCCCTGAATGCCTCTGGCCACGCCGTGAGTTTTGTGGAAATTCAAACGGATCGGGGGCATGATGGGTTTTTACTGAACGAGCCCGATGTGATGCGCACCCTGGCCAGTTGTGTTGAGGGGGTTTAGGGGGTGAAAGTTAACACCCCGAAAATTTACAAAATCATTGAAAAATAAAAAAATTTTTCATTCCGCGCGCAGTCGCGGAATCCACCTGGATGCTGCGACTGCGCGCAGCATGACAAGAAAAGGGTCATCTGTAACCGAGTCTGTCAATTTTGCAGGGTGGTAAGGCTCCCAACTCACCCCGCATGCAGCAGCGCCAACGTATCCTCCCGCCCGAAGAGGGAGAGGAGGGTGCGTAGGGCGTGGCCTTCGGGGCCGGTGAGGGTGGGGTTTTGCTGAACCAGGGTTATGGCCATGGCGTTGGCGGTTTCCACAAAATCACGATGCACCGATAAATCGGCGCAGCGAAAGGTGGGCCAGCCGCTTTGTTCCGTTCCCATCACATCGCCGCCGCCCCGGATTTTCAGGTCTTCCTCGGCCAGGAAGAAGCCATCTTCGCTTTTGCGTAAAATGGCCAGTCGCTGTTTGGCGGTGTTCGTCAGCATGGGGCCATAAAGGAGGAGACAGTGGCTTTTTAGGCTGCCCCGTCCAATGCGGCCCCGCAGCTGGTGCAGCTGGGCCAGGCCGAAATGTTCTGCGTTTTCAATAATCATCACCGTGGCCTCGGGCACGTGAATGCCCACCTCAATGACGGTGGTGGCCACCAGAATATCCAGATCCGATCCGGCAAAGGCCGCCAGCGTGGCCTCTTTCTGATCGGCCTTCATTTGACCGTGGAGCAGGCCCACCCGGTCCCCAAAATGGGTTTTTAAAATCTCAAACCGTTTCGTCGCGGCCATGAAGCGGGTGTCGTCTTCCGGCGGATCAATGAGGGGGCAAATCCAATAGACTTTTTGATTTTGGGCGATGACGCTGGACAGACGGGCCATCAGCGTGGGGGCTTCCTTCACGGGCAGGGTCCGGGTGTCGATGGGTTGCCGCCCGGGGGGCTTGGTGCGCAGCGCCGAGCATGTCATGTCGTGATAGCTGATTAACTGCAACGTCCGGGGAATGGGCGTGGCCGTCATGACCAACAAATTTTGCGCCGCGCCGTCGTGGGCGAGCTTCAGCCGTTGATAGACGCCAAAACGATGTTGTTCATCAATGACCACCAGGCCCAGGGTGGGCATCAGCGTTTCCTCGTGCAGCAGCGCGTGGGTGCCAATCAAAATATCCACCGCGTGCAGCGCCGCCCGTTTTTGTTCCCGAATGCGCCCGCGATCTTTACCGGTGAGGGTCATGAGCGTCAGGCCACACGCCCGGGCCCAGGGCTCCAGCGTCGCCATATGTTGCAGGGCCAGAAGCTCTGTCGGGGCCATGATAACGGTGCTATAGCCGGCCTCTTTGGTCATAATGGCCGATAAAAACGCCACCACGGTTTTGCCGCTGCCCACATCGCCCTGCAGCAGCCGCCGCATGGGACGGGGTATAGACAAATCCACCTGAATATCCATTAAGGCCCGTTCCTGGCAATCCGTCAGGGCAAAGGGCAGCGCCGCCAGGGCGCGCGCATACAGGTCCCCCGTTCCCGTCATCACCGGCGTTGCGTGCTGCTTTTGGGCCTGGCGGGCCAGTTTTAAACTGAGCAAACTCGCCAGCAATTCATCAAAGGCCAGCCGCATCCGGTGGGACGCGGCGGGGTCCAGGTCGTCTTCTTTTTTCAGGTAATGACAGGCCATCAGGGCATCCCGAAAGGGCGGCCAGCCCCGGGATTGCCGCATATCTTCCGGCAGCCATTCGGGCAGAGTGGGCAGGGCCTTTAATGCCGAGCGGATCATGGGCCCGATTACCGCCGGCGTCACCCCCGTACACAGGGGATACGTGGGGATATGCCAGGGGGAGGCAAACAGCGGCCGCGTGCCACTGACCGGATGCACCATGCGATACACCCCGCCCAGGCATTCCAGTTTGCCCTTAACAAACCGCTTTTGGTCCATGGGAAAGGCGCGCTGCAAATAGGCGGGGTTGCCCTTAAAAAACACCATCTCCACCACGGTATCGTTTTCATCTTTGCCATAAATCAGGGTGGGCTGGGTGCGCTTCCGCGGCAGGCGCATATCAAACAGATGCAGCGAAACATGCAGCGTCTGCCCCACCAAAGCCGGCAGGATGGCCGGAATTTGCGTCACCGTTTCAAACCCCGTGGGCAAGTGCCACAGCACATCCAGCACCCGCCCGCCCCCGAGCAACCTTTGCAGCATGGGCCGCAGACGGGGCACATACCCCTCCAGCGTATCCATATCCTGATGCAGGCGCCCTCTTTCCTGGAAAACAGGGACTTCGGGCGCGGGGAAAAGGGTTTTTAATGTCGCTTCCATCCTCAACAGGTAACAGAAACGTTTTTTTTCTGCCAGGGTCTGTGTGTTGTGACAAATGTCACAGACGGGGGTTGGGAATGGGGGTAGGGTGGGGTGTGTTTAACTTTTTAAAGGATTCGTTTTTATGTCGCAGACCACAGAGACAACACAGGTTTCTATAGATCAAGAACAGCTAAATAGGCTTTTTGAAGTTGCTTATGGAACTCAAAATGTTATTGCCGGATCGGAAGAATGCAATAAATTATTTCAAATGCTTGATGCGTTAGAGGTAAGCATGACTGCGCACGTTGATTTGAAAAGAGAGAAGCATATTAAAAATGGTGGAAGTGGCAATAGTAATATTCAAAATATCCCCCTAGACAATAAAGTGAGAGAAGAACTCATTACAGCCTTGGGCTGCAAAGCGGAAGAGATTCTAGGCCGCTAACCCCATCCCCCCAACCCAACCCAGGATTTTGTGATGTCTGATGGTGATTTTGAGAAAAAGCAAGGAACAGTTTTGGTGTTGGGGGAAACACGATGAGGGGGGTCACAGGCGTCACCCCTGAAGAGGTTAAGGGGGCTGTTTATTTGGGGGGCGGTGGGACCACAACCACGTTTCAAAGGGCGGTGGATGAGGCACTGATTCAAGGCTTTAATGAGCTTAACGGGGATTTTTCAAAAGAAACTTTTCCCAAGGGCAAGTATCTGTCCTTTGATCCATCCACTACCCCCCTCTTCCCCAGCAAACTGAGAGATGCAGAAAAACAAAAATTTCAGGAATGGACGGGCCTGTCTTGGGATTGGTTTTTGAAAATGTATCGGCCAGAATTGGTAAAAGAAGGCAAGGTCCGCCTCTATTTTATCAATGATGAAGAAAAAATCGGTGACGGGCAGGCCCGTATTTATTACGAAGAAAACGGTAAACTCGAGCTTTTGAGCAGCTCCAAAACCCAAAGCCGCCCTGAAATTTTCGCCAATATTCATCCCGCCCTGAAGGAACTTGTCGGGAACAATCCCCAAAATTGCCATGTTGCCCTTTCGGGGCTTCCCTCGAAAGATTTTGAAATTCTTTTTGAGGAACAAATGCGTCTGGTTTATCAGGCTCTTGGCGTTCCTGCCCATCAGATCAAAATCCTGACTGATAAATCAGAGGAAAAAAGCCTGGAAATCATTGAAGAAGCGAACACTATCGATGTTTCGGGGGGGGATCAGGCAGAATATGAAAAAAATATGAGGAATAAATCCCGTGTTGTTCAGGCCGTAAACGACAAAGTTGCAAAAGGGGAACTGAGTCTTATCACAACCTCTGCCAGTTGTGCGGCTATAGGCCCCTACATGATTGCGGGTCTAGGAAAGCAAGACAATCCCCTGGTTGTTGCGCGTAGAAAAGCAAATGGTGGCACGTGGGTTGTCACGGGCCTGGGGGTTCTTGAGGGAATTTTCACGGAAACCCATTTGCTGGGGCCTAAAAAAAGATGCAATGGTGACGGTGAATACCAGATTGTTGAAACAGGAAGAGATCGGGTGAGTCGTTTTTTGGCGGCGTTATTGTCCATCACAGAACTTTATGATATTAAAAAAGAAGATCTACCCCTCGGCATTGCTTCAACCGAAGGGACTTTTGGGGAAATTAAAGAGGGCAAGCTCCGTGTTATCAGTGACCATCCGTTTGGGGGATGTTACGTCATTGATCCTAAAAAACTATCTGGCGTTCATTTTGAAACAATGGGTGAAGGCAAAGATAAAGTTGCAACCCTAACTTCGGTCAAGGCCTATCGCCAGGGCGCTACAGAACCCACGGAGTTGATTTGGGACAAAAAAATCCAAAAAGAAAAAGGATCATCCGGCTGTTACCTCACCACCAGTCGGTTTGGGCGCGAAGAAGACCCCAACGCCTTTGACGGCGTGGGGATGGTTTGGAACGGCGAAATACTGAATTTGAAAGACATGACTCTCACCGTGGCCCGCTGGGATATGGGGCATTCTTTTCCCCTGGCAGAGGGATGCCGTCTAATTGATGAGAACGGAAATGATATGGGCGTTTATTATACAGAAACAGCGATGGCCTTGCCCAAACTTATGGCAGCGGGACGCTAACCCCCCAGCACCCGCTTCACCACCTCAGCATCCACCCGGGCGGCCGCGTTGGTTTCGCGGATTTTGTCCAGGACTTCTTGGCGATAGATCGTGGTGGATTCGGGGGATTGGATGCCCCGTTTTACGGTTTTTGCGCGCACGTCCATAACGGTGACCTCGATGGTGCCGTCAATGACGGTGGTTTCGCCCAGGCGTCGGGAAAGATAGGAGCTTTCCATGCCGAAACATACAGTGGGTTTTGTTTGTTGTCACTATTTTTGAAGATTGAATTTTTGAAGATTGAATAAGTTACGAATTTCCCCCGGCCAAAACGGCGATGAGCATTAAGAGATGCCCCGCGTCACCCGTCACCTGCAACCTGTAACCTGCCTTACACCGGCATCCGCATGACCTCTTGCCAGCCGGTGACCAGGCGGTCACGGATGGACACCAGGGTTTGCAGGGTGAGTTCGGCCTGGCTGACGGAGGTTACAACCTCAGACAGTTCCACCTGGCCGGGGACCAGGGCCTCGGCAGATATATGTTCACTGCTGCGTTGTTGGTTGATGGCGGATTGCAGGCTGTCGGACAGGAAATCCTGAAAGGATGCGCCGGCTTTGGGGTTGGACCCCAAGGAGGGGAGGGAACCTGCCGTCTTGGCGGGGGAAAATGCGGCGATTTGGTGCAGGGCGGCCATGACGGGATCCTTTTTTTATTGTTGGTTATTGTTTCAGGATATCCAACGTAGAACGCGCCATATCCCGGGAGGTCACCAGGGCGTTCAGGTTGGCTTCATAGGTTCGGCGGGCCTCCCGCAGGTCCATACTTTCCAGGTTGGTGCTGACGTTGGGGTATTTGACATAACCATCCGCGTTGGCTGCGGGGTGGCCGGGATCGTATTTTAATTCAAAATCACCGGGGTCGGTGGCGATGTTTTTGACGCGCACCATGGTGGTCCGGCCGGCGTTGCGGTCCACAAAGCTGTCCATTTCCACGGTTTTTCGGCGGTAAGGATCCCCCCCGGGGACGCTGCTGGTGGAAAAGGCATTGGCGATGTTTTCCGCCGCCACCCGGGCCCGGGTAGTTTGCACCTGCATCCCGCGGGATGAAACAATCATGGCATTGTTGAGATCGGACATGGGGCCTCCTTATCCCTTAACCATTGGGGCCGCGAACGGCCATACGGAACATGCCGTTGAATTTTTTATACAGCTGCAGCGTCAGGTTATTCAAATCGGCGGTTTGGGATGATTTTAGGGTTTCATCCTCCAGCACAACCTTGTTCCCGCCGGGGACAACCTCGAAAATATCGTCTTTTTCCACGGCTTTAAAGGCTGCGTTTTTGCCGGAAGCAGGCCCCAGATGGCCGGGCTCGGTGATGCTCATGGCTTGCTTGCGCTGATCCAGTTGGCGCATGACCTTTTTAAAGTCCAGGGCCTTTAAATCGTTGGGAACATAGCCCGGCGTATCGGCATTGGCCATGTTCTGGGCCAGGACGCGTTGGCGCTCCGCTGACCAGTCCATGTTCTGCCGCATGGCATAAAACAGTTTTAGGTTATTGATGTTCATGACGGAGGTCTTTATGGTTGTTTTAAGGTATCCTCGCCCTTATTATGCCAAGCAGATCTTAAGGAATCCTTAAATGCTCTATCTTTCCCGACGCCTGGGCGAAACCATCGTCATTGACGGCACCATCGAGGTCACCGTTATGGAAGTGCGCGGAAAAACCGTAAAACTGGGCATCCAGTCCCCCGAATCCACCACCATTTACCGCCAAGAAGTCCTGGACAAAATCCGCGAAACCAACACCGCGGCTCGGGTGGATGCGGATGTGGTGAAGCGGGTGCTGGGGGGTTAGCGTCCGCCGGCCATGAACTTGGCCAGGGCCATTTCTGTAGAGTAAATGCCCATATCATTCCCGTTTTCATCACTTCATAAAGTATACCACAAGATTGTGGGACTAAAGATCCGATCGTCCCCTCACCTCTTCCCCCCAACCCCCTTTTTCTTGCGCTGGGTTTGCTCTTTTTTCTCTAAAGAGGGTTTTTCTGCCGCGGGGGCGGGCGTTGTTTCAGGTGAGGTCACACTCAAAGAAAACCCATAAAAGGGGGAGAGAAGGGTTAGGTTTTCCGCCAATGTTTTGCCCATGGTGTTGCCATAGGACACCAGATCATCCCGATTTTGGGCCTCCATAATGGTTTTTAAGGCGGAGGAATCCAGAACCATCGAGCCCCGCTCCACCACCACCGTACGGCTTTTGTTGGGCAGAACCACATCCCCCGTTTGGGGATCCCGTTTGGGCGGGGGGGGCGGCGCGGCGGCCAGATCTTCCAGATCATTAATCACGGAATCCGCTTCGGCTTTACGGGCGGGATCAGGGGCAGGCGTCCCTGTAGTCGCCCCAGGGGCAGCAGGAGTGGCCGGGGGCGGCACAGGCGTTAAATCCACATTTGGGGCAGGAATTTTAATGTATTTTCCTTTGCTTCCGGCCTTTTCCATGATGGGAAGGGCAGGAGAGGCAGCCGCTGAAGGAACAGGGGTAGGAGGAACAGGCGTTGAGGCCTGAGAAGCTGACGCTTTGGAGGTATCCTTGGGGGTATCCTTTTGGGTATCTTTGGGGGCATTTTTAGGTGCGTTTTTAGGCGCATCTTTGGGTAAAATCGCCGCTGTCGCTTGGGAAGACTTGGGGTTGGTGGCCTCAGCAGCCGGTTTGGGATCCAAAGAGGTTTTGACGTAGGGTCCCGCCTTGGCCTCCTCAATGGATTGGGGTAGGGGTTCGCGTTTGGGCTGCGCAAAGGCAGGTAGGCCCAAACCAAAGGTGAGACCAAAGCCGAGGACAAGACCGAGACTCAGCCGGAGAAAAAACAATTTTATGATTGACGCATGGCGCATCTGGGGTACTATCAGGCTCTTTTTCTGTTTCGCTTTCTATTAAACCTGACCTTTGTTAAAAAATCATGCAAAAACCTGCTGCGCGGCCTCTTCGTCCCTATTTTTCTTCCGGCCCCTGCGCCAAACGCCCGGGATGGGATCTTTCTGTTCTGTCATCGGCCCTTTTGGGGCGGTCTCACCGGGCCAAGGATGGTAAGGCCCGCATTAACGAGGTCATCAAGCTCTCACGCACATTATTAAACCTACCCGAAAATTATCACATTGGGATTATGCCCGCGTCTGACACGGGGGCCTTTGAGGCCGCCATGTGGAGTTTGCTCGGCCCCCGCCCTGTGGATGTTTTCGCCTGGGAAAGTTTTTCCGACGGCTGGGTGACCGATGCCGTTAAGCAATTAAAGCTAAAAGACACAAATGTTTACCAGGCCCCCTACGGCCAGTTGCCGGATTTAACCAAAGCCAATCCCAAGCATGACATTGTGTTTTGCTGGAATGGCACCACGTCCGGCGTTGTTGTGCCAAATGGGGATTGGATTGCCGCTGACCGCGAAGGGTTAACCCTGTGTGACGCCACATCGGCCGTTTTTGCCTATGATATGCCGTGGGATAAAATCGATGTTCTGACCTATTCCTGGCAAAAGGTTTTGGGGGGCGAGGCCCAGCACGGGATTCTTATCCTAAGTCCCCGGGCCGTTGAACGGTTGGAGTCCTATACCCCCGCCTGGCCCCTGCCCAAACTGTTTCGTCTGACCAAAAAGGGCAAGCTGAATGAGGCCATTTTTGCCGCCGACACCATCAACACCCCGTCGATGCTCTGCATCGAAGATGTCCTGGATGCCCTAACATGGGCCCACACCATCGGGGGTGCCCCGGCCATGGTGGCCCGGTCAAAGGCCAGTTTGGCGCATCTTGCATCCTGGGTGCAGCAAACCCCCTGGGTAGCTTTTTTGGCGGAAGATCCCGCCATTCGCTCCCATACCTCCGTGTGTTTAACGCTGACCGATCCTGCCTTTTTGGCCAAGGATGATGCCGGCCAGCGGGCCTTTATCAAGGCCCTGGTGGACCTTTTGGAAAAAGAAGGGGTGGCCCTGGATATTAATGCGTATCGTGATGCCCCGCCGGGCCTGAGAATCTGGTGCGGCGCCACGGTTGAGCCGGAGGATGTCAAAGCCCTTCTGCCCTGGATCACCTGGGCGTTTGAAACGGTGAAGGCGACAGCGTAACTCTTTTTATTTTTTGATTACTCTTAAGGAATGCCCCCTATGCCCAAAGTTCTGATTTCTGATAAAATGAGCCCCCAGGCGGCTGAAATTTTCAAAAGCCGGGGTATCGACGTGGATGTTAAAACCGGCTTATCCCCGGAAGACCTGAAATCCATTATTGGTCAGTACCATGGGCTGGCCATTCGGTCATCCACCACCGCCACGCCCGAATTGATTGCGGCGGCCACAAATATGAAGGTCATCGGTCGCGCCGGCATTGGTGTTGATAACGTCGATTTACCGGCGGCAACGAAACAGGGGATTGTGGTGATGAACACCCCCTTTGGCAATTCCACCACCACGGCGGAACATGCCATTGCCATGATGATGGCCTTGGCCCGTCAAATTCCCCAGGCCAGTGCATCTACCCACGCCGGAAAATGGGAAAAATCCAAATTCATGGGCGTGGAAATCACCGGTAAAACCTTGGGCGTTATTGGCTGTGGGAACATTGGGGCCATTGTGGCGTCACGGGCGCAGGGCTTGGGCATGAAGGTTTTGGGCTTTGATCCCTTTTTATCCGATGAACGGGCTGTTGAATTGCATATTGAAAAAGCCGATTTGGACACGTTGTTGCAACGCTCTGATTTTATTACCGTCCATACGCCCCTGAATGAAAAAACCAAGTATCTTTTAAACAAAGAAACCCTGGCCAAAACCAAAAAGGGCGTCTTTGTGATCAACTGCGCCCGGGGCGGGATTGTTCATGAGGGTGATTTGAAAGACGCCCTGGACAGTGGCCATGTCGCCGGCGCGGCCCTGGATGTGTTCGAGGTTGAACCGGCCAAAACCAATAGCTTGTTTGGTCATGAACGGGTCATTGCCACACCGCACCTGGGGGCCTCCACCAACGAAGCCCAGGAAAATGTGGCCCTTCAGGTGGCGGAACAAATGAGTGATTATCTCCTCAGTGGCGCTGTCACCAATGCGGTGAATGTGCCCTCCTTAACGGCGGAGCAGGCCACGCAGCTGCGCCCCTATCTGACCCTGGCCGAGCAAATGGGGGCCTTTATGGGGCAGATGGCCGATGGCAGTGTTTCGTCCTTAAAAATCACCTACGCCGGCAGTTTGCGGGGGATGAATGTGAAGCCGCTGACGGCCACCTTGGTGCACCATGTTTTATCGCCCATCTTGGATCAGGTGAATGTGGTCAATGCCCTGAGTGTGGCCAAAGAAAGAAACATTAAGTTATCAGAGACCTTGCTGGATAAAAATGGGGATTACACCAACAGCATTCACGTTAAAATGACGGCCCATGGGCAAACACTCAGCCTGATGGGCAGTGTGTTTCATGGCGGCCAACCCCGTTTTGTGTCTGTGGATGATGTGCCATTAGAGGCCACCGTGGCCCCCCGAATGATTTTTATCCGCAATGTGGATAAGCCCGGCTATATCGGGAAAATCGGTCAACTGCTGGGGGAGGCGGGTATTAACATTGCCACCTTTCACCTGGGCCGTCGGGATTTGGGCGGGGAAGCCATTTCCCTGATTGAGGTGGATCAAGACGTGCCCGAAACAGTCATGGAAAAAATCGCCAGCCTGCCCCAGGTGGTTGCCGCCCGTTTGTTGCGTTTTTAGGATCCCATGACGCCACGCCTTTTTTTTTGGCTGTTGTTTTTGGGCTGCCGGAGGCCGGAGGACGGGGGACAGAGGACAGAAGACAAGCAGCTGAAGATAGTGCCCCCTAACCCGTTAGGACTTACGCAAAACGTCATTGCCAGCGCAGCGAAGCAATCCAGAAATGCCGTCAATGGAAAGAGTGGATTGCCACGCCTCCTGCGGAGGCTCGCAATGACGATGTGCGTAAGTCCTGCCCTGCTTTCTTTCACCCTTTTCCTAACGATTCTCATCTCTCCCGCCCTTATCTCCCCCGCCCTGGCCGCCCCTGTCAGTGTGGGCATGGTGGATTTTGAGGTTTCCACAACCGATGCCCGCAGAACCTTTGATCATCTGGTTTTGGCCAACATTGACGGAAATCCTCAGATCGCTGGTCGGGATGCCTCGGGCCAGCTGTATCGTCTCACCCCGTCCTTTAACAATGTGATTGTCGAGCCCGCGCAGGGCATGGTGATGGAATCTGAAAAACAGGAAAAAATATCGTTTGGCGGACCGATTCAGGGCGTACCTCTCCAGGTGATGGGGGAATCTGCGGGGGCTCAAAGTATGATGTTTCAGGATCAGGGGGGAACCTCTCAACCCTACACCCTGCCAACCACCGAAGTGTTTGCCCCAGGCACGGCCCAGGTCATCGATTTGGACAAAACAGATGGGGTGAAAGAAATCGCCGTTGTCACGCTGAATCAGGATAACACCTCCAGCCTGTCTCTCTTTTTTAAAATCCAGGATCGTTTGGCCAGGGTCATGACCTTGCCGCAGCCCAACCACCCGGGGTTAATGGATTTTGTGGGTCTGGATGATCAGCGCAATCCCCCTGTTTTGATTACCGTTCAGGATCCCGGGGGGACGTCTTATTTAACGTTTCATCAGTTGATGCAGGGGCAGCCGGTGACGCTGGGAAAATTTTATGGGTTTTCCAGCGTGTTGCCGGGCACAAAAATTCGGCCGCTGACGGTTTTGGCCAATGCGGACGGGGAAGCTGGCAACGAAGTCATTTCCTTTCGCAATGATCTTAAAACCTTGGCTTTTTTTCAATACGGTGCCCAGGGCCTGCGTTTGCTGCGTCAACAAACCTTTTCCAATAGGGTGGCCAGCGGCTTAACCGTTCTGAAAAATGAGAAAGAAGACGTGACGGCCCTTGCCTTCATGGATGAAGACAACAACGCCATTCTTTTGATAAGGAAAAAGGGATCATGACCCCTTTATTGCCCATTGGCCTTCATGACAGTATTGGCACAGAAGCGTACTGGCTGAATCACCTGAAGCAAACCTGCCTGCATCTGATGTATGGGTTTGGGTATGATTTGGTGGAGCCGACGCCTTTGGAACACGAAGACAAAACCCTTCCCCCAACGGGAGAAAGCCGGTTTCGCGTCCACGATCCCAGCAGTGATGCGCCCCTGATTTTGCGCTCCGACATTACCCCCCAAATTGCCCGCATTGCCAAACAACATTATGGGGGGGAACCCCGCCCCGTGCGTTTGGGCTATGTGGGGCAGGTGTTTCGCATGCGCGCATCGCAAATGAAGCCCGAACGTCAATCCACCCAGGTGGGGGCGGAGTTTTACGCCGAAAAAACAGTGGTCCGGCAGCAGGGCCTGTTGGAAATTTTGCGGTTGATGTTCTGGCTGATGCGGACGTTATCGGTGGGGCCGTGTGTTTTGGATTTAAGCGATGCCAAACTGGCGGGCCAGATTATGGACAGGGCCGGATTATCGCCAGAGCAACGCCGCGCCGTGGCCGTGAAACAAAAACCCGAGGGCATGACGCCCGAGGCGACGGCCTTGATTGAACCTCTGCTGCAATGGACAGGGTCCAAAGCCGAGGGGTTAATCGGGGTTTATCCCGAAGCCATTGATCAAGAAATCCGCAAAATCCTAACCCTGCGGGATGAGATCCAGGCCCTGTGCCCCGATGTGCGCGTCAGCATTGATTGGGTGGATGGGCGGTATCTTTCGTATCACGAAGGCATTTGTTTTCATCTGTTTGCCCTGGGCCAAGATATCGGCCGGGGCGGGCTTTACACCAGCCAGGGCCTGGACGGTGTGGGGTTTAGTTTTTACCTGGATCCCCTGGTGCGCCATGCGGTGTTGAACCACAGTCTACCAGGGTGTATTGCCCTGTCTCAGTCGGCCGATGATGTTGCTATTGCCCAGATTTTGGGGCAGGGCAAGAGGATTATTTGGGAATGATGCTAACATTTAGGATGCTTTCATGAAAAACGATAAAAACACCACCATCATCGGCCTGCAATGGGGGGATGAGGGCAAGGGCAAAATGGTGGACCGGCTGGCGGAGGACGCGGACATCGTCGTGCGTTTCCAGGGGGGACACAATGCGGGGCATACCTTGGTGGTGAATGGGGTGACGTATAAACTGAATTTGCTCCCCTCCGGCATTGTGCGCCCGGATAAAAAAACCGCCTTGGGTCATGGCGTTGTGCTTGATTTATGGGCGCTGGAGCGGGAAATGGCCACCCTTGCCGCCGCAGGGATTGCCATTACGCCCCAGCGGTTTATGATTGCGGAGAACGCATCGTTGATTATGCCCTGGCACCGCGTACAGGATCAAAACCGCGAAAAAGGCCTGGGGGATAAAAAAATCGGCACCACGGGCCGGGGTATTGGTCCGGCCTATGAAGATCGTGTGGGCCGCCGGGCCTTTCGCGCCGGGGATTTGTTGGATCACGCAGCCCTAAAAACCCGTTTGCACGAGCTTGCCGAGCAGGTGGAGGACTTTGAGGTTTTTTGCCAAGACATGATGCGTTTTGCAAAAACACTCTCACCCCACATCGTGCCCTTATGGCGTGTTCTGGGCGAAGCAGATCACGCGGGGGCGCGGATTTTGTTTGAGGGGGCCCAGGGCTTTTACCTGGATGTGGATTTTGGAACCTATCCTTTTGTCACGTCGTCCAATACCCTGGCCAGCCAGGCGGCCACGGGAACGGGCCTGCCCGCCGCCGCCGTGGGTCATGTGCTGGGCGTGGTGAAGGCCTATGCCACCCGTGTGGGCAGCGGTCCTTTCCCCACAGAACTCAGCGACGCCACGGGCGAACATTTGGGGGCCAAGGGTCACGAATTCGGCACCGTGACGGGGCGGAAGCGTCGCTGCGGCTGGCTGGATGGGGTGCTGCTGAAACAGGCGTGCCTGATTAATGGCGTGAATGCTTTGGCCCTAACCAAGTTGGATGTTCTGGATGAATTGCCCGAAATCAAAGTCGCGGTGGCGTATCAAAAGGCAGGCGTGACCTACGATTATCTCCCCCTGCACTGGCGGGATTTTTCTGATGTTTCCCTGGTTTATGAAACGCTTCCCGGCTGGCAAAGCATCACGGCAGGCCTGCAAGATTATGACGCCCTGCCGGTCAATGCCAAGGCCTATGTTGCCTACATCGAAAAGTTAGCCGGCGTGCCCATTACGTATATTTCTACAGGCCCAGGGCGGGAAGAGACCATTGTGCGGTAGGGGGCAAGGCGCGTTCCCCGCATGGCATGATTTACGGATTCTTTAGGCCTTGTCTTTTATTGGGGCTGGAAAATGCGGGGTGGGGCAGCAGGATTTATCTTGGGGGTCAAGGGCGAGACGCCAAAAAAGTTGCGTAGCAAAGCCCCGAAGGGGCGGTCTTTTTTGGTGCGAGGCGAAGCGTACCCTTGAGGCCCAAGATAAATCCTGCTGGGTGGGAGCCTTTTCCTTGTGGGCCGAACGCGGCTCCCGCCCCCACATTTTTCTTTTTAACTCAAGGGGTGCGCTTCGCCAAGCCAAAAAAAATCATCCTCGCGCCGCCCTCTGTCGAGGCCGCCGCTGCGGTATTTTTTTCATCTTGCCCCTTGAGTTAAAAAGAAAACCGTCCCACCCCGCCGCGTTTCTCCTCGCATAACGGTTAACAGAAATCCCCTAAAGGTTTATGACGCCCCCACCCCCCAAAATCTTCAAAACCAGCGCATCATAGGACATCCCCTCATACGCCGCCGCTGCGGGGACCAGGGACAGCGGCGTCATGCCAGGTTGGGTATTGATTTCTAAAAAAGCGGGGCCTGTGCTGGCCGCTGGATCATACCGCCAATCCACGCGGGCAACCCCCTCACAGCCCAT
>JBILRW010000008.1:0-54297 GCA_044372405.1 Alphaproteobacteria bacterium
TGAGGATCAGTTGCTTTGGTTCCGAGAAGGAAGCATCTTGAATTACGCAAAGCAATAGCCGCATAGCCCAAAAGGCTTAAATTAACATAAGAGGGGGACAAACATTGTTTGTTCCCCCTTTTTTTTACCCCCCCAATTTTTTTTCATCCCCCCCCCGATTTTGTGACATTTGTCACAGATTCCTGCGGCGCAGCGCGTTAGGGTCGGGGGGTATGAACCCTACAGCAAATTTTTCTTGCCTGTTAAGAAGCAACCCATTTTTTGGGATGCCTCGTGTTGCCTATCTCCTTACTTTTTTAAGGGGATTGTTTAACAGATTAACGGCTTGGTTGTATGGGGGATTGCAAAATGTCCTTTCGTTGTTTTTTTTCAAGAGTATGAACATTCTTAATTTGCTCGGCGGAAATCGTGAAAATCTTCAAGAACTGCTCAATCCCTCGGTTGAGTGGTTTGATCGCTTTTTCCAACGTAGCCTAATCACTCCAGTTGGGTACCCTGAAGCCATTGTTTATCAAGTTGGAAACTTTGAATGCGGCTTAAAGCCGATCATAGTTACACTGACGGATGAATTTGGCTTGCTTGATGCGCTCGCTGTTCTTGACATTCTCGGCATTCCCGCAATCCTTGTCCCAATGTGGGCACAGGAACGTCACTCTGGTGAAATGCGGTGCATGCACTACGTTAAAGCCTATCGCGAGATGGGTTATAATGTGGCGAAGTTCCCAACCTCGGGAAACAAGAAGGTCGAGTATGCGAATGGCAGCTTTGGCATTCCTAACGGTGAGGCTGGCAACCGTGATCACCGCCTTATTGATGAAGTTGTGGTGAATCTACGCGGGGTAAACGGTTACGATGTCTATCGTGGCATGCCTTTGGATCCTTACACTGAAAACCGTGATGCTGCCGTTTTTGATCCTTTGTCGTTCATTCTCACAACTGTGATGGAAACGCCGATTGATCGTGTGGTGCCGGCGATCTTAATCTGGTTAAAAGATGTAACTGAGAACCCACGGCGAACCGTTGCATTCTGGAAGCCAACCCAAAACACGATCGACAAAGTTGCCTACGTTTTTCTACAGCAGCTTTGCTTACGTCAGGGTCTCCCAGTCAGCACCATCAACAAACCGACTGACTATTACTCTGATCCTCAGGATCACCAAGGAGTATTGGTAAAAAAGATCGTTGACGCGCTATTCGCAAAAACCCCAGAAGGTTACTGGGATGATATTCGTATCAATCCTGAAAACCCGATTGAGTTTCTGCTTTCTGACCTGATCTATCCTGAATCGTTGTGGGATACTGTGAAGCAAGTTGCAGCAGCAGTTTACACATGCGATAAAAATGGGGATGGAGTAACGGATCTTTTGCCAGCGATTATGCCAGCTTTGAAATGGTTTTTACAAAATGCCATTGAAAAAGGTGCCATTTCAACGGAACATGGTGATGCCGCCGGAGCAATGCGTTTTCTTGGGTACAATCCTTATCAATCTCAGTTTGAAGTCCTCAGTGAGTTACACCACTCCAATGAGGATGTCACGGATGAAACGATTGTAGGATCTGATCCTAAAAATGGTAATCCTTTTCTTAAAGGCGAAAAACCTGATGTCCCTCATAAAACCGAGGGAGCATTCAATTTAATTTCAACAGCTGTCAAGCGTGCCAACCCTAATCACGAACTTTTCTCAGAATACTCTGGTTATGCGCTGGACGTTGTGAAAGGCGTTTATCAGGAAGGAGTCGTCAATTTCTTGGCGGCTACTTTTGAAATTAAAACACGTTTACGACGCCCTGATTGGCTCGTCTAAGCCTTTTTTTCTTTTTCCCTAACCAGTAATCCCCCCCTAAAAAGGGGGATTTTTGTTTCCCCCCTCATCCCCTCATCCCCATCCCCCAAAAACGCCCGGGGGGTCAGCGGTTTTTCTAAAAAGGTCTGATGGCTCATGACTCGCCCCCCTTTTTCTCGAGGGCTTTGATCGTCCTATCAAAATCCGATTCATACAGCCGATCTTGTACAATGCGATATTTTTCAAATTCACTGATGGCATGGGCTTTTGCAATCTCTGCGCTCACTTTGCCGGCATCTTGCAAAATTTCCCTGTCGGTGGCGATGATAAAGCGATTTAATCGTTCTTCCCAATCGCTCATGGTCATGGGAATTTGCCGCTCTGCCCTATCTTCGGCAATATCCAGATACGCACTCACCAATCGTTGCAGTTGGGTGAGTTCTGCATTCGTCAGGTAATTCTTTGCCACCGTCACATCAAATTTCTGAATCTTGCCCGTGGGTGCATCTTGCCACGAAGTTAAGCCCATGTTGAGTTTTTCGGCATCTGCACGAGAGCACACCATTTCCGCTGCCGTTTGCCCATGAATGGCCCAATGCAATTTATTTTGCACCATGGCAAAGAAACGCTTGGTTGCCGTGGCCGTGACATCGTAATCAATGGCCGTTGCGTAAATATCGGTGATTTTTTGATAAAATTTACGTTCGCTTAATCGAATTTCGCGAATACGCGCCAGTTGTTCTTCAAAATAGTGTTTTGTTAGAACGGAACCATCATTTTTAAGACGTTCATCATCCATGACATAGGCTTTGATCGTGTATTCCCTGATAATTTCTGTAGCCCACTTGCGGAACTGTACCGCCCGCTCGGAATTGACTTTATAACCAACGGCAATAATGGCAGACAGATTATAGTGTTGCGTATGATAGCTTTTCCCATCTGTCGCAGTTATTCGAAAATCTCGAATAACTGAATCTTCTTGTAATTCATGATCTGAGAATATTTTTTTTAAGTGATAATTGATGGTGTTGGTTTCTACATCATATAAAACACCCATCATTTTTTGACTCAGCCATACATCTTCATTGTCGTATATCGCCTCAACGCCACCGTGTCCGCTTGCCGCAATAAAGGTAAGATATTCAGCAGCAGAGGAGCGCATGGTCGGTATATTTTTTTTGTTGCTCATGCTTCAATCTCCACCACAAGTATGGGCATTTTTTACGACATTTACAAACAGTGTCAAAGTAAATTAGGAATGCCCTCTTTTATAGTGTTTTCACTTTATTTTCGTACTTACTGAGCCGTTCGCAGGCCAGTACGGAAATAAAGTGAAAGTACTATAGTTTTGCTGGGCAGGGCGTGGGGGATTTTTTTATCCCCCCTCATCCCCCCCCCATCCCCCAAAAACGCCCGGGGGGTCAGCAGGGCCATGCCCGCAAAGGGGTGCAACATCAATAAATCTTGATCCCCCGTGATCAGCAGGGAAGCCCCGCCATGAACGGCCAGCGCCAGGAATTTGTCATCTTTGGGGTCACGACAGGCCGCCAGAGGGGGAACATCAGCAATCCATTCGGTCACATCACGATAAGAGGCCAGCAAAGCCCCGGCGTCCTCCACATCATCAAAAATTTTTTCTCTGGTCATTCGCCCCCAATCTGGGTTTAGACGGGATGTGGGGATTTACGCTTTGTTTTTCAATGGTTTTGAAAATTTCAGCCTCTCAAAATCCCGTAGGGTGGTATGGGCGCAGACACAACTTCATTTCAACTTATAAAAAAGGAACATTGTATGGCCAGTCTTATTTTTACCACCGCGGCCAGTGCGGCAGGATCGTCTTTGGGGCTGGGGGGATTTTTCACCCAGGCCCTGGTCACCGCCGGCAGTTTGGCGGGCGGCATTTTGGAAAACACGCTGATGGGCGTGGGGGATCGGGATTTGCGGGTGCAGCGGGCCTCTCTTCAGCCCCCGGCCCTGATGCAATCCAGTTATGGGGCGGCGATTCCGCTGGTGTATGGCACGGCCCGGCTGGCGGGCACCCTGATTTGGCTCAGCCAGATTCGCACCATCGAAGAACGCCAAACCCAGCGCGTCCGCGATGGGAAATTTTCCACCCGCACCGTCACAACATCGCTGGAGAAAACGCAGTTTGCGGATTTTGCCTACGCCGTGTGCGCGGTGCCCTTTGAGGATACCGAAACCCCCGATGTCAAAGACACCGATGACGAAGGGGAAATTGTTCTGAAAGCCCGCCCGGCCTTTGCCGGAATCCGCCGGATTTGGGCGGATAGTGTTTTGCTGTATGATGTGCGTTCCAGCAGCCCCAAGGCCATTCCCTATGATACCTTTAGTCTGAGGATTTACGACGGGGCGCCGTTTCAGGATGTGGATGATACAATAGAGGCCGCCGTGGGGGTGGGGCAGGTTCCGGCGTTTCGGGGGCTGGGGTATCTCCTCTTTAAGGATTTTCGCATCACGGATTTTGGGGGGCGGATTCCCAATTTGAATGTTGAGGTGGTATCCACCCTGCCCCGTATTCCCGTGGATGCCGCCCCGTCGGGCATGGCGGAGGGGGCCAGTGAGGTGTATGTCACCAATTCCCTGGACCGCACGGTTTCGGTTTTGGACAAACGCACGTTAAAGCGCACCCGCACCCTGGGCGCCAAGAATCCCGTGACGGGTCTGGGCACCCTGGGGCCGTTTGGGTATCATCTGGCGCTGGATCAATTGGGCCGGCTGTGGCGTCCCGCCAGCACTGATGCGTGTATTGAGGTCATCACCCCCGCCACGGGGGCGGTGAGCAAAATCAATACCGGGGCGTATCCGTCGGATGTGGCCTTTGACAGTACCCGCAATCGCATGTGGGTGACATCGGCCGCCACCAACAGCGTTTTTGTTTTTGCTACCAACAGCCTGACGCTGCTGCAAACCCTAACCATAGCGGAGGCCCCCCATAGTGTGATTCTCAGCAAGGCCGGCGAGGCCTGGATCACTACGTTTGACCGCGTGGTGCGGGTGAACGGGGGGACCTACGCCGAGATTGCCCGTTATAATGTGGGCCTTCTCCCGTGGGATTTAACCGAAAATAGTATCACAGGCGATATCTGGGTTTCCGCCAACGGCAGCGATTTATTGGCCGTCATTACCCCGTCAAACGGGGCCATTGCGCTGCGCAACGCGGGGACCTTTCCCACGGCGGTGCGGTGTCACCCGCAGGATCCCCACGGCAGCATTACGATTACCACGCTCTACGGCAATCAGATTAAGACCTTTGCCAAGGACCGCAGTGGGCTGATGAGTTTGGGGACGGTGGCGTTTCCAAACGACTGCCTGCCCCTGAATGATGGGCGGATTGTGGTGAATCAGTCGAAGTATGATTTTGTGGTTTTGGCGGAAGGCAGGTGACGGGTGACAGGTAACAGGTGACAGGGGGGGGTGGAGGATGGGGGGGGGGGACATTTCGTTGTCCGGGATGATGAGCGACTGTTATTAGAGTGCCTGAATACGCGCCATCATTTTCAGCAGCGGCATGGCGGTAACATCTTTGGCCAGAGGGTATTGGTCTTCCCCCGCATGGACAAAATAGCGCTCTGTTGGTTGTAAATCCGCACAGGCAGCCGTAAAGCTCTTGGTCAATTTTGGCGTCAGGGTACGTTTGATTTCAATGGCAATCCGTTGCTGCGGCGTTACCTCCAGCACCAGATCCATTTCCGCCCCCGCATGGGTGCGGTAAAACCACGGCGTAACACGGCGCGGCGCCACGGACAGCAGGTTTTCAATCACAAACCCTTCCCAGCTTGCCCCCACCACGGGATGCCCCAGCAGTTCATCAAGGGATCCGATATTCAGCAAGGCATGACACAAACCGCTGTCGCGCACATAGGTTTTGGGGGTTTTCACCAGTCGTTTGCCGATATTCTCCGACCATGGGCGCAGGGAACGTAGCAGCAGCAAATCCCCCAAAATATCCACATAGCGGTGAATCGTCGGCACGCTGAGGGAAAGGTTGCTGGCTAAGGTGGGGCCATTGACGGGTTGCCCTTGGCAATGCGCCAGCATCGTCCAGAAACGCCGCAGAGATTCCGCAGGAATGCGCGGCCCCAGCGCAGGAATATCGCGTTCCAGATAGCTGGCGATAAAATCCTGCCGCCAGTCAAGACTGCTTTCATCACCCGGCTGTAGCAGGCTGCGGGGAAAACCGCCGCGCAGCCACAGGGCATTCACAGCGCTTTGCCCTTGTGTTTCCAAGGGGTGTGTTTCCATCAGGTTTAACGCACTCAGCTCAAAATACGATACCCTTCCTGCAAGACTTTCCGATGCCCCCTGCACGACATCCAGACTGGCAGAGCCCAGCAGCAGAAATTGCGTTGTGGTCTCGCCGCTGGCAATACGTTCATCAATCACCCCGCGCAACACGGGGAACAGTTCCGGCAGCCGCTGCACTTCATCCAGAATCACCAGCGTATTGCGTTGATCGCGCAAATAAAGCTCGGGTTCCTGAATTTTTGCCAAATCCGAAGGTCGCTCCAAATCAAGGTAAATTGAGGGCTTTCCCAAAGCAGCCCCCAGGGTTTTTGCCAGTGTTGTTTTGCCGACTTGTCGAGCCCCCAAGAGGGCAACAGCGGGGGAGCGCTTTAAAGCAATAACAAGGTTATCATGGGCAAGACGTGGTATCATACTTGAAATTATAATATTAAATATTATAATTTCAAGTTAAGAGAAGGCCATGGGATTTTTTACAGCCCTGAAAGGGGTTGTAAACATATGGCCAAAGGCTAGGAAAGGCCGTATACTCCCCCCATGTTTTTTTAAGGGCCCGGCCATGATGACCTATCAACATCGTGATTTGTTTATGGAAGCGTGCGCGGTGCGGACGCTGGCTGAGGGGGTGCCCACCCCCTTTTATGCCTATAGCCAGGGGATGATTGAAACGCAGGCCCGGGCGTATCAGGCCATGGCGGGCCGGTTTTCGGATGCTATGGTGTGTTATGCGGTCAAGGCCAACAATCATCCGGCGATTTTATCGTTATTGGCAGCCCAGGGCTTAGGCGCCGATGTGGTGTCGAGGTATGAACTGCGTCAGGCCCTGATGGCGGGGATTCCGCCGCACAAAATTGTCTTTTCCGGCGTTGGCAAAACCGCGGAAGAAATCCAACTGGCCCTGAGTCATCGCATTGCGCAAATTAACGTCGAATCCCTGGCGGAGCTAGAGGTCATTCAAACCCTGGCCGCGGCCCACAACCATCCCGCCCGCATTGCGCTGCGCATTAATCCCAACGTGGATGCGGACACCCACGCCAAAATCACCACGGGTAAAGAGGATAACAAATTCGGCGTGCCGCTGTCGGATTTACCCGCTGTGATTGGCCGCGTTCAATCCTGCCCCCATCTGCATTGGCAGGGGCTGGCCGTTCATATTGGATCCCAGATTGTGACGTTGGCGCCGTACCAGGCGGCGTATACCTTTGTCATGCAGGTGGTGCGGGATCTGGCGGGTCATGGGATTGTCATTGATCATTTGGATTTGGGCGGGGGGATCGGGATTGCTTACGACAAAGGCCCCGCCTTCACCCTGGATGACTACGGCGCTATGGTGCAAAAAACCCTGGGGGATTGGTCGGGGAAGGTGATTTTCGAGCCCGGGCGTTTCCTGGTGGGCGCGGCGGGGGCGTTGATCACAGAAGTGCTGTATATCAAGGAAACGCCCAAAAAACGCTTTGCCATTGTCAATGCCGCCATGACGGATCTGATTCGTCCGGCCCTGTATGATGCCGTTCATCGGATTGTGCCGGTTCACCAAAGCGATGCGCCCCCCCACCGCTATGATGTGGTGGGGCCGGTCTGTGAAACGGGGGATATTTTGGGGCGGGATGTCCCGCTCCCGCCCCTGCATGCCGGGGATTTGCTGGCGATTTTGGATGCGGGGGCTTATGGTTCGGTGCTGGCGTCCCATTATAATATGCGCAGTTTCCCCGCTGAGGTTATGGTATCGGGGGAAGAGTACGGCGTGATTACCCATCGGCAGACGTTTGAGGATCTCAATCGCTATCGGCAGGTGTGGGCGGGCCCCTCCCCCCTTGCGGGGGAGGGGTAGGGGTGGGGGGTGGCATGCCGCATAACACCACTCAGCCGGTGGATTCTGGGGCCTACACCCCCCCACCCCAGCCCTCCCCCGCAAGGGGGGAGGGAGCCCCCATCCCCCTTCGCCCCTACCTGATCCCCTACCTCCGCCAGTTTTGTTCCCAAGTCTGGAAAACCTCCTACCCGCTGCGCTGGTGGATTGGGGGATGGGTGATCTTCGTTGCCTCCGGGATTTTCGGGGGGTTGCCGCTGGGGGGACTCATCGGCATTGTGGGGGTCGCCCTGGTGGGAACGTTGATGTTGCTGGGGCGGGTGCGGGGGAAAGCCTTTGATCCCGTATCCATTGAATCCCTGTGGGCGCGTTATGGAAATCTGCCCTATAACCCCTGGCGGATTGTGCGGGACAGGGCTGTTGTGCCCCATCCGTTGTGGGAGGCCCACGTGGCCTGGGCCCGGGATTTACTAAAAACAATCCGTCTTCCCCGTATCCCCTGGCATTGGGAACAACCCCGCCACAAAGAGTTGGTCATGGGGGCGGTGGTGATCTTGGCGTTGCTGGTGGGGCCTGGCCAGATTCAGGATATAACGGGACCCCTGGGCCGTATTGAGGGGGTGACACAAGCGCCATCGTTTGAGGCGCGCCTGAATGCGCCTGAGATTCTGGGCCTGCCCGCGCAGACTGTTGGCCAAGGCGCAACTTTATCCCCGCTGCCGGTGGGCAGTACGGTGACGGTGGCCTTTCCCAAAACCCAGCGCATCATCCCTTATGTCGCCGTGGGAAACGAAACTATACGCCTGATAACCAAAGATACTCAGACCTGGCAGGGGATTTTGGAAAAACCCGTTTCGGGACCGGCGACACTCCATTTTGGTTTTATTTCGGTGCCGCTGGGATCCCTTTCTGTCGTTTCTGACCAGCCGCCCAACATCACGTGGCGGGGCCGGATACAGGCGGAAACGCCTGGGGCTTTGACGTTGTCTTATGGTATGCAGGATGATTTTGGGATTCAGGTTGTCTCGGCCCATGGCCGTTTGGTGGATCCAAAAAACGTTGCGGCGGCCTTTCGAGGGCCGGAAACGTGGGATGTTTTGGTGTTGGATCAGCCGCCCTATCCCGTGGGGGGCAAAGACGAAACGTCCGTTTTGGATGTCTCGGGGGCTTACGCGGCGGGGTACGAGGTTGATCTTTCCCTGTCGGCCCGGGATGCCATGGGACAAATGGGGGAATCGGGGGTTCAGCGCGTTATCCTGCCGCCGCCCACCTATCGTCACCCTGTGGCAGGGGCGCTGTATCAAATGCGGGCAGATTTGATTGCGGGGGGGGATATGAAGCAGGCCTTGCCCATTCTTTCCGAGCCTTTATCCCGCTTGCCGCTTCCCAAGGCCGGCACGTTTCTGGCCCTGAAAGCCATGACGCTGATGTTACAGCGGGGGGCGGAGGACGATCGCCGGGCGGTGGTGGATTTACTCTGGGGCGTGATTCAGGATCTTGAGCCACAAGCGTCTTTAAAAGACGCCCAAACCGTTCAGTCCTTGCTGGATCAGTTGGGCCAATCCCTGGATAATCCCGCGCAGCGGGCGGCGGTGATGCAAAAATTGCGGGAATCCCTGCAAAAGTATTTTCAGCAGCTGCAAACCATGATGAAACAACAGGGATTGATGCCGGAAAACAGCCAGTTTGATCTGGCGCCGCTGGATGCCCTGCTGAAACGTCTGGAGGATGCCGCCCAGTATGGGGATCCGCAAAAGGCCGCCGAGATGGTGGAGCAATTAAAAAAAATGATGCAGGGCATGCCCAAGAGTCCGGCGGATCTGGCCGCCATGAAGGCCCTGCAAAAAAGCATGCAGGATCTGGGGAAACTCTCAGAGCAGCAGGCGCAATTGATGAAGGACGTTGACGATCCAAACCGCCCGCCCCAAGATACGACGGATGCCAAACGTCAAGAGGCCCTGAAAACCGAGCTAAATCGCCTGCAACAGGAATTCAGCCGTTTTGGCCTGACCCCGCCCAGTCTGGGCAAGGCCGACGAGGCCATGGCGGGGGCGGTGGAGGCCCTAAAACAGGGATCCCCCGTGGCCCCTATCCTGATGCGGCAGGCCCTGGAGGCCCTGAATGAAAGCCTGAATCAGGCCATGGAACAGCTGCAGGAGCAGGGCCGCTTCACCCCCATGGGTATGGCCAGCGGGGGAGAGGGTTCCGGCATCCAAGGCCAAGACCCCGAGGTTACGATTCCTGATGACAAAGGGTCGGCCAGGCTGCGGCAGATCCTGGATGTGATTCGTGACCGGGTGAACAATGAAGAAGGCACCACCCGCGATTACCTGCAAAACCTGCTGCGGGGGGAATAATGACAAGTAACATGATTCCCGCGTCGACACCCCCCCACCCCAGCCCTCCGGAGCAAGGGGGGAGGGAGCCCATCCTCCCCCCCGGCCACGTTTGGCTGGTGGGTGCGGGGCCGGGGGATGTGGGGCTGCTGACCTTGCATGCCCTGGACGCGCTCCGGCAAGCCGATGTGGTGTATTACGATGCCCTGATTCCCCAGGCGATTTTGGACTTAGCGCCGGGGACCTTGATTTATGCGGGAAAAAAAGCCGGGGAATCCTGTCGTCAGGATCGCATCACCCAGGCGTTGATTGAGGCCGCCCTGGCGGGAAAACGGGTTGTGCGGTTAAAGGGCGGCGATCCCCTGCTGTTTGGGCGGGGGGGGGAAGAGATGCAGGCCCTGCACGCCGCCGGTATCCCCTGTCGCATTATTCCGGGGGTCACCGCGGCCCAGGGCGCGGCGGCCTATAGCCACATCCCCCTGACCCACCGAGACCATAACAGCGCCGTGACGTTTTTATCGGGCCACCAGGCGGAAACGCTTTACGGCGAAGCCTGGCACGACATCGCCCTGCGCTCCCCCCTGTTGGTTTTGTATATGGGGCTGAAAAATTTCGATAAAATCCGGCTGCGTTTGTTAGAAGCTGGACGAGCGCCCGAACAGCCCGTGGCCTTTATCAGTGCCGCCACCACGCCCCAGCATCAAACGGTTTTCACCACCCTGGGGGACAGCCTGAACGTCTGGCCCACCATCCCCGGCCCCGCCGTGATTATGATTGGGGTGGGGGGTGGGTTTGGGACTTAAACGTCTTTGCGAGCCTCCGTAGGAGGCGTGGCAATCCAGGATTTTCGGGAGTTTTGGCATTTCTGGATTGCTTCGCTGCGCTCGCAATGACCGCATCCAAAAAAACAGGGTAGATGACGAAGGTTCTGCGTAAGTCCGACCCTATGACCCCTCCCCCTGCATTCTGGCCATAATCTGTGCCCGCAGGGTGTTGTAGTGGGCGGGGTTGGTTTGCTTCATCGCCATCAGATGATCCAAAAACCGATCGGTTTCGGTTGTGGACAGGGTGGGAGTCCGGTTGTCCTTGGCCGCGTCGATTTGGGCGAGCATGTCCTGAAAGGCCGTGATGGTCTGTTGCTCTTTCGGGTTCAAGGTGCTCAGCGTCAGGTCTTTGGCAATCAGCACATTCAGGACCTCTGTGATGCGGCCCAGCTGTCTGCCGTAACTGGCCACGTTTTGGACGATCTGGTTTTCCAAAACGGGATTGCCGCTGGCCATGGTGTTGATGTTGATCAGGCCAAATTGTCCCCCCAACTGATTGACGGCGGTGTTCCACCATGTCCATGGGTTGATGGTCTGCAAAACATCGCCGGATAACGGCATTTTGGTGATGGTGGGGTTTGGGGGCATGATGGTGTTTCTTCCTGTTTGTCAGCATCCTAACAAATGCCCCCTCATCGCGCAACCATGGCATGTGCTTTTTGATCCCGCCGATCCCCTTGATTTTTGGTGCGTCCCATGATACTCAAACACAACCTGTGTTAGCGTGAAGCCATCATGACCCTCCTTTCCGAAGCCCCTGTTCGTCAGCCCCATCACAGGGATAAGCCCGATCAACCCGTGCAGCGGCAAAAGCCCGATTGGATTCGGGTGCGGGCGCCGTCTTCCCCCACGTATTTTGAAACCCGCGCGTTGATGCGGGAGCATAAGCTCAATAGCGTTTGCGAAGAAGCTGCCTGCCCCAACATCGGGGAATGCTGGTCCCAGAAACATGCCACCATGATGATTTTGGGCAGTGTGTGTACGCGGGCATGTTCCTTTTGTAACGTGGCCACGGGGCGTCCTGACGCGGTGGACCCGTTTGAGCCGTTTAATGTCGCGGCCGCCGTCTCCAAGCTGGGATTGCGTCATGTGGTGATTACGTCCGTGGATCGCGATGATCTGGATGATGGCGGGGCGGGGCACTTTGCGGAGGTCATTACGGCCATTCGCAAACAATCCCCGGAAACCACCATTGAGGTGCTGACCCCGGATTTCCTCCGTAAAGACGGTGCCCTGGACATTGTCGTGGCGGCCCGTCCCGATGTCTTTAACCACAATTTGGAAACGGTGCCCCGGCTGTATACCGAGGTCCGCCCCGGGGCGCGGTATTTTCATTCTCTGCGGCTGCTGGATCGGGTGAAGCAGTTGGACCCGTCCATTTTCACCAAATCCGGTTTGATGGTGGGTTTGGGGGAAACCAAGACAGAGCTTTATCAGGTCATGGATGATCTTCGCATGGCGAGCGTGGATTTTTTGACCATTGGCCAGTATTTGCAGCCCACCCCCAAACACCATGCCGTCATGCGTTTTGTGGATCCGGACGAATTTGCCAGCTATCAGACCATGGCCTTTGGCAAGGGGTTCTTGATGGCATCCTGCACGCCGCTGACCCGTTCGTCGTATCATGCGGACCAGGATTTTCTGAAACTGCGTGCCGCCCGGCAGGGGGCCTGATGCCCCATCATACAGAAAGCCGGCTTTTGCCCTATACGGCACCGCAGCTTTTTGACTTGGTGGCGGATGTGCAAAAGTACCCTGAGTTTTTGCCCTGGTGTGTGGGGTCCCGGGTGTATCAAAAAACAGATCACCAGTTCACGGCGGATGTGCTGATTGGCTATAAAATTCTGCGGGAAAAGTATACGTGCATTGTGCATCTGGATGCGCCCAAGCGGATTTATGTGCATTATGTTTCGGGCCCGTTTTCCCGATTGGACAACACCTGGACGTTTCAGGATCAGGGGGATGGCACCTGCCTTCTCACCTTTACCATTGATTTTATGTTCAAAAGTTTGATGCTGCAAACCCTGGCCACGTCCCTGTTTCATGAAATCATCCACCGCATGGTCCGGGCGTTTGAGGGGCGGGCGGCGGGGGTTTATGGGGTTCAGGTGACAGGGGGCGGGTGACAGGTGACAGGATAGGGGGAGTACAAAAGAAAACCCTCCCTCAAGCCAAAGGCGAGAGAGAGGGGTAACGAGATCAGAATTTAAAAACAAAAATGGTTACACAAGACCGAGTTCCCGGGCGATTGCTTCCCAGGTAATGGTTTGTTGGGTTATGTTTTCAGAGCATCCTGGCCCTGTAGAGATACTAACATCGATAGGCAAGCGAACCGTTCCGTTCGCATTGCTGCCAGAACCGATATTAAGATCAGAAACCAGGATAACATTTTGAAAACGAACGTTTGATCCGCTTCCGATGTTACCCCCATTCAAGATTCCTGACAAAGATTTAGTAGAACCTGCTGACGCAGAAACAGGGCGGAGATTACTTTTGGCGTAGGTTTTCACCAACGCCTCATAATCCCACTCGTTTAACTTTTCTTTTTCCGCTGATTTTTCAATGAATTGCACCAAACGAATCCCCAGTTCTGAGGGAAGAGAAGAAACAATATCATCCCATACCTCTTCTGTTAAATCGCCACCGGCGAGCAATACTTTCATAACTTTGCTGGCAATCAAGCGAGTATCTTCACGGGGAAAAGAGCGAAAAACATTCTGAATGTCAGGGTACTCGCTCATACCGTTTAGAAAGTTTTCCAGTGCCTCATCAGAGACGAGAAACTGTCCCTCAGACTTTTTTGCGGTTGGGCCCTCAGCGAAGCGGGTTGCTTTGATTGCCGTTTGGTCTCCCGCACTCTTTGCAGAGTTAAAAAGACGAACCACATTTTCCAGCATTTCCGGCACTTCTTCACGCAATAATGCCTTCAGAAGGATAGGACGTTGCAACGCTGATATATCGGACAGTGCTTGACGACCACCCGTTTGGGTTTCACCATACCAAATAAGAGCCTCGTAGGAATTACCCAAGGTGGATAAATCTAAAGTGCCACTCCACAGACCCGCAAAGGTTTCACCTGTGAAGGGATCTTTGAACCAGTGAGTTTCGATGCCAAGTGCCTGTTTTAGGCTCATGGGATATAAATCCCCCTTGAACATTTCAGGCATTGCTGTTCCCTCTTGTTGAAGGTAAGCAACAAACTCGATCATCTCACTGACAGCTGGATTTTCACCACGACGCAACCCAATGCGACCACGTGCTTTTTGGCTTGCGCGCGCAAAATCAGGCTTCTGTTGTAAGAAACCAATGATTTCTTCGTAGCGCGTTGTCTCAGTACAAATTAACTCAATGAGTTGATTTGTACTCATGGTAGCAGTGGTTTTTTCTGTTTTTAGCACAAACTCCTGAGGAGCGGGTGCGGCAACAGGAGTGGTCACAGTTTTGTATTCTTCCAGGAAGGCAATAAATTCATTGGTAACTGTACGGATGTTTTGGCGCGAAACACCTTCTACACCCATCAATGCTTGTTGAATTTCTTGACGCTCCAGCGAGAGAATCTCATCAGGAGTCTTTCCGTTGAATAAATCCAACGTTGCAATGGTATCTAAATTTTCTTCAGAAAGACCGTCAACCTGAACATAAAAAAACTGGATCACTTGATTAATGGTAGTCATGATATTTTGAACGACTCTAAAAGTCGCTTTAGGTTTTTTTCGAACATTGAACATGACAGAACTTAGGGCCCCCTTCCTCATTGTTTGAAGAGAAGAACGCAGGGATTCACGAGTTGAATACGCGAATGCGCAACCCTCAAAACTTTGCGGAAAAGGTGCAAAAGTTACAGTCATAGGGGACAGTATAGCACATATTCAAACCAATTTTAAAGTGTTTTTTTTGAAAAATATTTTTTGGGTTAGCTGGGGGGGCCGCCCTACCCTTTTTCCCTAAACCAAACCCACCCCCATGGGCACAATGTCATCGTGGATTTTTTGTTTCAGGCCCGTGGTTTCCGTAACAGCCGTTTCGTATTGCATTTGAAGGTTCAGCCAAAATTGGGGCGTTTGGTTAAAAAAACGTCCCAAACGCAGGGCCATATCCAGGGAAACGGCGCATTGCCCGTTCAAAATGCGGGTGACACGATTGCGGGGCACGTGCAGGGCCGCCGATAATTTGGCGGGGGTTATGCCGGATTCCTCAATAAAGTCGGCCAAATGACGGCCGGGGTGGATGATGGGGGGCATGGGGGTTTCCTTTCAATGATAATCAATAATTTCAACGTCAAAAGCGTGTCCGTCTTGCCACAAAAAACAAACACGCCACTGCTGGTTAATGCGCAGGCTCCACGCGTCTTTGCGGTCCCCTTTGAGTTTTTCCAAATGATGAGAGGGTGGGAAACGCAAGTCCTCAATCATCACCGCCGCATCGATACGGGCCAAACGCATTAAGGCCCGCTCCTGAATATCAGGGGGAACTTTTTGGCTTTTCCCTGTGTGAAACAGCTTTTCTGTGTCTTTGTTTTTGAATGTCTCAATCATTTTTTTTATTGTTACATAATATGTAACAAACGTCAAGGGAAATTTTATGCTGGGGTGTCCCTGCTCTCTCCCCTGGGGAGAGGCGCTGTAACAAAAAAAGCCCAATTCCCCCTACCCTTGATCTCTCCCCGGGAAAGGGATTATAGTGTCGCCCTCTTAACTCTCTTTTCGTTTTAGAAAATTATGTTTCAGAAGCACCCAAAAAACCATCCATGGGCCTTTGACGTTCCCTCTCCCGCGTGCGGGAGAGGGCTAGGGAGAGGGTTTAGAGGAAACTTTTCATGACCCACCCTTTCTTCATCACCACCCCCATATATTATGTGAATGACCGGCCGCATATTGGTCATGCCTATACCACGCTGGCCTGTGATGTGCGGGCGCGGATGGAGCGTCTGCGGGGGCGGGACGTTTTTTTCCTGACGGGAACGGATGAACACGGTCAAAAGGTCGAACAATCCGCCCGCGCCCGGGGGATGGAACCCCAAGCGTTTACCAACGAAGTTTCACAGCATTTTCGGGATTTAATTGTGACATTGGGTGCCACGCCTGATGATTTTATCCGCACCACGCAGGGGCGGCATAGGGACGGCGCCCAGGCCTTTTGGCAGCGGCTGCAGGACGCCGGGGCGATTTATCTGGATACCTACGCCGGGTGGTACGCGGTGCGGGATGAATGCTATTACCAGGAAAACGAACTGGTGGGTGGCAAAGCCCCCACCGGCGCCGATGTGGCCTGGCACGAAGAAAAAAGCTATTTTTTTCGTCTTTCGGCGTACCAGGATAAACTCCTGGACCTTTATAAAAACAATCCGGATTTTGTATCGCCCCCCAGTCGTTTGCACGAGGTTACGCGGTTCGTGGAGGGGGGCCTGAAAGACCTGTCCATCTCCCGCAGCACCTTTTCCTGGGGCATTCCCGTGCCGGGGGATCCGGATCATGTTATGTATGTGTGGCTGGATGCCCTGGTTAATTATTTAACGGCGGCGGGGTATCCGGGGGCCATGAACGCCTGGCCCGCCGATGTCCATGTGGTGGGAAAGGACATCGTGCGCTTTCACGCCGTCTATTGGCCGGCGTTTTTGATGGCGGCGGGGCTGCCTCTGCCCAAACAGATTTTTGCCCATGGGTGGTGGACGAATGAGGGGCAGAAAATCTCAAAGTCCCTGGGCAACACCATTGATCCCGGTGAGATCATCGAAACCTTTGGCCTGGATGCCACGCGGTATTTTTTACTGCGAGAGGTCCCCTTTGGCCAAGACGGCGATTTTTCCCGGGATAAGCTGCTGCAACGCGCCAACGTCGATTTGGCCAATGATTACGGGAATTTGTGCCAACGGACACTGAGCATGATTGTCAAACACAACGACGGACAATTAACACTCAATCCCAACGCCTGGACCGCGGAAGACCAAGCCTTTCTGGCCCTCCTCACCCCCCTAACCGACGCCGTAACGGGCGCCGTTTCGGCCTTTGCCTTTCACACCGCGCTGGAAAAACTGTGGGAGGTCATTCGTTCAGGCAATCGCTACATCGATCACCAGCAACCCTGGTCCCTGAAAAAAACGGACCCTCAGCGCATGATGACCGTGCTGTCCTGCGTTTGGGTGGCGCTGCGGCATGTGACGATCTTGTTGCAACCCTTTATGCCCACCTCAACGGCGGCCATGCTGGATCAGTTGGGGGTATCGGATCGCTCGTTTTCGGCCCTTGAGGACTTGCCCACGGGTGTGATAACGTTGGGGGTGTTGGTGCCTGTTTTCCAAAAATTCTAACTCCCCTGTTGTATGCGCACGCTGATTCGATCCATCCAAGACCGTGACCCCGTCGCCCCGGGCTTTTGGGAGGTTGTGTTTGCCTATAACGGCTTTCACGCCGTTGTCTTTCACCGTGTGAATCACTGGCTATGGAAACGGAAATTGCGTCTGCTGGCCCGGATTTTATCCAACATCGCCCGGATGCTGACGGGGATTGAGATCCACCCCGGCGCCCGCATTGGCAAAAACCTGTTCATTGACCATGGCACGGGGGTGGTCATCGGGGAAACCTCGGTCATTGGCGATGAAGTGACCATCTACCACGGGGTGACCCTGGGCGGAAACAAACAATCGGGCAAGGGCCAAAAACGCCACCCCACCCTGCACAACGGCGTGATGATCGGCGCGGGGGCTCAGGTTTTGGGGAATATCACCATCGGGTCTTTTTCCCGCGTGGGGTCCAATTCGGTGGTGACCTCGGATGTGCCCGATCATACCACGGTAACAGGGATTCCCGCCCGGATCATGCAAACCCGGGGACAAGCGGATCAGGGCTTTTCCTACGGCCTGCCCGAACACGATTTCAACAACCCACTAGAAGACATGATGATCAAACTGATGAAAGACATGGAACGCCTGAAACAAGCCATGCCCGCCAAGGAAACGCCGGCGGATTCGTATGAGATTTAGGGATTTTCCTTTTCCCAATACCCCTATTGCCGAACCTCGGGCCCCTGAGTAGGGTGGGGGTATGACTCTTTATAAGCCTATTCTATACGGCTTTTTGCCTGTTGATATTATTGCCCCTCTTTTAAAGGAAGATCTCAGAGAAGGGCGTGTTCGTCTTAGTGCATTAGCTCACAGGCATATTGCCCAGGATCATCCCGAAGATTATGAATTTTGCTTGGCTCATATGGCCGAAGCCATATGAAAATCCCACCTATATTGGAAAATCCCCTTGGCAGATTCGGAATTTTGAATTGGTCAAAATCATTGACGAACACAACCTATTGATGGCCATTGGCATTGAACCCAACGAACACGGTAGTTATAATATCCGGAGTTCCTACAGGATTAGTTACGAAAAAATGAGAAGACGTTTGGCTGAAAAACACCTTTTTGGACCGAAAAAAAGCCAAAAGTCATAAAAAAAACTTTTTGTTTAGGCAGGATCCCCGATTCCTGCATCTCTTGGCGTAGTTTCCTACGTTATTTACCGATTGGCGGTGCGTGAGGAGGGCCTTCTCACCTCTAAACAAAAAGTATGCCCCCCTTTCGGGGGGTGTTGTGCCCGAGGGGCAGTATGTATATGTATGATACACATACCAAACACAAAGTCAAGAGTAAAGGTTTTACCCCCCATGTTCACCGGCCTGATTCGCACCCTTGGAACCCTGAAAGCCCTTGAGGGCACGGGGGATGTCACCGTGACCATTGAAACCGATTTGCCGGATCATGATCTGGCCATGGGGGCGTCGGTTGCGTGTAATGGAGTATGTTTAACCGTGATTCAGCGGGGTGAAAACACCTTTTCCGCCCTGGTGTCCACGGAAAGCCTGGACAAAACGACCTTTGGCCGCGCCCGGGTGGGGGATCGGATTAATTTGGAGCCCTCTCTGCGTTTGGGCGATGCCCTGGGGGGGCATTTTGTGTTTGGGCATGTGGATGGACTGGCCGCGGTGGTATCCATCATCCCCACCGAAGACAGCCACGATATCACCCTGGCCCTGCCCCAGGATCTGCTGCCCTTTGTGGCGGCCAAGGGATCCTTGGCCATTAACGGGGTATCCTTGACGCCCAATACGCTGGTGGATAACCAGGTGTCGCTGCGGATCATTCCCCATACCTGGCAGCACACCACGTTTTCATCGCTTTCCCTGGGCGATGCTGTTAATATCGAGGTAGACATGCTGGCGCGGTATACCCATCGCATCTGGAAAGTATCGCTGGCTGCGCGTTCGCCTTAGCCTCGTTTGTGTACGTTTAGTACACGGCACTCGGCTGCGGCGACGCTCGCCTACCGATACTCTCCATCTGCGATGGGTATATGTGGCCCGCCAAAGGACCTTGATAACGGAATAGACCATGACTTTTTGTACTGTGGATCAGGCCATAGCCCATCTGAAAACTGGCCAGATGATTGTGGTGGTGGATGATGATGATCGGGAAAACGAGGGGGAGCTGGTCATTCCCGCCTGTTTTGCCGATGCCGCCGCCATTAATTTTATGGCCAAGCACGGTCGGGGCCTGATTTGTCTGGCCATGACGCGGCAGCGTATTGCCGCGCTGGGTCTGCCCGCCATGGTCGCCCATAACCGATCCCGCCACCAAACCGCCTTTACGGTATCCATTGAGGCGCGCGAGGGTGTCTCCACCGGCATTTCCGCCTTTGACCGCGCCCGCACCATTGCGGTGGCCATTGATCCCCGCTGTGGGCGAGAAGATCTGGCCAGCCCCGGTCATGTCTTTCCCCTGGTGGCCCAAGACGGCGGCGTTCTGGTCCGCGCCGGCCATACGGAGGCCAGCGTGGATCTCGCCCGCCTGGCGGGGCTGAACCCGTCGGCGGTGATTTGTGAAATCATGCACGATGATGGAACCATGGCCCGGGGGGTGGATTTACAGGCCTTTGCCCAAACCCACAGCCTGCCCATTCTGACCATTGCCGATCTGATTGCGTTTCGTCGCCAGCGGGAACGTTTGGTGCGCTGCCTTTCCACCGAACACGTGGAAAGCAGCCTCATCGGCCCTGCGGTGCTGCATGTTTATGAAAACACCCTGACCCAGCGACAGCATCTGGTACTGGTCAAGGGGACCTTTGATAACGACCACCCCCCCCTGGTGCGGGTTCATACATTAAACCTGGCCCCGGATTTACTGGGTGTTTCCCATACCCTTCATCGCGCCGCCGCCGCCCTGAAAGACGCCCCCGCCGGTATCTTGGTCATCATGAACACCCATGACGGCATGCACGATGTCCCCCCCAGCACCATCCTGCGGGAATACGGCATCGGCGCCCAGATTCTGGTGGATTTGGGCGTGCACCGTATGATTCTGCTCTCCGGCACCACCCGCACCATCGTGGGGCTGGAGGGGTATGATCTGGATGTGATTGAGGTGAGGGGGTTTTAGGGGGGCTAACTTCAGTCGTCATTCCGGACAAAAGCGCAGCGAATGCAGAACCGGAATCCAGCGCAATTGTCAAAGACGAAGTCTTTGACGATACTCACCAAAAAACAAAGAACAAAGAACAAAACGCTTCGCGTTTTGGCATATGTGCTGGATTCCGTCGGGGCGCTTGCTTCGCTGCGCTTGTCCGGAATGACGGAAAAAAATTCCGGCCAGGCAAGAAACAAGCACCCCCCCCCGCTGCTTACCACCCTACGGGATTTTGAGGGACAAGAATTGAACGGCGCTGGTATTTCAAAAGTTATTGAAAAACAAAATACTTTGTCATTCCGCGCGCCAATCGCGGAATCCACCTGGATGCTGCGACGATGCGCAGCATGACAAGAAAAACGGCATTTGTACCAGGGACCATCAATCTCATATGGTGGTAAGCCCCCCCCCTTAGTTTTTCCTTTTGGCCTTTGTCCCTGAAAATGATAAGATGTTGTCTTTAGATAAGACCGACAGGATGCCCCCATGACCCTTGCTGCGACGCGTTTGCCCCAGGATTCTCAAAAAACCTTTTTTTCTCAGGGCCTGAATCAGGCCGATCCCGATATTTTTGCGGCCATCGGGGTGGAGGCCAAACGGCAGCAGGATCATATTGAACTCATTGCCTCAGAAAACATGGCGTCTCTGGCCGTGATTCAGGCCCAGGGATCTGTGCTGACCAATAAATATGCCGAAGGCTATCCCGGCAAGCGCTATTACGGCGGGTGTTACGCGGTGGATCAGGTGGAAACGCTGGCCATCGAGCGCGCCAAAAAACTCTTCGGGGCGGGTTTTGCCAACGTTCAGCCGCACTCAGGGGCCCAGGCCAATGGGGCTGTGTTTTTGGCGCTGCTGAATCCCGGCGACACCATTTTAAGCATGGGCCTGGAATTTGGGGGGCACCTCAGCCACGGGGCCAAGGTCAACATGTCGGGAAAATGGTTTAACATCGTGCCTTACAGCGTTCGGGAAAGCGATGGGCTGATTGATTATGACGCGGTGGAGGCCCTGGCCCTGGCCAATAAACCCAAATTGATTATTGCGGGGGGCTCGGCCTATGCCCGCGTGGTGGATTTTGCCCGTTTTCGCCAGATTGCCGATAAAGTCGGGGCGTATTTTTTGGTGGACATGGCCCATTTTGCGGGCTTGGTGGCGGGCGGCGTGTATCCATCGCCGGTGCCCTTTGCCGATGTCACCACCAGCACCACCCACAAAACCCTGCGGGGCCCACGGGGGGGGATCATTTTAACCAATAACGAAGATCTGGCCAAAAAAATCAATTCGGCGGTCTTCCCCGGCATGCAGGGTGGCCCGCTGATGCACGTCATCGCCGGTAAAGCCGTGTGTTTTGGGGAGGCGTTACAGCCATCCTTTAAAACCTACGCCCAGCAGGTTCTGAACAACGCCCGGGCCCTGGCGGAGGTTCTGGTGTCCCGCGGATGCGCCGTGATTACGGGGGGAACGGATTCCCACCTGGTCCTGGTCGATTTGCGGCCCAAGGGTGTCTCCGGCAAAGACGCCGCCGATACGTTAGAGCTAGCCCATATGACCTGCAACAAAAACGCCATTCCCTATGATCCCGCCAAACCCGCCGTTACCTCTGGCATTCGGTTGGGAACCCCGGCGGGCACCACACGGGGCTTTGGGGTGAAGGAATTTCAGCAAATTGGCCACTGGGTCGGCGATGTTCTGGATGCCATGGGCACGCAAAATGAAGACACCCTAACAACCATCCTGGACAAAACCCGCCGCGAAGTTGCCGGCCTGACCGCCCGCTTTCCGGTTTATTCGTTTTAGGGGGGGCTTATACCACTTTGCAATAAAACCAGCCTTACACATTTCGTCATACCGGACGAGGGAGCGTAGCGACCGATGATCCGGAATGACGATGAACGTGAAGGGTCCTAATTTTTTTCTGTAACGCTTTTCTTGAAATTCTAACCTTTGTGGGATAAAGTGGGATTATGGATGCCAATATGGACCCTTTTTCCCATTCTTTGCCCCTGTGGATTCACCACAGGCTGAGGGACCATTTTACCATCGAACAGGCGGATGACCTCGCGGCCAGCATTGTCAAAGCGGTGTCCCTCAATGTGGCCACGAAAGAAGATATGGGCCACGTCCATGTCGAGATCAAAAGGCTCGAAGCGGTCATGAAAGAAGATATGGGCCAGGTCCATGTCGAGATCAAAAGGCTCGAAGCGGTCATGAAAGAAGATATGGGCCAGGTCCATGTCGAGATCAAAAGGCTCGAAGCCCACATCAAAGATGTTGACGCCCGAATGAAAGAGGGCTTTGACCAGGTCCAGGTCGAGCTCAAAAGACTCGAAGCCTATATCAAAGATGTTGACGCCCGAATGAAAGGGGGCTTTGAGCAGATAAGCCTTGAGATGAAGAAGTTGGATGCCCACATAAAAGACGTGGATGCCCGCATCAAAGATGTGGATGCCCGCATCAAAGATGTAGAATTCGAACTCAAAACAGAAATTAAACGTGTAGAATCTGATTTGACGTTAGCCATGAAGGCCATGGAACTCCGCCTGACGGAGAAAATGGGTCGCATGATTTTCGGATCCACGGCCTTTACCATTACGGTTTTGGGGGCCTTCATAACCCTGGCTAAGTTTTTTTAAGGTCGACCTCAAAGATCCCGACTTGCATGACAGCATCTGTCAAAAAAATCCTGTAAAAAAATCCTGTAAAAAAATCCTGTAAAAAAATCCTGTAAAAAAATCCTGTAAAAAAATCCTGTAAAAAAATCCTGTAAAAAAATCCTGTAAAAAAATCCTGTAAAAAAATCCTTGCGCGTTGACGTAAAATCTTTATAGTCTCTGGTTTCCGGTCCGGCAGGGCCGATTCATTTTTTTAATCACGATTGAACCGCTATGCCTTTATACGAATGTGTTGTTTTGGGACGCCAGGAACTTTCTTCTACGCAGATTGAGGCCCTGGATGCCACCATTGTTGACTGCCTGACCGCTGAAAAAGCGCAGGTTTTGAAAAAAGAATCCTGGGGCACCCGCCAGCTGGCCTATAAAATCAATAAAAATAAAAAGGCGCATTATCTGTATTTTGAAATTGACGCCCCCTCCCCCGCTGTGGATGAGCTGAACCGTCGTCTACGCATTCATGATGACGTTTTACGCAGTTTGTTTGTCCGGGTGGATAAATTCCTGGAGGGTGAAACCCAGATGATGAAAAACAAAGACGATCAGTTCCGTCGTTTCGGCAGTGCCCCGCGGGCCGCCGTTGCCGATCAGGGCTATCGCCCAGCCGCCAAACCCATTGTGGAGTCAGAAGATGCCGTTCAATCGTAGAGACCGTGATAAAGACAAGGATAAAGACAAAAACGCCCAGGGCGGCGCCGTGCGTCGGTCTATGTTTCGTCGTCCGAAATCATGCCCCTTTTCCGGCGACAACGCCCCGATTATTGATTACAAGGACATTCCGCTGCTTGAGCGTTATGTTTCCGAGCGCGGGAAAATTGCCCCCAGCCGTATTGGTACCGTATCCCAGAAAAAACAGCGCGACCTGGCCAAGGCCATTAAACGCGCCCGTTATTTGGGTCTGATGCCCTATGTGGTTCAATAGGGATTGTTGAGCGATTTCACAAAGGTGCCGCAGGGAGTGCACTATGACCGTGGCTCTGCCTCTTGATCATCGTCAGGCCCTTTGGGCCACCGGCGCCGCGGCGTTTGTTTCCGCCTTTGCCTTTTTATGTCCATCGTTTTTGCCGGCGTTGCCCGCCATGGCGCTGTCGTTTTTTGATGCCCTGCCCCTGCTGGTGTGCGGTTTGCTTTATGGGTGGGTTTATGGATTGTGGGCGGGGACGCTGGGGGCCCTGATGGTGGCTGTCGTTCAGGCGTCGGGCCTTTCGTTGCCGGAAACGCCGGTGGTGAGTTTATCACTGCTGTTTTTTGTTGAAAATGCGCTGCCGGCAGCCTTTTTTGTGCACATTGCGTATGTTTTGCCAGCGTATTTACGCACCCATCCTGTGCCGATTCCCCTGCCCGTGCCTGTTTTGGTGCAGGGGGCGGTGACGGGCAGCATGACGCTGTATGCCATGGTTTTGGCGGTGGCCATGACTTTTTTACTGGATACAGAGGCGGTTAGGGCCGTGATGGATCAAACGCTGGCGGCCCTGCAACAGGCCGATCCCGATGCGATCAAGGTCCTGCAGCAAACCTGGGGCCAGGATCTGCCGGATCAACTGGTGGCGGCCATGCCGGGCCTTTCGGCGTTGGGTTGGCTGCTGGGGTTTTTGGTGAATCTGGTGGTCAGCGTGCGCATTTGGTCCAAAATGATCCATAAACCAACCCCGGTGATTAAGATGGCCTGGTTTCGCCTGCCCCGTTGGTTGGTGGGGGTGGTGTTTGTTTTGGGTCTGCTTTTAATGCTGCACACCCGTCATGTTGTTGTGTTTCCTGATGGGGTTTTTTCCCTGCTTAACAACATTTTATTGGTGGCTTTGGCGGGATTTTTCCTCAATGGTGCCGGTGTTTTTCATCATATGGCAACGGGGCAGCGGCGATTTATAATTCCCCTGTTTTATATGGCGTTTTTTTTCATTCCGTTATTGATTTATGTGGTGGCTATGGTAGGGTTGATGGATCCTATTGTGTCCATGCGTCGCGATTTGTATCCAACAGTGAAAGGTTAAGTTATGCAGGTTTTGTTACAGGAAAATATTCGTAAATTGGGAAAGCTGGGCGATGTCGTCAGCGTGAAAACCGGCTATGCCCGGAATTTCCTCTTGCCCCGTGGGTTGGCTGTCACCGCCACCAAAAATAATGTTGTTGCGTTTGAGGCCCGCAAAGCCGACCTCCACCAACAAGATCAAGACCGCAAAGCCGTGGCCCAGAATCTGGCCAAGGCCCTGGATAATTTCCGCATCACCCTGATTCGCCGCGCCGGTGACAGCGGGCAGCTTTACGGCGGCGTTTCCACCACGGATTTGGTGAATGCGCTGAAGGAAAACGGCTTCACCCTGGATAAAACCCAGATTCTTTTTGATAAACCCATTAAAACCATCGGCCTTCACCCCTATACCGTGGTTTTGCACGCAGATGTGGCTGTTTCCATTTTGGTCAATGTGGCGAAATCTTTGGAAGAGGCGGAAACCCAAGCTGCCGCAGAGCGTGACTAGTCCAGACATGAGATCTTCCGCAGAACGTGTCCTGGAACAGGGCCTCTTTGCCAGCCGCTGGCTGATGGCCCCCATGTATGTGGGGCTTTGTCTTTGTTTGATGATTTTGTTGGTTAGTTTTGCCAAAGAGTTTGTGTATCTGGTGGGTAAAATTCCCACCATGACCCAGAATGATGCCATTTTGGGGGCCCTAACATTAATTGATTTGTCCCTGGCGGCGAATTTGCTGTTGATTGTTATTTTATCGGGATATGAAAATTTTGTATCCCGTTTGGAAATTGGGGATCATAAAGACGTTCCCGCCTGGTTTGGCTCGGTGGATTTTTCCCAATTAAAAATGAAACTGGTGGCCTCCATGGTGGCCATTTCGGGGATTCATCTGCTGAAAATTTTTATGGATGTGAACAAAACCGACCCGGAACAAATTAAAATTATGATTATCGTTCATTTGGTTTTTGTGATTTCGGGGGTTTTGCTGGCGTGTATGGATTTCATTGCCTCAAAAACCAAGGCTATGAATAAGGCGGCGAAGAAGGGGTGAGGGGCATTTCTTCACCGTCATTGCGAGCGCAGCGACGCAATCTAGAAAGGCTAAAAATCCCGAAAACCCTGGATTGCCACGCCTCCTGCGGAGGCTCGCAATGACGAAAAGCGGGGGTTTTTAGAGGTGCCCTCATCGTGCTCAGGGCCCTCTCCCCGGCCCTTCCCAGGAGAGGCAGTCCTCCTTACCACCCTGCGGGATTTTGAGAGGCTGGAATTTAACGCAACGAAAGTTTACAAAGTCACTGAAAAATAAAATAATTTTTCATTCCGCGCGTAGTCGCGGAATCCACCTGGATGCTGCGACGATGCGCAGCATGACAAGAAAAGGGCCATTCCTACCAGGAGCTGTCATCGTAGGGTGGTAAGGGAACCCCAATAGTTGAACCCCAATACTTTTTTCATTCCCCACCCCCCCAATGTGACATTTGTCACAGATCGTTTTGGGAAAAGGTGGTTTTATGATGATTCACATCGCTCGCGGCATCCATCACACACCCTTTTCCAAAGGAGATGCCGCGTTTTCCTCCCCCACCCCCCAGTTCCTGTTGGGGATTGCGGCGTGGGGGAGGATGCTTTTTCCTAAACCCCCGTTTGGTTTTTGCCAGCGGGGTTTTTTTCATCAAAACCCCAAAACGAAAATTGCCAACGGGCCTGATTCTTGCTAGGGTGGCCGTCCTTTAGGGATAAACATTGGGGATCTGAACCTTATGAGTCAGCGCATTAAAATTACGGACCAGGAAGCTCTGGATTTTCATTCCCAGGGAAAGCCAGGGAAAATCGAGATTTCCCCCACCAAAAACCTGATGACCCAGGACGATTTGGCCAAAGCGTATTCTCCTGGCGTGGCGATTCCCTGTTTGGCCATTGAGAAAAATCCGGCCGATGCGTATCTGTATACCGCCAAGGGGAACTTTGTGGCCGTCATTTCCAACGGCACGGCGGTGCTGGGCCTGGGGAATTTGGGATCCCTGGCGTCCAAACCCGTCATGGAGGGCAAGGCCGTTTTGTTCAAACGCTTCGCCGATATCGACGGGATTGATATTGAGGTGGATACTGAGGATCCCGAGACCTTTATTAACAGTGTGCGCTACATCGGCAATACCTTCGGCGGGATCAACCTGGAGGATATTAAGGCCCCGGAATGCTTTATTATCGAAAAAAAGCTAAAGGAACTGCTGGACATTCCCGTTTTCCACGATGACCAGCACGGCACCGCCATTATTACCCTGGCGGGCTTGATCAACGCCCTGCACATCACGGGTCGGACGTTTAAAAATACCAAAATTGTGGTCAACGGCGCGGGCGCCGCGGCCATTGCGTGTATTGAGCTGATTAAGGACATGGGCCTGCCCGATGAAAACTGCATTTTGTGTGACACCAAGGGCGTGATTTATCGCGGTCGTGCCAGCCATATGAACCCCTGGAAAGAGCGTCACGCTGTGGATACGCCGCTGCGGACCCTGGCCGAGGCCATCAAGGGGGCGGATGTGTTTATTGGTTTGTCATCCAAAGGCGCCGTCAATGGCGACATGATTGCCAGCATGGCGAAACATCCCATTGTCTTTGCCATGGCCAACCCCGATCCCGAAATTACACCGGAAGAGGTGGCCAAGGTCCGCACCGACGCCATTGTGGCCACGGGGCGTTCGGATTATCCGAACCAGGTGAACAATGTTTTGGGCTTTCCCTATATTTTTCGCGGCGCCCTGGATGTCCACGCCAAAACCATCAACCAGGAAATGAAAATGGCAGCGGCCCAGGCCATTGCCGATTTGGCCCGGGAAGAAGTCCCCGACGAAGTGGCCGTGGCCTATGCGGGCCGCAAACTCCGCTTTGGTCCGGGCTATATTATTCCGGTGCCCTTTGATCCCCGTTTGATTTCCCATATCCCCGTGGCAGTGGCCAAGGCCGCCATGGAAACCGGCGCGGCGCGGCGGAATATCGATGATCTGGAAAAATACGCCCGCAGTTTATCGGCGCGTTTGGATCCCACGGCCACCCTGATGCATTCCGTTTATGCCAGGATTCAGGCCAGCCCCAAACGCATTGTCTTTGCGGAAGGGGAAGAGCCCAACGTAATGCGGGCGGCGTTATCCTTTCGGGCCAACGGTTACGGCACCCCCATTTTGGTGGAAAGCGAAGAAGGCCGCTGCCTGGCCCGCGCCAAGGCCGAAGGGATTGATTTGGAGGGTATTACCATTTTAACGCCCAAAACCTTCCCCAAAACCGAAGCCTTCGTTCAGCATCTTTACCGGAAACTGCAACGTCACGGGCATTTGCTGCGGGATTGTTATCGCATGGTGATGCGGGGGCGGAATGTGTTTTCATCGCTGCTGGTCACTGAGGGCGAGGCCGATGGGTTGGTGTCGGGCTTTACCCGGGATTATTCCAACACATATGATGACATTCGCCGGGTCATTGATGTTCGCCCCGGATGTGAAGTCAGCGGCACCATGCTGATTGTTCATCGGGGACACTTGCTGTTTGTGGCGGATACGTCCATTCATGAAATGCCGTCGCCGGAACAGTTGGTGAAAATTGCCAAACAGACGGCGGCCCTGGCCAAAAGCATGGGGCATACCCCCCGCGTGGCGTTTTTGTCCTATTCCAACTTTGGCAGTCCCATGCGCGAGCGGGGGGAGCGGATTCGCCAGGCCGTGAAACTCATGGCCCTGGAAGATGTTCATTTTGAATACGACGGGGAAATGACGGCGGATGTGGCGTTGACCAAGGAAGGGTTGGCCCGTTATCCGTTTTGCCGCCTGACCGATACCGCCAACGTTCTGGTGATGCCCGCGCTGCATACGGCCCATGTGTCGTCCACATTGCTGCAAACCCTGGGGGATGGCACCATCATCGGGCCGTTGTTGTTTGGGCTGGAGCATTCGGCGCAAATCGTTTCCATCGGGGCGGGCGTGTCGGAAATTGTCACGGCGGCGGCCTTTGCCAGCCTGGTTTCTGTGGAATAAGAGGCGTAAAAAAGGATATGATTTACCCCCTGGAAAGACATTTTGCGTATGATCAGCGGGATCAGGAGACCCTATGAAAAGTTTTATTCCCTATGATACTTTGGTGGAAGAGGCCTTGCGCGGTGTGGTGGAAACCGTCCTGCGTCAAATTGCCCGGGAAGGTATCCAGGGGGATCATCATTTTTACATTACCTTTCGCACGTCCGATCCCCACGTCAACATTCCGGGATACTTGCGGGAGAAATACCCCACCGACATGACCATTGTTTTGCAATATCAATATACGGATCTTGTGGTGACCGATATGGGATTCAGCGTGTCCTTAAGTTTTAACAACATCCCTGAAAATCTGCAGATTCCCTTTCGGGCCATTACGGGGTTTGCGGATCCTTATGTGAAATTCGGGCTGCAGTTTCATCATACCGCGGACCCCATCGCCGTTACGGTGGAAACCCTGGACATTAACCCCCCCAAGCCCCCCAAATCAAAAGACAAAAAAGAACCCAACAACGTGGTTTCCCTGGATACGTTTCGGAAGTAGGGGGCGCTCTACACCCTGTCATGATAGGCAACTCTTCCCCATGATCCCTCGTTTTTCAACTTTTTCCCTGCCCTGGATCCTTGCCGTCATGGGGCTGGGTCTGTTTTTGTGGATTCCTGTGAACCAAGATATGATCTGGCTGGTCCACTGTGCCCAAAAATGGATGGCCGGGGGACAGCCCTTTAGTGTGGATTTTGAGGAACTCAATCCCCCGTTTAATGTGGCACTGTATCTGCCGTTGGCCTGGCTGGTGAATCATAGCCCTCTACCTGCGGCCACGACCCTTTCTTTGGCCGTTTGGGGTGTGATGGTGGGGATTTATCTTTTGGTGTCCCAATTGTTGCAACAGCAGGAAAAAGAGGGTTTTTTAGCAACCACCGCCGCCCATTCTCTGCATATTGCCGTGGCTGTGGCGTTGTTTTTGGTGCCCGCCCCTGAATGGGGCCAGCGGGAGCATTTTCTTCTGGCCTTTACCCTTCCCTATCTGGTCATGACCATGGGCCGGGTTTCGGGGATGACATACAGCCTTAAACAACAGCTTCCCCTCGCGTTTTTGGCGGGGGTGGGGTTTATCATTAAGCCTTATGCTTTGATGGTACCCCTGCTGGTGGAGGGCTTGATAGCCTTTCAAAAACGCCGTTTTTGGGCCCTATTCAATCCCACATCCCTGATGATGGCCGCTGTGTATTTGGTTTATGGGGTATGGATTTATGTGGTTTTTCCTGACTACATCACGTTTTATGTGACTTTGCTGACGGAAGTTTACGGCTCTTTCGGGATCGACAACAACCGCGTTCTCCTGGGGGGTCTGTTTATTCTTTCTGTCAGTGTTTTATTGGGGGCATTGGCTTTGGAGGCCATCAAAGAAAAAACATTTCGTATTCATCATGGCTTTTGGCTCATCGCCTGTGCTGGTTTTATGGCCAGTGTTTTATGGCAGGGAAAGTTTTTTCTGTATCATCTGCTCCCTTTTCTGGGGGTGGCGTTTGTTTTTTTGGGATCTTTTGAAAAAAGTCAAAAAGAACGCTTGTTGCTGTTGGTGCTGGCCACCAGTCTGTTTTTTTATGTGAATTGTTCCAATCTTTTTTCGCTCAACCTGATAACAAACACGGTGTGGGGGCATCTTAAAGACGAAACCTCCGTGCGACGTGTGACGGTGCTGAGCCGCCAAGCCCTCTTGCCTGCCTCCCTGTTGGATGATCCATCGCTGGTGTATGGCAGCCGTTATATGTCCTCTTGGTTTGCCCAGTGGGTTCTGAATCAGAGGGGAAACAAGACACTCGGAGGGGGCCACCATCCCTATGAATCCCATTTTCTGAATGCCGTTGGGGAGGATATGGTCCATTACAAACCCCAACTGATTATTCTGGAAAATTCAGGGAAAGACCAACCTCTGCTGACCTGGCTGCGTCAAAATCCGTCTTTTCAGAAAGAGTGGGATGAATTTGTCCCCCTGTCAGTGGATTTTGGGGAATTTAATGATTTTTTTCTTTTTTACATTCACCGTGATGTTCGGGATCCTGAAGAGGTGGCCCGCGCCCTGGAAAAAGCCATAGGAGAATTTTCCCCATGATCCCGCGTCTCTCCCTTGTGATTCCCATGCATAATGAATGGCCTGTCTTAGCTGTGCTGGAGAGCCGCTTGAACACTGTTTTGAAAACCATAGATCTGCCCGTTGAAATTATCTGTGTGGATGATGGCAGCCGGGATGAGACTTGGGCGGGTCTTTTGGCCTGGCAACAGCGGGATGACCGTCTTCGGTTAGTGCGGCTGTCCCGTAATTTTGGCCACGAAGCCGCCATTCTGGCCGGACTCAAACAGGCCAAAGGGGATGCCATCATCACCATGGATGCGGATTTGCAGGACCCCCCCGAGCTGATTCCCGCCTTGCTCAGCCAATGGGACAACGGGTTTGATGTGGTGTATGCGGTGCGGGTGGATCGCACCGTGGACAGCTGGATGAAACGCACCACGGCGTCCCTTTTTTATAAGCTGGCGGCCAAGATCCTCCCTTTCACCTTGCCGGAAAATGCAGGTCAGTACCGCCTGATTGACAGAAAAGTGATTGACGTGATTATCAATTTACCAGAAAGCAACCGGTTTTTGCGGGCCCTGACCAGTTGGGCGGGATTTCGCCAGGGAAGAGTCTGTTATCATCGTGAAGATCGTGTGGCCGGCCAGAGCAAATACAATTATTGGCGCATGTGGAACTACGCCCTGGACGCCATTACAGGATTCAGTCACCTTCCGTTGCGGATTTGGAGTTATGTGGGGGTTTTTGTTTCCCTATGCGCCTTTGTGTATGCTTTGGTGATTCTTGTCCTGTATTTTTTGGTGGGAAGGGAAACACCAGGATGGGCATCCTTGATGATTGCCGTGCTGTTTTTGGGGGGGATTCAGTTGATTTGCCTGGGGATTATCGGCGAATACCTGGGGCGGATTTTTATGGAAGTGAAAGGAAGGCCGATGTATATTGTCTCGGAGGTCCGGGACGGCATACCCGTACAGGAGGACAGCACCCATGCATCCTGAAAGTTATCCCCAAATGGCCTCTCTGGAGGCCTCTCATTGGTGGTTTGTGGCCAGAAGGCAGATTTTAAAATCTGTCTTAAATCGTTTCACACACCAAAAATCCATGACCATTCTAGAGGTCGGCGCGGGAACAGGCGGGAATGTGGCGATGTTGGAATCCTTTGGTCCTGTCACCTTGCTGGAACCCAATCCTGTGGCCCGCAGCATTCTCAGCCAGAAGGGATTTTCTGTGATTGACGGTACCTTGCCAGGCGTGCCCCCTTTACCCGAAAAAAGCGTGGATTTGATCGCCATGCTGGATGTTTTGGAACATATTGACGACGATGAAGCAGCCCTGCGGACGCTTCGCCCTCTCTTAAGCCCAGAGGGAAAAATCCTGCTGACGGTCCCTGCCTTTGCCTGGTTATGGAGCCACCACGATGTGTATCACCATCATAAACGTCGCTATTCCCGGCAAGACTTAGAAGCTGTCCTGGCAAGAGCAGGGTACACCCTTGAGTTTTTGTCCTCCTTTAACACCCTTCTTTTCCCCTTGGTGGTTTTGGCCCGATTGTGGGCGCGCCTTTGGGGGGAGAAAAACCACTCGGACATGAAAATGCCCCCCTTATGGCTTAACACGCTGCTGAAAAATATTTTTGCGCTGGAACGGCATGTTCTGGGTCGTGGGAGGCGTCTTCCTGTGGGGGTATCGCTGCTGGTTGTGGCTAAAAGCCAGCGACAAGGCAGCCCTAAAACCAATTCATGATCAAAATGATACGAATCCCGTTGTCATCACGGACCAGAACGAAGTGACCGCCGAGCCGGGATCCAGCCCGCTCCCAGGAAAATTTCCTTAGCGTGTGAATTCCCCCAAAAAAACAAGGGTAATCCCCCGTAGCTTTGCCAGGGCTGGCGGTGTGTGTATCACCCAAGGCCGTTTTCCCCTTACGAGAGAGGACTGGCCCGTAGCCCTCCCCTCCCCTGCCCCGCTATTTTTTCATTATTTCATCATCTTATCATAACCAAGGAGTTCTTTTATGACCTATACCAACCCTATACCCACCACGGAGAGATTTGCCTTTTCGGGGTATGCCAGTGTTTACAATGTTCGGGACCAACAGAATGATGTGGTGCTGCCGGGGGCCTTTACGGCCAGTTTGAAACGGTGGCAGGCGGACGGACGGCTGCCCAGTTTGTTGTGGCAGCACGATACCGCCCAGCCCATTGGGAAAATCAATCGGATGATTGATAATGCCAAGGGATTGTTGATGGAGGGCGTGTTGTTTTTTGCGTTAAAACAAGGATTTGAAGCCAGCACCTTGGTCAAAGAGCGGGCCCTGGATGGGCTGTCCATTGGCTTTCAGGTGGTCAGATCCACCAAGGACGCCCGAACCGGCAGCCGGTTGATTCAAGAGGCCGACCTGTGGGAGGTGTCTCTGGTGACGTTTCCGGCCAACCTGAAAACCCGGATTCAGGGGGTTTAGGGGTTATCGTCATGAGGAGCGCAGCAAAGCAATCCAGAAAAGCTGAAACTCCCAGAAACCCTGGATTGCCACGCCTCCTGCGGAGGCTCGCATGATGACGAGGATTACACGTAAGTCCTATCTTAAAGACAACGTATTTTCTCAATCATCTGATTCCGGAGCCCCAAAACACGATCATCCTGGGGCCAAACCCGAGGTCGGGGGCCCAAAATGCGCACAATGGGGGCGATTAAGACGCCCACGCTGGTCATAAAGACAGCCTCTGCCGCCAAGAGGTCGTTTGTTCTATAATGGCCCGCTTCTTTGGGGCCGGGCCATAAATCCCAAACGATTTCCCGCATACACCCAGGAATCAGGGGTAAATCCAGTGATGGGGTATATAAGGTTTCCCCCCGAATCCAAAAGAGATTGCCAGAGGCCGCCTCGCACACCAACCCGTGCGGATCACAGAGCAGGGCGTTGGTGGCGTGATGGGCGCGGGCGTCTCTTAGGGCCTGGGCATACACCAAACTGCTCAGGGTTTTGCAGGGGGCCGGATTGGCCAGGACAAACGCGCTGGGCCAGAGGGAAATCTCCTTAAGCGGCGGGGGAAAAACGCCTGGGATGGTTTGAAGGGTGACAACAGCCGGCAGGGTGTCCTCTTCGGGCACGCCATACCCCAAACTGGGGGCATCCCTGCCGCCCCGGGTGATCAAGATACGAAGATAGCCGTCCCCCAAACCATTTTTTTGAATTAAATCCTGGGCCAGGGTAAAGGTTTGATCCAGATCCACCCCATGCAAATCATAAAACGCCAGGCCGTTTGTCAGGCGTACCTGATGGGCAGCGCCGTTGAATAGGTTTCCCCCCACCACCAACAGCGTTTCGAAAATCCCATCCCCCAACCGCCACGCGGGATGATGGGATGAAAACAGGGGGGTTTGGGCAGAAACCAGCCGCCCCCCATGATAAATAAAGGGGGGCGTTGAGGTTGTCATAATTCCCGCGTCAGGCCCTGGGTGATTAAACCATCTTCCAGCTCAATGATCCGCGTCGCCTGATTTAAAACGCGATAATCGTGGGATACCAAAAAAATCGTGGTGTTATCCTCTTGCGCCAGGGATGTGAGGATTTCGATACAGGCCGCACCGCTGGCTTTATCCAGGGATGCCGTGGGTTCATCGGCCAGCACCAGTTTGGGCTTACTCACCAAAGCCCGGGCAATGGACACCCGCTGCCGCTGTCCGCCGGACAGTTCATGGGGTTTTTTGTGTTCGTGCCCTGACAGGCCCACCCGGCTGAGCATATGGGCTGATTTTTCACGGCGTTCTTCCTCACTAAAGGATCCATCCATTTCCAGGGTCATGGACACATTTTGCAGCGCCGTTAAGGATTCAATCAAATTATGCTGCTGAAAAATATACCCGGCCTGGCGGCGTATGGACAAAATCGTTTCTTTGGAGGCATGCACCAGATCCTGCCCCAGAACCACGACTTTACCCTGGGTGGCATGGCGCAGGGCCCCCACAATGGTTAAAAACGTGGATTTTCCCGACCCCGAAGGCCCCGTCATAATGACAATTTCCCCCTGATTCACCTGGACACTCACCCCCTTTAAAATAGGATTTTCCAGGGACGAAAACGAAAAAAATAAATGTTCAACGTCAATGGCCAGAGGAACAGCGGGGGCAAGAGCGGCAGTGGGAGCCATCATGTTCCTTAAGGGTAAAAGTAAAGGGAACGTAAGCTATTGCCCCCAGGATAACGGATTTTATAGAAAATGTGAAGGGGTATGCTGCCTGGTAAGCGAGAAAGACGGATTGTTTCGTCGCTTTGATCCCTTGACCCAACCCCCTTCACCTTCTCTTAACCATCGCCTGATAGAACAAAGAGTAAGCACGCTATGGTCGTATTCCATAAAGAAGAAACGTAGGAGCCTGAATCCAATGCCAAAAGAATGGAATCTTGTGAAAGAATGGGGCTTTGTGAAAAAATATCTTCCCCTATTATTGTGGGGGGGGGCAGTTTTGGTGGCGGCGAGTTTGTTAATCAGTGGTCTTTCTTTGGATACGCTGATGGGGGCAGAGTTGCAAAAACAGCAGGTGCGGGCGGATTATGCGTCTTTGCAACAGGCCCTGCAGCAGCTCATTGGTCAAACGGGCATGATCACAACGCTTTCCATGGCGGCGCTGATCCTGTCGGTAACGGGCCTTTGGGTTTTTTGGAAACGTCACCGGGGGCTGCTGCAGGATATTTCCGATATTTGCGACTCTTTCGTTTATCATCGCGCCCACACGCCAAACAATCCCGAAATTGCCAAAATTTTAGGGTGCTATTTTCAAAAAGAAAATCAGCGCACCAAACCATCATCGTCCTTTGATATGCTTCATCATTTGCCCGTGGCCTGCACGTTGTTTGATGCAAAAACAGGCGGTATGGTTTATGCCAATGACCGGGCGCGGGCGGGTTTACAGGAACTTTCTCCCCACGAACCTTCTCTGGATACCCTAACATTTAAAGATTTTCTGGCGCAGGTTTTGCCGGATGGCCAAACCCCCGGGGTGTCTTCGGTCGTTTGCTTGGGCGGTCAGTCTTATGTTTTGTATGTGTATGAATCCGGTCCCCAAACCGTGACCCTGTGGCATCCTTGCGCGGAAGTGCCCATAAGGCACCTTGAAACCCCACCTGCCCCTGCGGCGCCTTTATCCCATCCTGACTTCATCACAGATCGGCTTCACCGTGAATTGATGGATTTATCCAGCAGCTTAGCCAGCGGATCCGAGGCCAAATCGGTGTATGATCAGGCCACGTTGATTCACAGAACGTCCAAAAATTCGTTGATGACGGTTTCTTCGGTGTCTCTTATGGCCCAGCGCATGAGTGATACGGCCCGCCACATTGCCCAGCATATCGATGCGTCTCAACAGTCCATTCAGGGGGCCAATGTCCTGACCAGCGATGCCATGCAAACCATTGAACGGCTGTCCTTTGCCGCCAAAGAGGTCGGCGATGTGGTGAATTTGATCAATGATATTGCAGAACAGACCAGTTTGCTGGCGCTCAATGCCTCCATCGAGGCCGCCTCTGCCGGTGAGGCAGGACGGGGGTTTGCCGTGGTGGCCCATGAAGTCAAAAACCTGGCCAATGAAACCGCCAAAGCCACCGACGCCATTGCGACAAAAATTCGTGATATTCAAAGCGTAACCCAAACCGTTGTAGGCGCTATTGGTGCCATTAGCCGCAGCATGCAAACCATTATCGGGTCCAGCAATGCCATTGCCAGCACCCTGGATCATCAAAACGAATCGGCCCGGTCCATTGTCAAACACATTCATGAGATTGACAGAACCATGAAAACCCTGGAAAAAGAAAGCCAGATGGCTGAAACATTTGCGGGGGCTGCTGTGAATACCTTAACATCTCTGGCGGATCGCACACGGCAATTGTCCCAAAGTGCGGCTTAATGAAGGGCCTGCCTGTTCTTGGTGTCATGACCACGGGCGGCGATTGCCCGGGTTTGAATGCGGCCCTGGCGGCCTTGGGCAAAATGGCCCCGGCCTTTGGTTATGATGTGCTGGCGATTCGGGGGGGCACAACAGGATTGCTGAGAAGCCCACCGGATGTTTTTCCCCTAACTCCGGACACATTAGACGAGACGATTATCAGCCAGGGCGGCAGTATTCTGGGCAGTATCAATGCCGACGGACCCAAACCCGCAACGGCAAAAGAATCCCGGACGCTGCAAAGCAGGATCAAAAAGGCTGTTTATGATTTGGGCCTCTCAGGACTGATCATTATCGGCGGAGATGGCAGCTTTCGCATCGCCCATGAACTGCACCAAAACACAAACATTCCCATCATTGGGATTCCCAAAACCATTGATCGTGATGTGGGCGGGACCCACTATACCCTGGGGTTTGACAGTGCTGTGGCGGAAAATGTGCGGGCGTTGTCGTTGCTGCGCGCCACGGCCAGCAGTCACCACCGCCTGATTATTGCCGAGGTCATGGGCCGCAGTCACGGCCATTTGGCCCTGGCCAGTGGCTTAGCTGCCATGGTCGATGCCATTTTGATTCCCGAATGTCATCCCGATGTGGACTGGCTCTGCGCGCAGCTCGAAAAGAAACACCACCAAAAAAGTTTGATTGTGGTGCTGGCTGAGGGCCTGCAAACCCTGCGGGGCTTGCCGGGGGGACGGTTGATTGAAACCCTGGCCGATGCCCTGCAAACCCGATTGAATCGCCCCACACGGAGCATGGTCATCGGATACCTGCAACGGGGGGCACCGCCCACATCCTTTGAACGCCTCATGGCCAGCCGCATGGCCCATGCGGCCCTAAGTTTGGCCAAGGCCGGAGAAAAACAAGCGGTTGTCACCGTCGATAACCATGGTAACATGGGTCATATGACCCTTGATGCCCTCATCACCGCCCCTGTCTTTTTTAACCAGAATCATTTGATGCTGGCGGAGAGTCTGGGGATTGGGTTGGGGCGGGCCCCCTCCCCCCCACCCCCTTTAGCCCCATGATCCAAACCCAAAATCCCACCACCGGCGCGGTTGAAAAAACCTTTTCGCCCCTCACATCGGCTCAGATTTCTGGGGCTGTGGAAAAGGCAGATCACGCCCAGCGCGCCCACAAAAACACGACCCTGGCCGAACGCGCGGCGGTTTTGGTGCAGGCTGCGGCCTTGTTGCTGAATAACAAAGAAAAATATGCGGCCCTCATCACCCGGGAAATGGGCAAACCCCTGGCACAGTCCCTGGCCGAGGTTGAAAAATGCGCAGCCGTTTGTCAGTATTATGCCGATGCGGGGGAAGGGTTGCTGCGCCCCCGAACCGAAAAAAATGCCGTCATACGGCATGACCCTTTGGGGTTGATTCTGGCCGTCATGCCCTGGAATTTTCCCTTTTGGCAGGTGGTTCGGTGTGCGGCCCCTGTGTTAATGGCTGGGAATGGATTTTTGCTGAAACATGCGTCCAACGTGCCTGAGTGCGCTTTGGCCATTGAGGATGTTTTTGAAGCTGCGGGGTTTGTGCCTGGGCTGTTTCAAACACTCCTGATTGAAAAAGAAGCGGTGGCGGCCCTACTGTCCGATGACCGAATTCGGGGGGCCACCCTAACGGGCAGCGAAGCGGCGGGGGCGTCCCTGGCCAGTTTGGCGGGTGCGGCGCTCAAGCCCACGGTTTTGGAACTGGGCGGTAGTGATCCCCTGATTATTATGCCCAGCGCAGATTTGGATGTGGCGGCAGAGATGGCCGTGCGGGCGCGGATGCTGAACACGGGACAATCGTGCATTGCGGCCAAACGCTTTGTGATTCATATGGATATTTATGACACGGTTGTGGAACGCATCATGGCGCATGTTGAGGCCCTAACCCTGGGGGATCCCCTGGATCCCGCCACGGATCTTGGGCCCTTGGCCACGGAGGGCATGCGTCAAAACCTATCCCAGGATGTGGCCGCCACCTTGGCCGCGGGGGCCCGTGCGTTAAAGCGCGGGGGACCCGTTGAGGGCCCTGGTTTTTTCTATGCCCCCACGGTGCTTTCGGACATTCCCCCTGATTCTCCTGCGGCCAGGAAGGAACTCTTTGGCCCCGTCATCAGCCTTTACCGTGTCCGGAATTCCGAGGAGGGGCTGCACGTGGCCAACGGTACGCCTTACGGCCTGGGGGCGTCGGTGTGGACGCAGGACAATGCGGAAAAAACGTTTTTTGTTGAAAACCTAGAGGCCGGCAGTATCACTGTTAATGGTATGGTCAGGTCCGATCCAGCGCTCCCCTTTGGGGGGGTGAAGGCCTCCGGCTATGGACGGGAATTGGGGGCCGAGGGGATAAGGACGTTTACGAACATGAAAACAGTGCGGGGATTATCATGATTTTATTAACCGGCGGGGTGGGATTTATCGGATCCCACGTTCTGGCGACGCTCAATGCCCGGGGCAAAGACGATGTCTTGATTGTGGATGTTTTGGGGGATGATGGGCGTTACCGCAACATTGCCAAGCATGGCTTTACGGATATCATTGATCCGGGGAATTTAGAGGCTTTTTTGGACAAAGGCCGGCAAAACATCGATGCCGTGATTCATTTGGGGGCGATTTCCTCGACGCTGGAGCAGGATGCGGATAAAATTTACACCCAAAACGTGCGGGCTTCCCGTTTGCTGTGGCATTGGTGTACGAAGCATTTGGTGCCGCTGATTTATGCCTCATCGGCGGCCACTTATGGGGATGGCCATTTGGGTTTTCATGATAACTTGGGGGTTCAGGACAATCAGCGCTATCGCCCTTTGAATCCTTATGGCTGGAGCAAGCATATTTTTGATCAGTTTTGTTTAAAAACGCTGGAGGCCTCTCGCCCCTGTCCCCCCCAGTGGTTTGGCCTGAAATTTTTTAACGTGTATGGGCCCAATGAATACCACAAAACAGGCCAACACAGTGTCGCCCATAACCTGTTTCATCAGATTCATCAGGGGGAAAACGCCCGTTTGTTCAAATCCTATCGCCCCGATTACGAAGACGGCGGCCAACTGCGGGATTTTGTCTGGGTTCAGGATTGCGTGGATGTGATGCTATGGCTGCTGGATCACCCGGAACTATCGGGAATGCTGCTGAATGTGGGCAGTGGCCAGGCGCGGAGTTTTAATGATCTGGCCCGCGCGGTGTTCTCATCCATGAACGAATCCCCCCGCATTGATTATATCGACATGCCCCCTTTGCTGCGCGGGGCGTATCAATACAAAACCTGCGCGGATCTTTCCACCCTCAGATCCCTGGGATACACCAAACCCATGACATCCCTGGAGGACGGCATCCGCACCTATATTCAGGAGTATTTGATGAAGGGGGATCGGTATCGGTAAATCCTGTAGGGGCGTTTCCCCCCAAAAAAGTGTAATCCCCCGCCAATCATAAAGAATGGGGGGGATAGGGGTTATTCTTTTAAAGTAGAAACGCAATTGGTTTGCGTTTCTATGCGAGTCAAACCCAGTTGTTGACAAAACCATTGCTTTTTGGCCCTAAAAAGGGTAGATTACAAACGAAGTCGTAGCGCAAATGATGACACCCCCTACGCTAAACGACTTTTCAGGCGATTCACCAAATCCATTCGCTCGTGCAAAATAGCGATAATCAAAGGACGAGAAGAACGCCGCAGATAAAAGATGAAATGATGTTCACATTTCGTTACAAAAACATCAGGGTATTTTTGTGAAAATGTTCGTGACCTTGCCGTTTCATCGGAAATTTTTTGACAGCCCGCTTCCAATAAATCGGCATAATGCTGGGCTTGTTCTATGCCCCATTGTTCGATGGTATAGCGAAGAATATCCTTTAAATCTTCCTCAGCTTCAGGGGTTAAATCGTAGGAAACCATCGTCAAATTATGGGATCTCTTGCCGAACGTCATGAAAGATTTGGCGCACGGATTTATTCACCACATCCCCCCGTTCTGCGGACTCAATACGGGACTTTAAAAAGGTTTCCAAAGCCGCCAAAGCTTTTTCATCAGATAAAGTGTCCGTTTCAGGAAGAGGGTCAAGCGCACGCTCTATGACGTATTTTTTGATACTTTTTCCAGCCAAGGCCGCACAGACCTTGAGATGCTGGTGTTGTTCAGGCGTGATTTCAATAGAAAGCCGACTCATAAGACGTTAACCTAACCACAAGATGACCTTATTTACTATACTTCATTAACAATAAATGTTCAAATGAATTTTTGTTGTTTTGTCGTTATCCCTTGATCCGCCTTGCGGCGTTTGGTATTATGATTGCACAGACAGGACCTGAAGGAAAATCATCATGGTATCCGCGCTCTCTGTTGCCCAGTATTTTTTGTCCTTTACCGATGAGGGCAGGGAGGAGACCTTTACCCACCTCAAACTTCAAAAGCTGCTGTATTACGCCCAAGGATATTTTCTGGCCACGCAAAACCGCCCCTTATTTCCCGAAACCATCGAGGCCTGGGACAATGGCCCCGTGGTTCCTGAGGTTTATCAGCACTATAAAAAGCACAAGGGACAGCCTCTTCCCTATGAAGCCTGCCAAGAGGAACCCCACCGATTGCTGAAGGATTTTTTGGACTCTGTCCTGGAAAGCCACAACATCTATAGCGCCGCCGTTTTGCGGAATATGACCCACGCAGAAGAGCCATGGATTGAGGCATTCAACAAAGCGCGTAACACCCCCCTGAATCTGGACACCATGCAGCGATTTTTCCGCCAGCGGTGGTTAGAGGAATCGGGATACACAGAAGAGGATTTTAAGCCCACCAGCAAAGAGTTTATGGATTTGTGGCATTCGATTTAGTTTTTTCCCCCGCTTTTCAAAGACGATTCAAAAAAATAGGACTTACGCAAATTGACCACCCAGGTGTCATCCCCGCGAAAGCGAGGATCCATTGTTTTCAATGACTTATGGATCCCCGCCTGCGCGGGGATGACACAATCGAGGTTGCGCGTAAGTCCTAATCCGCATAGACAGAAAAAACCGCATTAAGCTGTATGCTCAATTTAATGATGCCAAAGACATTTCCCATGTTGAGGTTATGGATTTTGGAACCCATGACATCGTTTACCGCAAGCCCCGATAAATCATCCCCGAACGACCAGGCGCAGTTCCTGCAGGACAAATTGGATGGGTTTTTTCCGTGGTTGTTGGGGGGGGGGGGGGTAAAAAAAACACCCCCTTGCGGGGGGTGCTGCCAAAATTCTGAGGAGAATTTAAAAATTATTCGGGCAACTTCAGGGTTGCCCCGCCAACGCGGTTGACGTCCAACGTGATGGTGTCACCCGTGTTGAGGCGGTCGAACTTGTTGCAGGGGATTCTCCAGCTTCCCACTTTTTGCTCATCACCTTGGGGGTAGGTGCCAGAGATTTTGCAAGTGGTGACTGGAGAAAGTGCCCGTTCCGGATAAGGGAAATTATCCAATTGTGGCACTGGCGCAACGCGGGGTTGATCATCAAAACCGTTTGAGGTTAAGGTCTGTTTATGATTCCACTCGTCCACCGTGAAGTAGACGTACGTATCATAAACAGGCTCCGTTACCATGTTGGGAACCACGAGTGGCACCTGGCGGGTGCTATAAACGGGTACCTCTCGGGTTTTAGGCACCTGGCGGGTTCTGTACTGTGGCACTTGACGGGTCCGTTGGACAGATCGCGTTCCATAAGTAGGAACCGACGTACAACTCCGTCGACCCGCACCCGTACCCGTTGAGGTCGTGGTGCAGTTTTCCTTTGTTCCAGACTGGTACCGCTCTGAATCCGTATAGGATTGGGTTTTGGTCCCAGACAGGTACTGTTCCGTCTCGGTATAGGATTCAGTTTTTGTCCCAGACCGATATTCCTCAGTTTCCATGATTGTTTTGGTACCCCGCTGCACCTCCCGAGTTCCCCGTTGACGGGTTTCGGAAGACCAGGCACGGGCACCAATCGGAACATTCTCATCCCAATCGGACTCGTTTACAGGAACAAGTTGCTGAACCTCAACCGTCACCTCCCAGGGGAGGGACGTCACCTTCACTTCAACAGGACGTGGCGCAAACAACAACCACAATCCACTACCTGCTGCCACAAGTCCAGTCGCAATGCCCACGCCCCAAGCGATAGGACGCCACGGCAGAGATTGCCAGTCAAAATCGATGTTGGGCAACTGTGGCATCGAAAATGGCGGGCGATCGTCGTTGGCAGCACGAGCCTCTTGCAAACTCCGAGGAACCACAGGGTTCTCAAAGCGATCCAAGATTTTACTGCGCTGACGAATGACTTCTCCTGATTCATCACGAACAACAGCTTCCGGCTGAAGTTCATCGATTTGAAACATGCCACACACTGTACAAGCCAGGGCATTTTCACCGATGCCTTTGTCTTCATTCAGACTTCCACAATGTTTGCACTCCCAATCCACACGCCCTGTTTCAATACGTGCAATCAATTCTGGATCAGTTATAACTTGGCTGTCAGGAGCCTCATATAATTCGACCGAATCGTCGCGCCGGAAAGAACAGGATGGACAATAGAACCCTGTTGTATTGAAAAGTGCAGAAATATGGTCTTCACCACATTCGGGGCACCGCCAAAACAATTCAATGTATTGAACGCTCATTTTTTCCTTTCCACTCAAGGTGGGGCTAAAGAATAGTAAAAAACAAAAACAATGCTTGTTTAGGTAATCTAAAAGTGCCTGATTTTTCATATAAAATATTAAAAAATCAAAACACTAGCTCTATTAAGAATTTAGCCTAATATATATATATATATATCTGTCAAGAATTTTATTCAATTCCATGTCACCTGTCACCTGTCACCTGTCACCTGACTGGCACACCTCTTGCATACCCTTTTTACAAAAAGAACCCTGCAAGAGGTCCCCCGGTGCCCCGTTTCGTCTGTTTTTGGTTATGTGTTGTGATGTTTCTGGGGCTGGCTGCCCCTTCAGCTGAGGCCACGCGGATTAAGGACGTGGCGGATTTTGAGGGGGTCCGCGACAACATGCTGGTGGGTTATGGCCTGGTCGTCGGTTTGGACGGCACGGGGGATAGCCTGAATAAGGCCGTCTTTACCAAAGAAAGTTTCATCGCCATGCTGGATCGTTTGGGCGTGCGGGCGCGGGAAGAAGCCCTGGATTCAAAAAACATTGCCGCTGTCATGGTCACAACGAATTTACCGGCCTTTGCCCGGGCCGGATCCCGCATTGACGTGTCCATTTCCGCCATTGGCGATGCGTCCAGCTTACGCGGAGGCACGCTGCTGGTCACGCCCATGATGGGGGCGGATGGCAGTGCTTATGCCGTGGCCCAGGGCCCCGTGGCCATTGGGGGCTTTTCAGCAGGCGGCGCCGCCACCACCGTCACCCAGGGCGTGCCCACCAGTGGCCGTATTGCCTCTGGCGCCATTGTGGAGCAAGAGGTTCCCTTTAAGTTAGACGGCATGAAATCCATCCGCCTGGCCCTAAAAAATCCAGATTTTACAACATCACAGCGCATTGCCAAAGCCATTAACAACAATTTGGGATCCAACGTGGCGCAATCGTCGGATTCGGGAACCGTGGAACTGACCACCCCGCCCAGCTATGAAAACAATGTTGCGCAACTGATTACCCAGATTGAACAGCTCAGCGTTACCCCCGATGCCCCGGCCCGGGTGGTCATTGATGAAAACACCGGTGTGGTGGTCATTGGCGATAACGTCCGTATCAGCCGCGTGGCCATTGCCCAGGGGAATTTGACCATTCGTGTCACAGAAACCCCCCAGGTTTCTCAGCCCGGGGCCTTTTCTGAGGTCGGCCAAACCACCGTGGTGGACCGTACCCAAGTGGATGTTCTGGATAGCGGGAAAGAGAAAAAACTGGCCATCGTTAACGGCGGCGTCAGCCTGCAGGAACTCGTCACGGGCCTGAATGCCCTGGGTATTGGTCCCCGCGATATGATTTCCATTCTGCAGGCCATTAAAGCCGCCGGCGCCCTGCAAGCTGATATTGAGGTGATGTAACATGACCCCCCTTGCTTCCCTAACCCCCTACCAAGCCGCCATTCCCAAGATTGAGGCCAGCAACCCCAAACTGGAAAAGGCCGCCAAGTCCTTTGAATCCATGTTTATCTCCGAAATGACGGGATACATGTTTCAGGGGATCAGCACCGAAGCCCCCTTTGGTGGTGGCTTTGCCGAAGAGACCTACCGGTCCCTTTGGGTGTCCGCCATGGCCGATCAAATGACGGCAAAACAGGGACTTGGCCTATCTGATGCATTACAAAAATCATTCTTACGATTCCAGGAAAAAGGAGCTTGATCATGAGCACAACCCTCCTCAAAACCCCCACACGTCCTGGCACCGATGTGGCGCACCAAGTCATCGGGGTGGCCCGGGAACTCACCGCGCTGCTGGTTTTGGAACAAAAAATGATTCTGGGCCAAAACGTGGCGGGAACCCTGGATTTTGCCGCGCGCAAACAGGTTCTGATTGATGCCTATCAAAGCGGTTTGGCCGCGCTGGAGCAAGACACGGAAACCCTGGCGCAATTGGATCGTGATGTGAAGGTGGATCTGAAAGCCACCCTGGGACTGCTGCAAAAAACCATGCAATCCACCCTGGATACGGTGGAGGCCGCCCGCAACGCCCGCGTTTTTATTTTGGAAAGCATCCGCGAGGCCATGATTAACGATCAAAAATCCCCCACCTACGCGGGGCGTTCGTCCCGCCGCGCTGCTGCCAATTATGGCAACGCGACCTCTGTTTCTGTCAGTTTTAACGAAACGTTATAGGGCCCACAATGTCCTTAACCAGCGCCATTAAAACAGGAATTTCCGGACTGGCCGCCAGCCAGCAGGCGCTGAATGTTATTTCCAACAACATCTCCAACGCCAATGTGGATGGGTATACCAAAAAACAGGCCAACAACACGACCATCCTGTTGGGTGGCCAAGTTGCCGGTGTCCAGGTGGCCAGCATCACCCGCAACGCGGATGATGTGTTTTTAAAAAACATGCGCAGCGAAATCTCTGGGCTTTCGCGGGATGAAACTGTTTCATCCTTTTACAGCGAAATTGAATCCATCTTTGGGTCCACAGGGGACAGTGTTTCGTTAACCGCCACCTTAACGGATCTGGAAACCCGTTTACAGTCCCTGATGACGGCACCGTCGGATAATGTTCAGCACAGTCAAATTGTCTCTGTTGCCGATAACCTGGCGTTTCAGGTTCGTTCTTCTGTTGAGGCTATCCAGGATTTGCGCCTGCGGGTGGATAAAGAAATCGAATCGTCCCTGAAAAACATCAACGATGCCCTGGCCGAAATCGAAAAACTGAATAAAGACATCAGCCAGGCCAGCATTAACGAGCGCCCCGTGGGGGATCTGTTGGATCGTCGGGATCAGTTTTTAAAACAAATTTCCCAGGAAATGGACGTGAATGTCTTTACGCGTCCCAACGATACCCTGGCCATTTACACCAAATCGGGGCAATCGTTACTGGAGGTCAAGGCCAACACGCTTTCCTATAGCGCCACCGGCAACATCAAGCCGGAAAGCCGCTACGAAGAGGGTAACTTCGGCCCCATTGAAGTGGCCAGTACATCCCTGCCCACCGATGTAACCAAAAACATCAAAAGCGGTAAAATCGCAGGCTTGCTGGAACTTCGCGATAGCATCTTGCCTGAGTTAACGGACCAGCTGGAAAACTTAACGGGCCAGCTGATGGATCAAATGAACGCGGTGCATAATGCCGGTGTGGCCCATCCCCCCCCCAGCAGCTTGACCAGCACGCAAAAAATCTCAGCGGCGGATCAATTTTACGCCACAGGAACCCTGCGCCTGGCCATCATGGATAAACAAGGCAGTTACGTGGATTACCTGGATGTGAATCTTTCCACCGTCACAACGCCGGTTTTGCCGGCCACCACCTATACGTATCAAGATTTTGTCAATTATCTCAATAATCCAACCACACTGAGCGCCGTAAACGGCGCGGCCATGAGTACCTATCTGGATCTTGCAGCCCCCTTTAACAGTGATGGGACGTTTACCTTAAAGGCCAAAAGCAATTACACCCTGGCCATGGGCTCCCCCAACCCCGCAGCCCCCCCCACCGAAGGGGTGAGCGGTGAGGGCAAAAAACTGCAAAATTATTTCGGCTTTAACGATTTTTTTGTCAGCACCAACACCGCCCTTCCGCCCCAGAATCTGCGCAGTGATTTACCCTTTAATCCGGCTTTGGCCATTACATCGGCCTCGGGCAGGGTCACCCTGACCCTGGCCGACAGCCAAGGGAATCATGTATCCCATTTGGATTATGACCTTTCGGGGTTTTCGGGAACCACCCTCAGCGATCTGATTGCCGATATTAACACGGATTTATCAGCGGCCTCCGTCGATATCACCGTTTCCCTGGACGGCCAAAATCGCCTGGTGGTGTCCAGTAACGATCAAACCCAAACGGTGCGCGTAACCCAGGGCCGTCCCGCCTCTGCCATTAACGGTGCGGCTGGGCTGTCGTTTTTGGGCCTTAAGGACACGCGGTATGACAGTGCGTCCCTGGATGTGCGCCAAACCCTGAAAGATCAACCGCAACGCTTAACACGCGGGCTATTGAATATGCCCACCATCGTGGGTCCCATCACCACGCCTGTGGTGGGGATAGGCCAGGGAGATGCCCGGAATCTGGCGGCCATGAACGATATGTTTTTGGCCAAGCAATCCTTTGACGGAACCCAAAAAATCGGTCCCCGGACGTTGACGTTGTCCGAATATGCTTCTCTGGTTTTGGATTACACATCGCGGGACATCGCCTCGGCCAAACAGACTTTTAAAAACCAAAACAGCTTGGTGACCTCGCTGGAGGCCACGCGGTCCTCCGTCAGTGATGTGAACATTGATGAAGAAATGGCCAATATGCTGGTTTTGCAAAATGCCTATAACACCATGGCCCAGATGGTGCGGGTGACCAACGAAATGTTTGATTCTTTGGAACAGATTTTATAGGAGCGCCCAAACCATGATCAACCGTATCGGTACACGCACGGGCTTTGATGCCCTGATGGGCCTGAATCAACAGACCCTTAGCCGGACCTATGACCTGCAAATCCAAATTTCCAGTGGGTTGAAATCCCAAAATTACAGCGGTATCTCTGGCGTTGCCGGACGGCTGGTGAATTTTGAGGGGGCCAATACCCGCCTGAATCAATACCTCAGCGATATCACCGTCACCCGCAACCGCCTGAAACTGGCCGAAACCCAGGTGGATTCCGTGCGTGAACTGGCCAATCAATTCCGCAGTGATTTGCTAAACGCCCTGAACGCCGAAAACGATCAATTTCAGCCCATCGCAGAAATTGCCAAACAATTCATGGATCAAATGGAAAATCTGCTGAACGTGAAAGACGGCGATCAGTACATTTTTTCGGGCAGTCGCAGTGATGTGGCTCCTGTGAATCTCAAGGCCTTTAGCACGCCCGTCAACGTCGGCACCAGTAACACAGAGTATTATCAGGGGGATGATTACGAAGCGTTTTCCCGCGTGGGCGAAGGTCGAACCATCACGTACGGCATGACCGCTAACGATCCGACGTTCGAAAAGCTGATCCGCGCCATGCGGAATGTGTTTAACAACCCCAATGATAATGGTAAACTTCGGGCCTCTCTGGACTTGGTAGAGGAAGTCGCCCAAAAAGACATTCCCGCCATGATCAGTGGCATCGGCGTTAAGGTCGCCCAGCTGGACCGTATTGAGGGGATTCACGAGCAAAACATCCTGATTTTAACAAACACCATCAGCGAAATGAAAGACACCAACATCATTGATGCCAGTGCAAAATTATCTCAGGAAAACAATACTCTGCAGGCTTCGTTTATTGCGCTGTCGAAAATTGGGAATCTTTCTCTGGCCAATTATATCAACTAAACGTATGATGTTTTGATGAAATTTTCCAAAGCATTTACGCATAACATTCGTCATTGCGAGCGCAGCGAAGCAATCCAGAAATGCCAGCACCCGAAAGACTGGATTGCCACGCCCCCTGCGGAGGCTCGTAGATGACGAAGGTTTTGGGTACGTTCTGTTTCTGATACGTCTTTACGCCTTTTGTTTCCTGTCACCTGATTCCCCCTTGACCTGAGAGAAACAACCATGGTTCAACGGAGAGAGAGATTATGTTTAGAGTAGGTGCGTTATGTCTTCATGCCAACTGATTGCCGTGGCTCAACAAAAGGGGGGTGCGGGAAAAACAACCCTGTCCATTAATTTGGCCGTAACCTGGGCCAAACAGGGCAAAAAAGTTTGTTTAATCGACGCCGACCCCCAGGAAAGCAGCACACGCTGGTATCAGATCCGTCAAAAATTGTATGGGAACACGGCGTATTATCCCGTGGTGCTCACCGCCAGTGGGTGGCGTATGAGTGCCGAGCTGTCCCGCCACAGCCAGGACTTTGACATCATTATGATTGACAGCCCGCCCCACACCCAAACCGATGCCCGTTTGGCCGTGCGCTCCGCCGATTATGTTGTGGTGCCGGCCCAGCCCAGCCCCGTGGATCTTTGGGCCAGCGAAGCCACCCTGCAGCTGGCGGCCCAGGAATCAACGCCCTGTTGTCTGGTGTTAAACCGCGTTACGCCGCGTAGCCTCCTGAATCAAGAAGTCGCCAGCAGCCTGAAGGCCCTGAATACCGACATCGCCAAAACCAAAATTGGCAATCGGGTGCACTTTGCGCGCTCGCTGCTGCAGGGGCGCGGGGTGTCCGAAGTGTATCCCGGCAGCCCTGCCGATGAAGACATCATCGCCCTGATTGCCGAGGTGGAAAAGCGACTGGCCAAGCAGGCCAAGGGCGCCGAGGCGCAGCGGGCTTAGGGTCACCTCTAAAACCCTCCTTTCCTGGCCGCTGGCGGCGTCGGCGTCGTACTCGAATCCTCACTTATTGCCTACCCCACTAAGGTTAGTTACCACCCTACGGAATTGACAGCCCCTGGTAAAAATGAGGATTTTCCAGTCATACTGGGCGCAGTCGCAGCATCCAGGTGGATTCCGCGACTGGCGCGGGGAAAAAGTATTTTGTTTTTTCAATGGTTTTGTAAATTTTTCGTGTATATTACGACAACAACCGAATCACCATCGCTTTGGCCTGACCGTAATCAATGCTGATGTTGCCGTCCTGGCGTAGCAGGGCCATGACGGTTTTCAGGTCCCGGATGGAACGCGCGCCGCAGGCGGTGATTTTTTCGTGAATGGCCTCGTACAGGGTCTCTTCGGAGTATCCCTTGGGCAGGAGGGATTGCAGCTGTTGGATCATGCGTTTTTCCTGTTGGGCTTTTTTATGGGCGCCGCTTTCCTGAAAAACAGAGAGCCGTTCCTTGTGATAGGATAAAATTTGCAGGATAATGGCGTGGGCGCTTTCTTCGGCGTCCTCTACGGCGGGGTGGCGGTCCTCTAAAACCGTGGTAATTAAGCGCAGGGTTTGTAAGAAGGGGGTATCGCCGTTGGTTTCAGCCTCAAAAAGGGCGAGTTTGAGTTTATCTTTCATCTGGCACCTCCTGTGCTTTTTCTTTATGCTATTGGTACGTATAAATTCAGAATAGACCCCAACCCTTAACAAAGTCTTAAGGCCGTTTTCCATGTCCTTTCACCTTTTGATTGTTGATGATGATCAGCGCATTCGATTGTTACTTCAGCGTTTTTTGCGCCATCATGGCTATACCGTAACCACTGCAGCCCACCCCATTGAGGCCATGGATATGCTGTCTTCCCCCACGTCCCGATTTCATCTGATCCTGCTGGATGACATGATGCCGTATCAGACGGGACGGGATTTTTTGGCGTTGCTTCGGGGGCAGGGCAACATGCTGCCTGTGCTGATGTTAACGGCCCGGGGGGATTCCGCCGACCGTGTTGCGGGGTTATCCCTGGGGGCCGATGATTATGTGGCCAAGCCCTTTGTGCCGGAGGAATTGGTGCTGCGGATTCAAAATTTACTCAGGCGTTCCCGCGGGCCCCTGGACCCTGCCCCGGCGTCCCTGCGGTTGGGTCCCCTGGTTTATCAAACGGCCACGTACACATTGATTAAGGGTGACGGATCCCCCATACCCCTAACCCCCGCGGAAAAAACGCTGATGGATGTTTTGGTGCGGGCGCGGGGCCAGCCGGTGTCCCGCATCGCCCTGCAAAACGCCCTGGGGATGGAGGAAAGCAGTTTATCCCGCACCATTGATGTGCATTTGAATCGGTTGCGTCAAAAAATGGAACCCAACCCCAAAACGCCCCAATACCTGCAAACGGTGCGGCATCAGGGATATCGATTGATGGGGGATGATGTTTAATACCCATTCATTTTCAAAAAAATACGAATGCCGTCGTCACCCCGGACCAGCGAGCGATAGCGAGCGCCGAGCCGGGGTCCAGCACATATGCCAAAACGCGAAGCGTTTTGTTCTTTGTTTTTTTAAAATATATTGGCAAAAGGCTGCGCCTTTTGACAGTTGTTCGGGCTACCGGATCTGCGTTCGCGTTGCTCACTTTGTCCGGCATGACGGTCAAAGCCAGAGAATGGCAAAGTCATGATGTTTAATTTTCACGGATACACCCTGTCCTGGTCCGAGGGGCCCTTGGTTCTGAGCGTAGCTCTGTTGCTGCTGACCCTGATTGTGGTGGTGTGGGCGAAAAAAGGCTGGGCCCGTTTGGGGGCGGTGACGATTCTGCTGTTTTTGCTGTATGATGTGGCGCTGCTGAAGCCCGTCCCCGGAGAAGCCCCCAAAACTCTGGTGGTTTTGGAAGACAAAAGCGCCAGCGCGGATCACACGGCGCAATCTGTGTGGCTGGAAACTCTGAAAAAGGCCGTGGGGGAAAGGGCAACCCTGAAAATTCTTCCTTTGCCCCAGAGTGATCAGGGGACGTTGGTGATCCCTCCTTTAAAGCAAGCCCTGCAAAGCGTTCCCGCGGATCGTTTGGCCGGGGCAGTCATCATCAGTGATACGCTGTGGCATGATCCAGAGGCAGACATAACATCCCTGAAAACAGAGGTTCCGGTGCATGTCCTTAGCACGTTTCGCAGTGGCCCCGATCGGTCCGTCACGCTGGAAAAAACATCGGCGTATCAGTTGGTGGGTAAGCCTTTTTCTGTCGCTGTCACGGTGCGGGATACAACGCAGCCGGGGGGGGCGGAGATTCCCCTGAATATGTATCAAGGCGACACCCAAACCACCCACAACGTCCGTAACGGTGAAAAAACCGAGATTTCCTTAAACACTGAACACCCCGGCCGCACAACCTTGATTTTTGCCACGCCGCCCCTGGCGCAAGAGGCGCATTTGCAAAACAACGCCGCTGTCTTTACACTGACGGTGTTTCGGGATCGGTGGCGCGTGATGATGGTGTCGGGGTCGCCCCATCCGTCCACCCGGGCGTTTCGGAGTTTGTTTAAACAAGATCCCAACATTGATTTGGTGCATTTTTCCATTTTGCGCCGGATGGACAGTATGGATTTTACGCCGCCGGATGAAATGGCGTTGATTCCCTTTCCGGTGGATGAGCTGTTTTTAAACCGCATTGATGATTTTGATCTGATTGTCATGGATCGTTATGCGAATTTGGGGCTGCTGCAGCCCATACACATTCAGAGTTTGCGCAGCTTTATCCAACGGGGCGGGGCCTTTGTGATCATGACAGGAGCGGAGGGGTTGAAGGACGATAGTTTGTTCAATGCCCTAAAAGATATTATGGCCATTAAGGCATACCCCCAAACCTATCCCGATGTTCCCTTTACCCCCACGTTGGGGGAGGATCACCCCATCACGCAGCCGTTTGTTAAACAGACCTTGCCACTGCTGCGGGGGTCTTTGCCCCTGCCGCTGGCGGAGAGGGCCGAATTGCTGATGGAAACACCGGAAAAAACCCCCGTCATCACCCTGTGGCGGGAGACCCCGCAGCACGGGCGCATGGCCTGGATCGCCACGGATGATGTGTGGATGTGGCGGCGGCAGGCGGGGGAGGCAGGGGCAGCGCCGCCTTTTAACCCCCTCATGCGCCGCCTGATGCACTGGTTATTGCGGGAGCCCGATTTGGAAGCCCCCCCCATGATCTGCCAGCAGGACAAGGGCGTCCTGGCCTGCACCCCCAAAAACAAAAACAGCAAAGACAACGTTGAGCTTTACCGGCCTGATGATACCTGGCAGCCCTGGTCCGCCGATGCCGATGGGGTGTATCGTATGCCCCTGGATCGTTCGGGATTGTGGGCTGTTCGGGCGGATCATACCCTGATCCCCATTGCCTTTGACATGGGACCGCCGGCGGAATGGAAACCCGTAACGCCCTCCGGCGAAACCCTGGCCGCACACCATGGGGGGCGCGAGGTCACGGACCCGGAAAAACCCCTAACGGTGGTGTTTGGGGGGACTTTGGCCGATAATTTTGCCTCTGACACCCTGGTTTTTAATCAACCCACGGCCTACGCCCTGGGACGAAGTGATCCCTGGCCGTGGATGGGCCCCCTGTTGGCGGGGGTGATGGGGGTGTTTTTGTTGCTGGGGTGGCGGCGGTAGGGGGAAGGCGAGGCTGTTCATTTCTGATGCTCATCCCGGCCAAGATACGAAGTGCCCGCCGAGCCGCGATCCAGCACATACGCCAAAACGCGAAGCGTCCGGAATGACGATGAAAATGAGGGGGTGAAGGGGGATGACCACCCTAGGACAGTGACAGTCCATGGTAAAAATGCCGCTTTTCTCGTCATGCTGCGCGTCATCGCATCCAGGTGGATTCCGCGACTACGCGCGGAATTGTGTGTCTCAAGTGTGCTATAGAGTAGAGAGACAAGAGGGAACCGTGCGGAATAAGGCTTGAAAAACAGCCGTTGTCATCTGGGTCTCCCTCTTGTCGTTTTGTCCAACCGTTTGAAGGGTAGACAGGGATGATACGCCCGCACACAATCGTAAACATTGAGGACGCTTATGAAAACTTATACACACTTTGTTGGTATTGACATAGCCAAAAATAAGGCCGATGTCGCTTGGCACAACGGAAAAAAGGAGCAGATCGCCAACACGCCTGCGGGGGTGGAATCTTTTCTTATATCTTCTTTTCAGCTTTTAAAAGAGTCGCTATTTTTTAGAAGCGGGCGTGAGAGACCGTAAGTGCGCTAAGTCTTTGAAAGACTGTGGACCAGATTACGTCCTCACGCCCAAGGTGCCGG
>JBILRW010000058.1:0-5844 GCA_044372405.1 Alphaproteobacteria bacterium
CGCCAAGCCCCCCCCCAATACCAAACCCACACATCATTTTCCCCTTGACCCGAAAGACAGTATCTGGTCCGGGATGACGACGAGATTCGTATATTTTTGAAAGTGAATTGGTATAACAGGTCAGTGTGGGTCATGTCCCCATGAAAGACTACAACACCATCATCGCCTCATACCGAGGATGCAGGGCGTAGCGGCGTGTTTTGCGGGAGGGCGATTCGATGACCAGGAACCCTTCATCCACCCATCGTACACACAACACAGAGGCCATGCGTGGCTTATAGCCGAACAATCCCCCGATATCGGCAGAGGTCACCGTGCGCTGGGTGGTAAATAAGGTAAGGGCCTGACGCTGTTTGCTGTTCAGCCCCCGCAGCTGGCGGGTCTGATCAGGGCGCCCGCTGGTGGCTTCCTTTTGGGCCTGCGCATACACTTTGGCAAAGGCTTCCGCCATGCCCTGGATAAAATACGTCAGCCAGGGCGTAACATCGGTTTCCTGTCGTCCGAGGTAATAATTGTGGGAGGGACCCAGGCTCAACGCCTGATAATACGAACCCAAGTCACGGGCATAATACTCTTCCAGCGCGTAAATCCCCCCCAAATCATAGCCGCCTTTGTGCAGAACCAATGTGGTGAGCAGGCGGGCGGTCCGTCCGTTGCCGTCATAGTAGGGATGAATGGTGGCGTACTGATAATGGGCAATGCCGGCCTTGACCGGCACGGGCAGATCGCTTGGAACTGCCAGCCAATTTAGCAACTGTTTCATCAGGAGGGGAACATCTTTGGCCTCTGGCGGCATATAAATAATCGCTTTGCTGCGGCTGTCGCGGATGACGTTTTGCCCGTCGCGGTACGGGGTTGGTTTTAGGCGCGTTCTGCCTTCGCCCATGACCAGGGCATGGATTGTCTGCACGTCTTTTTCGGTAATGACGGCCTTACTGCTGGCAAGACGTTCCACCGCCTTCAGCGCCGCGTAATACCCCTTCACTTCCGCCTCATCACGCTCTCGTCCAGCCACAGGTTTGCCCGTTTCCAGAACGTGGGCCACTTCGGCCTCGCTTAGCCTGTTTCCCTCAATCTGCGTGGAATAGTGGGTGGAAAACAACCGCGCCGTTTCCCGCAACCGTGCCAGAACATGGGGCGTCAGCGGCAGGGAAGGCATGGCCTGCTTTACCCCCTCAATCTGCATCAAATGCCCCACAAGGGCGGGGGTCAGCGTAAAACGCGGCGTAAAAAGATCCGATTCCATGCCGTTATTATGCGAATAAAATGCGTTTAAGTCAAGGGATATGTTGAGGGGACAGTCTGCCTGATGCTCACCAGTCCTGAGGTTCAGGCGGAGTATTGGGGGTTGAGCGGAGGACAGGGTACGGAGGACAGATGACGGATTGTTACCAAATCATCCCCACGCGTCCTGATGCGCATAGGTTTTCATGCCCTCAACATCAATCCTGTTGGCCAATCGGGCCAGGGCGATGTCTTCCTGGGATTCCATGGCATAGCGAATGAAATCACCGGCCACGCGGGATAGGGACTGGCCTTTCCGTTTGGAATGCAGGGCCAGCATCTCCAGCATATCCGCCGATAAGGTCACGTTAATGCGGGGATTTTTGGTGGGCATGATGCGTATTCCTGACATGAGGGTGAAAAAAGTGTGCCATAAGTGGGGCACTTTGTCAAGGTGGGACAACAGGCGAGACAACAGCTGCAACCCCTCACCGCTCCCTCATCCCCCCCTTGCACCGACGCCAAAACTGGCTTAATCATAAAGCCATGCGATGGCTTTTTCTTTTTTTGCTGGTGATGGTCTCGACGTTGGCTCATGCGGCGGAGGTGGGCGAGGTCACGGGGATGGCGCTGGGGCGCTATGCGTCCCTGAAAAGTGCTGAGGTCAATGTGCGCACGGGGCCCGGCACGCGCTATCCCATTTTATGGGTGTTTCAGCGGGCGCAAATGCCGGTTCAGATTGTGGCGGAATACGAACACTGGCGGAAAATACGGGATTTTGAGGGCACGGAGGGCTGGGTGCACAAGGCCATGGTCTCCGGCACGCCCACGGCCATTGTGATTCAGGACGGCTTTACCATGCGGACAACCGCGTCGGAACAAAGCCCCCCCGTGGCGCGGTTATCGCCCACGGTGGTGGGTACCCTGGAAACCTGTGAAAACGGATGGTGTTTGATGGAGGTGAAAAGTTTTAAGGGCTGGGTGAAGGAAAATTACCTTTGGGGGGCCCTGAAACAATGAACCAGGACCTGAAGGTTACCATTCAGGATATGGCGGCGCGGGCACGGGCGGCGTTTTCCGTCTCTGCGCTGCTATCTTCTAAGGTTAAGCAGCAAGTTCTGCACCAAGCCGCTGTTTTTTGCGAGCATGATGCCCCCCTTATTTTAAAAGCCAATGCGCTGGATATGCGGGAGGCCGAGGCCAACAACCGAACGGCGGCCTACCTAGATCGTTTATACGTCGATGCGGCGCGTTTAAAAAAGATGCAGGATGCCCTGCACGCCATTGCGGATCAACCGGATCCCATCGGGGCTGTGCTGGAATCCTGGGACCGGCCGAATGGATTGCATATTGAAAAAGTGCGCGTCCCGCTGGGCGTTATTGGGATTATTTACGAATCCCGGCCCAATGTGACCTTGGATGCGGCGGCGCTGTGTTTAAAATCGGGCAATACGGCTTTGCTGCGCTGTGGATCGGACAGTTTGCAAACCAGTTTGGCCCTGATTCACTGTCTGCACCGCGCCTTGGATCAGGCGAATCTGACCCGGGATCTGGCGCAACTGATTCCCGTGACAGACCGCGCCGCCGTGCCCCTTTTGCTGGCGCAGCGGGATTTTGTGGATGTGATCATCCCCCGGGGCGGGCGCGGCCTGGTGGCCGAAGTGGCGGAAAAGGCCACCATGCCCGTGATTAAACACCTGGATGGGATTTGTCATCTCTATATTGATCAAGATGCCAACAGACAGCGGGCCCTTTCGGTGACGCTGAATGCCAAAATGCGGCGGACGGGGGTTTGCGGTTCGGTGGAAACGGTGCTGATTCACCGCGATGTTCTGGAAAGCATCGGGGGGCCCTTGGTTGAAATTCTTTTCAATGAAGGCTGCGAGATTCGCGGCGATGCGGCCATTGCCGCCCTGGATCACCGCGTTAAACCGGCCACAGATCAGGATTGGGATACGGAATACCTGGCCGCCATTCTTTCCATTGCCGTTGTGAATACCATCAAGGACGCCACGGACCACATCGCCCGCCATAGTTCCCACCATACCGATGGGATTATCACGGAAAATCCCGACGCCGTGGCGTTTTTTCAGCGTCACGTGGACAGCGCCATTGTCATGCACAATACCTCCACTCAGTTTGCCGATGGGGGGGAGTTTGGCTTCGGGGCGGAAATCGGTATTTCCACGGACCGTTTTCATGTGCGCGGCCCCGTGGGGGCCCAGCATTTAACCACCACCACCTACCGCGTTTCCAGCCCTGAGGGTACGGGGTTGCGGGGCTAATATGACCCTCCTCCTTGCCATCGAAAGCAGTTGCGACGAAACGGCCGTTTGTATCATGGACGAGACGGGCCACGTCCACGCCCATACCCTCTATTCCCAGGTCGCCACCCATGCCCCTTATGGTGGCGTGGTGCCGGAATTGGCGGCCCGGGCGCATAGTGATCATTTGGAAACCTTGGTGACCCAGGCCCTGAAGGATGCCGGTGTCACCCTGAAGGATATCGACATTTTCGCCGCCACCACCATGCCCGGCCTGATGGGGGGCCTGATTGTGGGGGCCAGCTTTGCCAAGACCCTGGCCATGGTGCATCAAAAACGCTTTTTGGCCGTGCATCATTTGCAGGCCCACGCGCTGTCGGTGCGGTGGGAACATCCGGTGGCGTTTCCGTATCTGTTGTTGCTGGTTTCGGGGGGGCATTGCCAATTGATTCGGGTCAGCGGCCTGGATAATAGCCAGCTGCTGGGCGAAACCCTGGATGATGCGGCGGGGGAGGCCTTTGATAAAGCCGCACGCCTCCTCTCCCTGGGCTTTCCCGGGGGGCCGGTCCTTGAGCGCGCGGCGGCGCAGGGGGATCCCAAACGCTATCCCTTTGAAATTCCGCTCAAAAGCCACAAAACCGGCTTTGCGTTTTCCTTTTCGGGCCTGAAAACCGCCCTGGCGCAACGTCTGGCGGGATGGGCGGGGGATCTCTCGGATCAGGATCGTTTTGATCTGGCGGCGTCGTTTCAAGACGCCATTGCCAGCCACCTCACCCGCGTTTGCCAGCGGGCCTTAAGCCTTGAAAAAGAAACCAAAACCCTGGTGGTGGCGGGCGGTGTAGCGGCCAATAAAATCCTTCGTTCCCGATTAAAAACCATGGTAGAACAGCACGAAGGATCCTTCATCGCCCCGCGTTCAGACATCTGCACCGATAATGCCATTATGATTGCCTGGGCGGCGTGGGAACGATTGCGCGGGGACCCGTTGGCCTCTGACCCCCTAACCAGTCCGTTGAAACCCAAAGCTGATTTTGTGAAACCTGTATTATGATTGATCCCCTGACACCAATTCACAATCAAAACAAGCATCTTACATTTCGTCATACCGGACAAGTGGAGCGCAGCGAACGCAGATCCGGTATCCAGCGCAACTGTCAAAAGGCGCAGCCTTTTGACGATATCTTTTTAAAAACAAAGAACAAAACGCTTTGCGTTTTGGCATATATGCTGGATCCCGGCTCGGCGCTTGCTGCGCTGCGCTGGTCCGGGATGACGACGAGATTTGTATTTTCTTGAAAGTGAATTGGTATGAGCACACCCCAAAGTTTTATGCGCCTGGCCCTGGAAATGGCCAAACAGGATAAAAACGAGGTCCCCGTGGGGGCCCTGATTGTCCAGAAAAATACCCTGATTGCCCTGCGCCATAACGAGGTCATGCACCGTCAAAACCCCACCGCCCACGCCGAAATGCTGGTGATTCACGATGCGCTACGGATTTTGGGCCAGATGTATTTAACGGACTGCACGCTGTATGTGACATTGGAGCCCTGTCCGCTATGCGCGGCGGCCTGCGCCGCGGTCCGGATGGAACACGTTGTCTTTGGCGCCTATGACACCAAAAGCGGCGGCACCGTCCACGGCGCCCGCGTTTTGGATCACACCCACCACAAACCCCTGATCACCGGGGGCATTCTGGAAACCGAAAGCCAAGCGTTGCTGACAGGGTTTTTTGAGGGGCAGCGGCCTTTAAAATAATATAAATAAAATTCTTGACATATATATATATATATATTAGGGTAAATTCATATTAATACCGGGCCAGAAAATTCTTAAAATTTTTTAGGAAATTCTGGCGAGGTTTTTAATGCCAAAACCCAAAAGTTTAGTCCTGTTTTTGACAGGTTAATGCCATGACTAATTTGCAAAATTTTCAACCTTCGACTGAAAAATTGGAAATGTTTCGGATGGCCTACATCCGGGCAATGTGTAATGCAGCAGTCGTTTCCGGTGTTCAACCCCCCACAACAGTGAGTGGGGCGAGTACATCTCGTAATGAATTGCTGCAAAATTTAGAAAATCTAAAGAATGTTTACGAGGAGGGAGGGCTTTCAGGTAATGACTGGGCCCAGAAAGCCTACACAGAAATCGAAAAGCGGATTAAACCGCTCGCCGATTATAATGCAGAAACTGTAGGAGACGCTTTGCGGGATTACTGTCAGGCCTTTTTCAATTTTGGGATCCAAAAGTTTTCGGTTCCAAAGAATACCAATCCTTTTGCATAAATTTTTCTGTGAGCACCCCAAACCCTTGCGGCGAGGGGTGTTTTCTTTTGTACCCCCCATAATCCCCCAAGCCC
>JBILRW010000030.1:0-18097 GCA_044372405.1 Alphaproteobacteria bacterium
ACGGCGCACAAACCTTCGCCACCCTCCGATCCCTCCTCTCCACCGCTGCCAAACAAAACCTCAACCTCCTCCAAACCATCAAAAATGCCTTCGCAGGTCAGCCACCCCCCATCCCCGTTTAAAGGGGAGGTAGGGAGTTACAAAAAAACCCTAAAGCGGACATTCTTAATTTGCTAAGGAGGACATTATCAAGTTGCTCTTACACTTCCCCGATTTTCACTAGACTGAATCCCCCATCCATGCTCTAAGTATGCGCCTGTAAGGTGCAAGATTTTTCTATGGCCATTACCCCCCTTTATAAAGTCACCCTTTGTGGTGCCGCCGGTGAGAAGGCCGCTCTGGTCCTGGCGTTGCAACATCTGGGATGTTTGCATTTGCGCAGCCTGCACGAAACGCCCAAGGTTCCCGAAGTCCTGACCCCCACCCTGGTGGCCCGGGCCAAAACGGCGGTGAAGTATCTTGCCGCCAGCCCCACCCGCTACGCGCCGCTGCAGCACTTTGATCCGGCCGAGGCCGAAACGGTTATCACGGCCGTCATCCATAACCACGACGGCATGAGGGCAGCCCAGGACGAAATCGAAACGCTTGAGGCCCGCCTGAAGGATCTGACCCCGTGGGGGGAGTTTACCCCGCCGACCGCCGATGAATTGGGCGGGATACGGCTGTGGTTTTACACGGTACCGCTGAAAGCGCTCTCAAAAATTTCTAAAAATTATGTTTTTCAAGAGATTCGACGCGATCATCGTCAAGCGTATTTGGTGGTGTTGGCCCCGGAAGCGCTCGACCTTGCTGATTGGCCCTATCCACGGGTTGAGCCTGGGGATCAGTCGATCTCCGCCTGCCACAAAGCCCTGGAGGCCGCGCGGGTGCGCGTTGAGGATGCCCAGCAGGAACGGCAGCGCCTGACGCGGTATCTCCCCCTGCTGACCCGCCTGATGGGGCGTTTTGAGGATAAGGTGGCCCGCCGCCAAGCCTTTGACAATGGCCGGGATGAAAAAGGGTTTTTTATCCTTCAGGGCTGGGTGCCGCAACCCCTGCGGGACGTTGTGCAGGCTTTTGCCAAAGAGTATACCCTGGCGGTGACATTCGAGGATCCCCTGCCTGGGGAGGCCGTGCCGACTCTCCTCACCCACCCAAAACCCCTGCAGGCTGGGGAAGACTTAACGACGTTTTATCAAACCCCGGCCTACGGCGGCGCGGATCCCTCGACGGTGCTGTTTTTCTCCTTTCCCTTGTTTTTTGCCATGATTATGGCCGATGCTGGGTATGGTTTGGTGCTGACGCTGTTGCTGGCGCTCTCCTGGAACAAACCGAAGATCGCCAGGTTTCGTACCCTGCTTGGGTTTTTATGTGCCTGCACTGTGGGTTACGGCGTTCTGTCCGGGAACTATTTCGGCCTAGCACCGCCGGCAGGCAGTATCCTTGCCAGCCTGAACATTTTGACCATTGATGATGTTTCCAGCATGATGCGGCTGTCCATCCTGATTGGTTGCGGCCATGTGGTTTTGGCGTTGGTGCTGCAGGCGTTGCACCGGCCGCCGCTGGTGCCGTTGGGGTGGGTTGTTGCGGTGATGGCGGGGGTGGTTTTGTGGCTGCATGGATCGGGGCCCCTGGGTTTTGGCCTGCTGGGCACCGCGCTGTTTATGGTCTTTATCGGATCAGCAACCCAGAAAGGCGGGTTTAAGGCCCTGTCTGGCATAATCGCCCTAACAAACATCACCAAGCTGTTTGGCGATGTGATGAGTTACATGCGCCTGTTTGCCCTGGGTCTGGCGGGGTCGTCACTGGCCATTACGTTTAACAATCTTGCCAGCGGCGTGCATGAAAGCCAACCTGGCACAGGGGTGCTGTGGGCGGGGTTGATCCTTTTGCTGGGTCATACCCTGAACCTTGGCCTGTCTATTATGGCGGGGGTGGTGCATGGCCTGCGCCTAAATTATATTGAGTTTTTCAACTGGGGTATGCCGGAAGAAGGTTTCCGCTTTGCCCCCTTTCGTCTGAAGGAGACTGCGTTATGAATGAATGGCTTTTGTTGGCGGGATGGCTCGGGGTGTTTGCCCCCATGGCACTGGGCGCGTTGGGCAGTATGATCGGCTGTTCCGTTGCTGGCCAGGCGGCCATTGGCGCCATTGTGGACAGTGAGTCCGGCTTTGGTAAATACATTGGGGTGTCGGTGATTCCCTCTTCGCAGATTATTTATGGTATTGTGGTGATGTTTTCGCTGAATCAGGGGATTACGCCGGAAAATGCTGGGGGTATCCTCGCTGTCGGGCTGTTGTCGGGCATTGCGATGCTCATCGGCGGCGTGCAACAGGGACTGTGCTGCGCCACGGCGATTCATGCCGCCAAGGCCAAACCGGAAATTTTTGGTGTTTCCCTTGCCCCTGCGGCGATCATTGAGGGCTTCAACGTTTTTGTGCTCGTATTTGCCCTGGTCGTGGGCGGACAGATTGTGGGGGTCTGATATGGCCGAAGCACTGTTATCCCACGGCGTTGAAGATCTCATCACCCGCCTGAAAACCGACGGCGTTAAGGCGGGAGAGGCCGAAGCCGAACGCATCCTGGCCGAGGCCCGGAAAAAAGCCGAGACGATTATCACTCAGGCAGAGCAGCAGGCCAAGGACAAACTGGCCCATGCCCGCAAAGAAATCGATCAGGAAAAGAAAGCCGCTGGCGATGCCATTCAGCTGGCTTACCGTGACACGGTGCTGGCCTTTCATGAGCGTTTGCAGCGACGTTTTGCCGGCGACGTTAAGCAGCTGGTAAATCAGGCCATGCCCGATGCCGCGCTGCTGCGGCAACTGATTGTTGCCGTGGTGCTGCGCCAGGCCCAGGGGCTTCCCGAGGGCTCGGCCCTTGAGGTCGTGTTGCCGGAGGGTGTGCTGGACATTGAGGCCATACGTTCAAAGACGGAAACCCTGAGCACGGATCCCCTGATGCCGCTGGTGCGCCAGGTGGCGGCCCAGGTCGTGCAGGGCGGGCTGGTCTTGTTTGAGACTGCAGACACAAAAGACAGCATCAAAATCAGTGCCGATAACGGTGGCCTCACCCTAATCATTACGCCGGAGGCCGTGAGTGCAGCGCTGCTGACCTACCTGCACCCACGGTTCAAGGCCATACTGGAGGGGGTTGCCCCATGACCGCCCGTTACGCCGGGATCATGGTGAGTTTGCCCCGGCTGGAGCCGTTGTTTCAGGCCAAAATCACGCCCATATCCCGGGTGGGATTGGATAAACGCTTGGCGCTTCTGGACCCCAAAGACAAAGAGATCCTGGCCGCCGTGCGGGGCATGATCCTCTGGGATACGGCGGGTATTGAAGCCAGCGAACAGTTGGTTCGGCAAAGCGTTGAGACCCTACAGCGTATGGCCTTACCCCCCACGGTGCAGGCCCTGTGTAAGGAAGCCCTGGAACTGCGCTCAACCCTGGCGGCCATGCGGATGCGGGCAGCGGGCCAGAGTGCCCCCTCGCTGGAGGCAAGCCGCAAACTCTTTGCCCCCGGCGTGGCCCGGCGGCTTGTTAACCGCTGGAGCGAGCCGGCTTTTGGCCTGGGCCGCGTGTATCCTTGGTTGACTGAGGCCGACAGCCAGCATCGGGCCGGCAATGCCTGGGCCGTGGAAAAGTTGCTGCTGGCCTGGATTTGGGGGCGGCTGGAATGGTATAAGACCCACCATTATTACGATGTGGAGGCCGTGGTGCTTTACGTCCTGCAATGGGATATGACCCGCCGCCGCACCATGGCGGATGCGCAGAAGGCCAACGCCCGGTTTGAGATTTTGTTAAAAAACGCCATGGATAAGGAACCCCGCTATGCCGACGCCGCCTAAAACTGCTTCCCATGCCACCGCTAGTATTATGGGCGTCCAAGATGCCTTGGTACGGATTCGCCAGAACGCCGGTGCGGCTATGCCGCTGATGAAGAATGAGGTTGTCTATATCCTCCCCCCCGCCAACACCGACGGTCGGTCCGAGCGATTGATGGCCGAGGTCCTGCGGATTCGCGGTGACACGGCGGAGGCGCAGGTTTTTGAACCCACCGGCGGCATTGGTATCGGCGATGAGGTCGAGCAAAGCGGCGAACAGCTGTCCATTACCCTTGGCCCTGGCCTCTTGGGCATGGTGTACGATGGGTTGCAAAACCCGCTGAAAAATCTGGCGGAGGAATTTGGCACCTTGCTGCCCCGGGGTATTCAGTTGCCGCCGCTGGATATGAACAAAAAATGGCCCTTTACCCCATCGGGCCGCGTGGGCGATACGGTGTATGCGGGTGATGTGCTGGGCACCGTCCCCGAAGGCCGCCTGGAACACCGTATCATGGTGCCCTTTGATGCTGTTGGCGCATGGACCATTAAGTCCCTGCACCAGGGTGATGCCACTATGGCCACCGTTTTGGCATCGCTGGAAAATGACAAAGGCGGGCTACTCAAGGTTCATCTGGCCCAGCGCTGGCCGGTGCGCCGCCCCCTTTCCGAAGCCCTGCTCAAAAGCCGTCAGTGCGCCCGGGTATTTCCCAGCGAACCCTTGGTAACGACACTCCGGATGATTGACACCTTTTTCCCCATTGCCCGGGGGGGTACGGCCTGTATCCCGGGGCCTTTTGGTGCGGGGAAAACCGTGCTGCAAAACCTGATTGCCCGGTATTCTGACGTGGATATTGTGCTGGTTGTGGCCTGCGGTGAGCGTGCGGGTGAGGTTGTGGAGACGATCCAGGACTTTCCGAAACTCAACGATCCCCGCACCGGCGGCACGCTGATGGATCGCACCATTATTGTCTGCAATACCTCCTCCATGCCCGTGGCGGCCAGGGAGGCCTCTGTCTACACCGGCGTGACCTTGGGCGAGTACTATCGGCAGATGGGCTATAATGTTCTGCTCATTGCCGATTCAACGTCCCGCTGGGCCCAGGCCATGCGCGAAACGTCGGGCCGGATGGAGGAAATTCCCGGGGAAGAAGGCTTTCCCGCCTATCTCGATAGCGCCATTCGCGGCCTGTATGAACGCGCCGGCATTATCCAAAGCACCGATGGCCGCCAAGGCAGCCTCACCCTCATCGGCACGGTATCCCCGGCGGGGGGAAATTTTGAGGAACCCGTGACGCAATCCACCCTGGGCACCGTGAAAACCTTTTTGGGCCTCAGCTATGACCGGGCGTACAAACGGTTTTACCCGGCCATTGATCCGCTGCTTTCCTGGTCGCGCTATCGGGAACAGCTGAGTGCTTGGTTTGAAAAAAACCTGGGCGCGGAATGGACCGTCGGGGTCCTTGAGGCCGAGGCCCTCCTGAAAAGGGGCGAAGCCGTGGCCCGCATGATGCAAGTCACCGGCGAGGAAGGCACCAGTGTTGAGGATTACTTTGTCTTTCAAAAGGCCCGCCTGCTGGATATGGTTTATTTACAGCAAGATGCCTTTGATGCCGTGGATGTTTCTGTATCGCCAGAGCGGCAGAGGGAGGTCTTTGCCTTCTTACTCGGCATACTCCGGCATGAATATCGCTTAACAGATCGCGGGGAAATCCAAGCCCTGTTCAACAAAATCACCAGCGCGTTTAAAAATATGAACTACGCGGCCTTCGCCTCTCCCGACTACAAAAAGTGGCAACAGGATATTAGGGCCCTGATGGAGGGGGCTTGATGGGTGGGTTTTTGAGGGTCAGATCCCCCACCCCATTTTGCCTTGTCTAGGGCGTGTCATCATTTGCTCAAAAGACCCTTTTTCCGTCTTTTGCACTGAGAATGCCATCTGTCCTAAAAGTACCCCCGCCCTAAAACTAGATCCTCTGTATCTTCTTCTTTTTCAGGAAATAATTCGTTTAAGTGCCAAACAAACCTTTTGAAGCACTCAATTCGCAGAGGGTTATCAGATAGGAACCGTTCGTACTGGGATCGGGTTCTTTTTCTTCCATCCGATGTTGAGAATTCTGCACGTATATTCGACGATAGTCTTTTCGCCTTTCTCAAAACAATCACTTCATCTATGGACGTGAGTTTGGTGTTAATGGGGGTCATATCAAGATAAACGGAAGCAGCGGAGATGCAAAACTAAGTCCCGCGAAACATGACTGAGGGCCACAACTTATATTTGTCAAACGGCTCAACCCAGGAATAAGGTGAATATCAAAAAGATAAGGTAAGAATTCTTCTAAAACAGTATTGTCTAGTTTTAGCTGACCTTTCTGCCGATATAAAAAATCATCATCTGAGTCAAATATTAAATCTAACTCTAGATGTCGTTTGTAATCGTTAAGTGCTTCAATTCTTGTGACTAAAAGATCCTCTCCCATGACGGCTGGAGCTTTAATTTTTGAAATCCAAGCCTCGTATTCGACGACAGTTTTTTCCACTCTTGCGCGATCCAACAGAGGTAACTTTGTATTTGCAAGTAACGCCTTGAGTTTATCGCCGTGCGCGGTAGTTCGAATGACTTGCATTTTTTTTCTTTCTCTCATCGAAGTTAAAATGCGCTGGAATATCAATTTCCAAGCAAGAGGAAGGACCAACAATTTCGGATGCTTCAATTGCCTTCAACAACATCAGTCTATTTTCATCTGAAACCTCTGTTTGTGCACGACATAACGCTTCACGACCGACATTTCTCGCAACAGAAATATTGGGATCAAAGTGTGCCATGCGCTCTGCAACAATAATATCTTCAAAAATACGCTCTCCAAAACGGCTGGTGAATACCCGTTCCGCTTGTTGTATTTTTTCAAAACCTAATCCATTCTCTAGTAATTTTTTAATGATTGCGCCATTCTCAAATGAACATCCGAGCACGTTTGATGTTCGCCCTAGAATAATTATTAGTGGTGCTCCCGTTTTCATAAAACGCGACATTTCAGCAAGAGCTTGCTGCATATCTATACAGTATTGAACTACTGTTAAAAAACGATTTTGTCGAAACTTGCGGTTTGCGCCAATCTCAACTTTTGCCGCTTGCAGGGGCTTCCAACCTAACAGTTCAACTGCTGGGCGATAGTTCTGATGATAATTGAAAACATTTATGTACGGTGGTGAAGTGATTACTGCCTCAACTGACTCTGAGGGAAGACCTGTACTGCGGGCATCTCCGAGAATACATTTTGCATCCGCATCTAATTTCGTGACACGATTAATTACAGAGGAAATTCCAAAAAACCCCTTTTGAAGGGCGCAGGTGTTTAGGGTCTCATTATTGCCCATGCCTAGGATGATTGCAGCAGCGAGTGCTTTCGCTTCGACTTCGCAGTTAGATTGATCTAAGTACTTCTCTAGATATTCCTCTGGTGTAGTTACACTCTCGAACAAACCGTCAGATTGCGTAGACAGCGTTGAAATGGCCAAATGAAGATACATTTGAAGGCTTTTTTTCTCAGGCAACGAAAGCGCAGCAAATTCTGCAATACTGCCTAAATGCCAAGCCGCAGGATTCACCTCTATGCCCCATGCGGCACACCCTCTCTCGTTTGCCTCAAAAAGGACAGTACCGCTACCACAAAATGGATCAGCAAATGAACGACTATCGTAACAGATTGCTTCCATAATGTATTCGATAAACTCAGGCGAAAACTGGCCCCTCCATGGGAGACGGCTTGTCCTACTTCGGGCATCTATGTTCAGTCTAGATTGATCGAGGTTCATCTAATTTACGTTATGTTATAAGAGCAAAGTCTTGCACGATTCTATAAGCGACGCAAGAATACAGATCATCCAGAAAAAAGGGTGCACACCCTGACACCCTGTAAGTGTGCACCCCCTTGCCTTTCCTACCCTGTGCGCTATACACGTATGACACTTAAAGGAGGCCCATCATTCTCGTTCTTCGCTTACCCGAGGGTCCCATGATTCAGTGGTTCTCCCGTTGCAGGCCCCTCTCCCCAAAGGGGAGAGAGGGCGCATGGGTTCAGATGATGAGATTGTGAACAGGCTCTTAGGCCAAGACCCATCCCCGAAAAGCTGGCGTCCCCGATTGGATTCGAACCAACGGCCTTCAGATTAGGAATCTAACGCTCTATCCTGCTGAGCTACGGGGACGAGGCGGACACCATAGCAAACATCGTTTTCCACGGCAATTTTTAAGGAAGCCCCTAAAGACTCATCCCCTGTTGCTGGGCCACCAAGGCCGCCATGGCTTGGGTTCCTTTGCCCCCGCCGCTGGTGCGTTTGTTGTCCTTAATGATGATTTTATAGCCTTGGATGGGGGCAGAATCGCCCTCTCCGTCACCACTGTCGACGGGCACCACCCTCATGACAACCTTACGAACGGGGCCACGGTTTTTTTCACTGCGGTCGTAAATGATGATGTAGAGTTTTTCAGGACTGGCGGGAATGGAAACATCAGGAAATTCAGCGTGTAAAGAGGCTAGGTCGCAGGTGGCGTCCCCTTCGGTGGCATAAATATGCCCCTTGTTAATGCGCCGCATGATGGGGTGGGCGCCATTGGGGTGGGGCTGTTTGGGGCGTTTTTTGTGGGGATGATCCGACAGCGGCATGGGGACCTTGGTTAAACTCAATGTTAACGCCCCATCGGATAGGGTTTTTGCGGCAATGCAGGAGAAATGTCCCACAAACCCCTGATTTTCCTCCCCAGGGGTCACTTGAAACCCGTGGATCCACAGCATGACAGAGTCCAGTTCGTCGCCATCAACACACACAAACTGACGGCGAATGTTGCGTAAACGCGTTGTAATTTGCTCCAGCGACTGAAAGCGGAACAGCTCCGCCATACAGGCCTGAACAATGGGATTTTCAATGCGCATCACCCGTTTGGTTTTGCCCGGGGCATCGGCGGAGGTGGGGGTTTCTACGGTATCCTGGTTTTGCCGCGTTTCCGCGCCACCGTTTGTGTCTTCGGAATGGTTTTCATCGTGTAACATGGAAAAGTCTCCTTTTAAAAAAAACCTTACGGTTAGGGTTAAGGTTGTTGAAAAACAAAAACCTAAAGACGTAACTTCGGGACGCACTTTTTGATGGGCACCAAAAAGCACAAAACCAAAGTGAAAAAAATATACCTTTATTTTTTACAAAATGCAATAAAAAAAATACCTCAACGGGCGAGCCTCCGCCGGAGGCGTGGCAATCCAGGACTTTCGGGATGGCTTCGCTGCGATCGCCATTGTTCCGCGTAAGTTCTGTTATCTCCCAAACTCACCCTTTTTTAATCTTACCGCCGTATAGAAAGGTGTTAGGATAACAAAATAAAAAAAAGGGAAAACGGCGATGTCCTCTCAGACAAAAGAATTTGAAACCTTAACCCAAGCCCCCGTTGGCCGATTTGACGGCATTGTCCGTCCTTATGGCCTTGATGATGTCAAAAAACTGCGGGGATCAGTGGTGATTGAACACACCTTGGCCCGTTTGGGGGCCCAGCGGTTGTGGGATTTGTTGCACACCAAACCGTACGTTCATGCCTTGGGCGCCCTGTCCGGGAATCAAGCCATGCAGATGGTGCGGGCCGGATTATCCGCGATTTATTTATCGGGCTGGCAAGTCGCCGCCGATGCCAACACGGCCGGGGCCATGTACCCAGATCAGAGCCTGTATCCCGCCAATGCGGGGCCGGAGCTATGCCGTCGCATCAACAGAACCTTTCAACGCGCCGATCAAATTGATACCTCCGAAGGCAAAAACAAAATATCTTGGTTTGCCCCCATTGTGGCCGATGCCGAGGCTGGCTTTGGGGGCCCCCTGAACAGTTTTGAACTCATGAAGGCCTATATCGAGGCTGGCGCCGCCGGGGTGCATTTTGAGGATCAACTGGCGTCCGAAAAAAAATGCGGTCATTTGGGCGGCAAGGTCCTGATTCCCACATCCTGGCACATTCGCACGCTGATTGCGGCGCGGCTGGCGGCGGATATTATGGGCGTGCCCACGCTGATTGTGGCCCGCACCGATGCCGAAAGTGCGAAACTCATCACCGCTGATATTGATGAGGGCGACCGCGCCTTTGTCACGGGGGAGCGCACATCAGAGGGGTTTTACCGCCTGAAAGACGGCACGGGCCTTAATCATTGCATCGCGCGCGGATTGGCCTTTGCCCCATATGCGGATTTGTTGTGGTGGGAAACGTCCCGCCCCAACCTGGCCGAGGCCAAAATGTTTGCCGATGCCATTCACGCGAAATTTCCGGGAAAAATGCTGGCCTATAACTGCTCCCCGTCCTTTAATTGGAAAGCCAATTTGGACGATGCCACCATTGCGAAATACCAACAGGAACTGGGGGCCATGGGTTATACGTTTCAGTTTGTGACCTTGGCGGGCTTTCATTCCCTGAATTACAGTATGTTTGATCTGGCCAGCCAGTACCGTGATGCCGGCATGGCGGCCTATTCCACATTGCAACAGGCTGAATTTGCCGCCGAATCCCGGGGCTATACCGCCACAAAACACCAACGCGAAGTGGGCACGGGCTATTTCGACCTGATCGCCCAAACCATCGCGGGCGGCACATCCTCCACCACCGCGTATAAGGAATCCACGGAGAAGGATCAGTTTCATTGAGGGAAAAAAGGAAATGGTGGTGTGAATCATCAATAACTCAGAAGATTGTCCGTCATGACGGAGTCTATTGGCCTTTTTTTGAAAGTGAATTGGTATAAGTAGTCCTGCTTGGCGATCATGATTCTGGCAAATTTTTTTCTTTGCGTTTTGGTTAAAATGTGGGATAGTAAAAGTGTATCCGTGGAAACAGTTATGGAAAACCAAGAGTTTTTATTCTCTAAATTCGCTGAGGGTCTCTGCAAAACGACTGACTGCATTTTTAGCACCATGGGTAACGGTCCTGTTGGCCAGTTTGGTATTGGGGACGGGGAAAATGAGTCAATATTTCAGCAAGTGCTGGGTCAGATAGCGGATGCTTTTATTCGCTCGACTCAACAGGGTAATGTATCACAACGCGCCAGCCAAACAGCAGGCAGTGCCGTGCAAAGCGGTGGTCCTTCTATTATCGATACGATGAATCGTATGAACAATCTAAGAGTGAGCCAACAGGCCGCAATGGGCGCATAGCCGTTACGTAACGTCGCCCCCCCCAAACAGCCCTTTACCTCCCCCCCCGTTACCTGCTACCTGTTACACCTATGTGGATTATCGCCAATTGGAAAATGCAGGGAAGTGTTCAGGCCCTTCGGACGTTTTGTCAGGGGCTAACGCCTGCGCTTGCCACGTTGCCCCAGGTGCGCGTGGTTTTGTGCGTGCCTTTTCCGTATGTTTTATTGGCCCAGGACCTTCTGAGGGGGACGGGGGTTTTCGTGGGGGCGCAAGATGTCTCCCCCCTGGATAACGGCGCCCATACGGGGGATGTCAGTGCCGCCATGCTGCAGGATTGTGGGGTGTCCCATGTCATCGTGGGCCATTCTGAGCGGCGAAGAGACCACGGAGAGGGATGTTCCCTGATTCACCAAAAGGCCCTTGCGGCCAGATCCAAGGGCTTAATTCCCATTGTCTGTGTGGGCGATGCTGAGGGTCAGGGGCAGGGGGTCCTCACCCGGCAAGTCCGTCGTGGTCTGGGTATTGTCGCGGGTGAATCCGGCATTCCCGGGGCCATGATTGCCTATGAACCCCTGTGGGCCATTGGGACGGGACGGGCGGCGGATCAAACCACCATTGCCAAGATGCATCAGCATATTTTAAAAACAGCGCCCGGGTATCCCGTATTATACGGGGGATCGGTGAGTGCGGATAATGTGGCCTCTATTATAACAACGCCCGGGGTTTCTGGGGTTTTGGTGGGCGGCGCGAGTTGCCGTTTGGAAACGTTTTTGCCCCTGTTAACGGCGGCGGATACAGCCCTAACACCAAACTGATCAAAATGAATGCCGCATTCAGTTGATGCCACGACGCCACCACCAGCGGCACCTGTCCCACCACCGTTAACGCGCCCAGGATCACTTGCAGGGTAATTAAACCAAGCAAAACCCAGGACCGATGCCGCAGGGAAACCACAAAAGCTGTTATCCAAAAACCAAAGGCCAGCAAGCGATGCGCCCACTGAACCGCGGCAGGATCGTTAAAAAAGAAGGGGGCCGACCAGACCTCTGGGGGGATAACATGGCCGTTCATCAGGGGAAAGCTATTATAAACCATGCCCCCATTCAGCCCCGCCACCAACGCCCCCAGCAGCACGGTTGGGACATAAAGGATCAACAGTGTCATGTTTCCCTTTGATAAGACCAGGGGGCGTCGCAAACGGGCCCATTGCATGACAATCAATCCCAGCAAAATCAATGCCAAAGACAAATGCATCATCAGGCGATAATGACTGACATCGGGCCTGTCGATCAGGCCGCTTTTGACCATAAACCAGCCCATATAACCCTGCAGCGCCACCAAAACGGGCAAAACCGCCAGCGATTTTAATAAATCGGGGGACACCAGGCGCCTTATCCACAACACCAAAAACGGCAGCAAAATCACCAACCCCGTGATACGCCCCAAAACGCGGTGAATAAATTCCCACCAGTAAATCCCTTGAAAGGCCGAAAGCGACATACCCTGATTGATTTTTTGATATTCGGGGGTGGCTTGATAGGCGGAAAAGGCCTCTTCCCAGGCCTGATGAGACAGGGGGGGGATCCATCCCGTGACGGGATTCCACGTGACCATGGACAGCCCCGACTCTGTCAAACGTGTAATCCCCCCCACCAGAATCATCAGCAGCACAAAAACCCCGCAAAACACCAGCCAAGTCGGCACCCAAACCGGAACCCAAGCCGAAACCTTTGGGGGATAAGGAAGGGGCGCAGGCACAAAGCCTCCCTAAAAAATTTCGGGCTGAACGGTGTCTTTTTTCTCAATCATCTCCACCGTGGGACCCGCGGCAAAAATCATATACAGCAGCACCACAATCACCAAAGCCGCGGTAAAAAGGGGAATTTTGACGGATAAATCCATTTTCTTACGCATGAAAACGTCCAGGGTTAGGGTTGAAACAGGGGATGACTATAAATCCTTACAGGGTGGCTGTCATCTGTTTCGTTGGGGGGGGAAGGCGGGGGTGTTAAAAACATAAATCTTGATTTGGGGGGTGTGGGATAGGTATGGTTGGTTTATGACCCTTCTCCCCGCCCAGACATCGTTTGAAGATTTTTGCCGCGAAAACGGCACAACGTATTGGTATGCCAGTGATTTTTGTTTGTGGCTTGGCTATGATGATCTGAAGGCGTTTAAAAATGTTTTGAACAAATCCATTGGTGTCTGTACCCGTTTGGGCGTTTCTGTTACGGAAAACTTTCGCGAAACGGACGTTATCGAGGATGGAAAATCCAGGATCGACTGGAAGTTAACCCGTTTCGCCTGTTACTTGCTGGCCATGAATGGGGACGTCAAAAAAGAAAACGTTGCCAGAGCGCAGGTCTATTTTGCGGCCTTGGCAGAGGCGGTCCATGTTTATCAGGATCAGGCAGAAACGGTAGAGCGGGTTCACGTCCGCAATGACATTGCCCACAAAGACACAGCGTTGTCGGCCATCGCCAAAGACCGTGATGTTGAAAGCTATCCCCTATTTTTGAATGCGGGTTACAGGGGTATGTACAACATGAACATAAGCGACCTGAGAAAATTGAGGGGTATCCCCGATGGCCGTTCGCCCTTGGATTTTATGAGCAGCCGCGAAGAAATTGCTAACCTTTTCCGTATTAAGGAAACCGAGGCCAAGATCAAATCCGACCCTGCCATTTATGGGCAAGAGAAACTGGAAGATGCAGCCCGATCTGTGGGCAGAAAGATCAGAAATCTGATGATTGATAACGATGGGGTTGCCCCTGAATCCTTGCCCGTGGCCCCTGATATTAAAAAGGCCCAAAGCGCGTTGAAGGCCACGAACAGAGCCTTCCTTAAACACGACAAACAGCGGCGAGAAGACAGAAAAGAAGAGCTTTGATTCTTGGGTCAAGTTAAAATCCACAAGTTAAAATCCAATGGGGTGAACCCATACAGGTGTTTCGTTGGGGGGGGGGAAAGAGACACACAGGCATATTATGAACCAACACACCCCCAACAGTAACGAACTTTTTACTCGGCTGTGCCATGGATAGGGGATAAAGAAAAATAAGGAGCTTCCCTATGCCCCACCGTATGCAGTCCATTATGTTACAAGTGGAAGAAAACGTGCATCGTTTTGCCAAAAGCAATGAGGACATTGCCGGTAAAACAAATTTGTTGGCCCTGAATGCCACCATTGAGGCGGCGCGGGCCGGGGATGCGGGCAAGGGATTTTCCGTGGTGGCCGCCGAGGTTAAAAACTTGGCCAACCAGGCATCCCAGAATTCACGGGAATTTCGGGAGGTAATGCTCAAACAACTACACGAGGGCTTAAACATCACCGAGCTGTTGGTCAAAGACATCGAGGGCAATCGCCTGAGTGATTTGGCCCAATTGCTGGTGGATAATGCGGGCGTTTATTTATCGGAGCGTCTGCAGCAGGTCAGCTGGTGGTCTCAGGACACGGTTTTGCATCAGGCCCTGGTGAATCCCAACGAAGAAATCTTGGGACTTGCGACCCAGGCCCTGAACAGTATGCAGGTTTTTGCGTCTGCCTTCGCCCATCTGGTGCTGCTGAATCGCGAAGGCCGCGTGGTGGCATCGTCGTGCCAGGATCATTTTCAGAATCCTAGCCACCCCTCCGCCCAGGAAGAAGCCTGGTTTTTAGATTCTCTCACCCACAAAACCCGTATTCATAGCCCCCAGCCCAGCCTGTGGCACCAAAACGCCCCCATGACGGTGTTTACCTGCAGCCTGTCGCAAAATTTAGAAACCGTGGGGATGCTGGTGGCTTTTATGGATCTTCAGCAACAGAGTAAAGCCTTTATGGACCGCATTGTTTCTCTGCTGGCCCCGGAAGAGCGCGCCATCAGCCAGGTTATGCTGCTGAATAAAAATCAGGAAATTCTGTGCACAGCCCCAAAATCTGTTTCAAAATCAAAAGATTATTTATTGGTTAATCACAGTAATAACAGGGGATCTTACCGAAACGATCAGGGGCACAGCGTGACCTTTGCCAAACTTTCCCCCGGATGCGATACCAGTGATTTAAACTGGTGGGGTGTCATTGTTCAGAAGATGTAATAACCTGTTCACAATCCTATGAATTGCTCTCCCCGTCGGGGGTAGAGGGGTCATGCCAAAACCCTATCGCGCCAAACGCCAGGGAATCAGACAAACAGCCGCGGTGACAACCGCCCATCCCAGCAGCAGCAGCGGCAGACGGTAAATAACCGCCGGCCCCATCACGGCCCAGGAAAAAATCACGGCCAGCAAGGCCACAACGGCAAAACAAAGAATCATGGGAACGCGGGGCAGCATACCCCACAGGCGGTGCCAGACGGTGCCGCGGGCATCAAACAACATCAGGGACTCCGCCACAGCGCCCAGCGTCACACGAATGGACCGCGCCAACAAAAACTGCGCGCCGCTCAGCAGAACCAAACTTAGGGAAAAAACCACCAGATTCAGCCTCAGACGTTCCTTGATGTTTTCCCCCTGCCTCTGAGTATCAGGATTCAGGCGGATTAAAAACGGCCAGGCATCGTGCCAGTCTTTCCACGCCGTTTCCACGTCTGAATGTTTCTGATCCCGCAACGTCACCACAAACAACGGGGTTTGTGTTTGACTCAGGCTGGGTTCATCGGTGAAAACAGAACTCAAAGGGGCAATGTCCACGGTTTTAATGTGGGGATCGGCCCGCAAAAGGGACGCGATGGCATCCTTCTGATCCGATAGGGCGGGCGGCAGCGTGAAGGTGATCTGGCTTTGGGCTTTTTCTATTAGCGCCTGCTGCTCGGCCCAAAGGAGACCCGCCCCCATCATCAGGGCCAAAAGCAAGGCCGCCGTCACAAACGTCACCGCGTAAAAGGCCGAAACGTGATGGGAAATAAAAAAAATCCTACGCGACAGAGCGCGCAAAACCTTCGGTGAAGCGGGATTCAAGGTGGCCATGATCCATACCATAACGCCAAAACACAGGATCCACAAGCCCCGCTCGATCCGCTTCGCCCTCCCCCAATGTCATAACAACGGTCATCCCACTGTGACAAAATTCCTGGATCATCTGAATCATACGCTTTTGTAAAGACGCCTGAACGCCCCCAAAGGGATCATCCAGCACCACAATCGCCGGACGATGGACAAAGGCCCGCACAAACATCAAAACCCGTTGTTGTTGATGGGACAAGCTGCCGGCCTCAGCATGGCGAAAAGGCCCCAAATCCAGGGCCTGAAGAAGCTGGTTACAAAAACGAATATCGCGTTCCTGAATTTGTCGATTCAGGGCCAAAAACGGCATAATGGTATTTTCCAGGGTGGAAAGGCCAGGCACCAATGTCATCGCCTGGGGCATGACGCCAAAGGCCCGGGCGGGCAGGGCCCCAGGATAACTCCGGCACAAAAAACGCCCATTTTGGGGGCAGAGATGCCCCGTCAACGTGCGCAGCAGCGTTGTTTTTCCCGATCCCGCCGAACCCTCAATCACCGCTGAACAACCCCGATCCAGGGAAAATCCCACATCATCCAGGGCCCAGTTCGTTTGACCGGGATACCGAAAAAAAACCTGGTGGGCGGAAAGAAATCCGGCGCGCATGAAACCCCTGAACCCTGAAGAAGGATAATTAAAGAACAATCATCCTAATCCCTTTGCGGATTTTTGGCTAGGGGGTTGGTGTTCGCCTTGGTGTTCGCCTAACAGGTAACAGAAAACCCCGCCCCCCGTTTTGCCCCTTGCACAATCTCTGGGGGGCCAGTATACGTTGCCTCATGCTTCCGCCCCTAACCCTTCATCTTTGTCGCCATGGCAATACCTTTGCCCCCGGGGATCCCGTTGTCTGGGTGGGAAAGGGTCAAGATTTGCCCCTGGTGCCCTCAGGGCAGGTCCAGGCGGAGGGGTTGGCCCAAACCCTGAAAAACGAAGGCATCACCCCGGAATTGATTTATTGCAGCAGTTTACGCCGAACCCGCGATTTTGCCTTTATCATCCAGCAGCATACCGCGCCGGATTGCCCTGTGATTGCCCACAGTCACCTGGATGAATTGGATTATGGGGCCTGGGGCGGGTTAACCAACGAAGAAATCGCCCATCGTTTTGGACAACATGTTTTGGATGCCTGGCAAAACGACGCCCTGTTCCCCGCCAAAGATCAGGGGGCCTGGGGCGATACTGAATCCAGCGTTATGCGCAAAATCCGTGATTTTTTACAGGATCTGGCCCAGGATTGCCAGGCCCTGCCGCAACCCCCCAAAGATGTGGTCATCATCAGCAGCAACGGCCTGTTGCGGTTTTTTTTGCACCTGGTCCCCGGGGCCTTTGAAGAGGCCAAACGCAAACGCACCTTAAAGCTCGCCACCGGAGGACGCCGCATCCTGCGCTATGATGGGCGCGCGTTTTCGTTTATGGTGTGACGTTTTTGGGTTTCCTGTTTCTCTGATGATTTTCCTTGACGGCTTGGCCACAATTTGGAATAAGAAGATCCTTGTTAAAAAATCGTTGGATGGTCATGGACCTGGATTTAACTTTGATACATGAAACTTGGGGGACGAAACGCATTTGTCATGCGTGCAGCACCCGCTTTTATGATATGAATAAGCCCACCGTGGTTTGTCCCAAATGCAATACCCCCTTTAGTGCCGAAAGCATTTTAAAATCCCGGGGTGCCCGCATTGAACGGGAAGTTGAATTTTTGCCCAAGCCCGAAGTCCAAACGGATATGGATGATATTGACATTCCCGACGATGACTTTATACCAGGGGATGAAGACATCGACGCCGATTTGGACCCCCCTCACTTGGACGGCGACGAAGAGGACGTTTAACAGGTTTTTATGGGGCTATAGCTCAGCTGGGAGAGCGCTTGCATGGCATGCAAGAGGTCAGCGGTTCGATCCCGCTTAGCTCCACCATTTCATAGTCACGCTGCTGTAAACCCTCTAAAAGTGGTCATGGCAGCCACTTTGCGGCGGTTCCATAACCCTCTTTTATGTCAAACAAAGAATCCTCGGTAGGGCAGGGCGATTTAATTGTCCACTAAATTAGTGTTTTTTCGTCATTCCGGACCAGATACTGTCTTTCGGGTCAAGGGGAAAATGATGTGTGGGTTTGGTATTGGGGGGCTCATTGCCGCCCCCCAAGCCCCCGCTA
>JBILRW010000059.1:0-5698 GCA_044372405.1 Alphaproteobacteria bacterium
TAAGTGACATCCACATATTCTGAGGGATTATCACCAGCCGCGCTGATTTGATGGACCACTGCTGCCAACTTCTGCTGATCCCATTCTGGTTTTTTCGGCACATCGCAGGTAACGGTGCAGCCGTCATTGTCCAGATGTACGGTGCCGAACGGCTTGTCCTGTTGCTGGCGCAAGGCTTGGAAGCGAATGGTAAGACCAGCCTGCTGCACCAAAAACCCCCGTCGCAGGGGATTGTTCCGTTCAAACCATTCCTCGGCGACATCATGGATGGTTCTGCTGTCGCCGTTGCTGGTTTCAAGTGTAAGAGCAACTTGATAATGTCCTCCTTAGCAAATTAAGAATGTCCGCTTTAGGGTTTTGTTTTGTCATGAAACAGGAGCTTGGAGATGGTAAATTTTGGAGTTCAGGAGATGGATCGTTGGTCAGTGTTAGAGCGGGTTCGTGGTGGCGATGTGACGCAGGTTCAGGCGGCGGAGAGCCTGGGTTTGTCGGCGCGTCAGGTGCGTCGGTTGTTGGTGCGGACGGCCTGCACGGGGATGGAGGGTTTGCTTTCGAGGTCGCGGGGGGGCAATCGGGCGATGGATCCGGCCTTGAAAGATCAGGTTTTATCATTGATAACAAAGCAGTATCATGATTTTGGTCCGACATTGGCGGCGGAAAAATTGTTTTCGTTGCACAACATTAAAATTTCCAGGGAAACGGTGCGTTTGTGGATGAAGCAGGCGGGTTTGCGGGCGGTTCGGCCCCGTCGGAGGGGGCCAAAAGTGCATCAGTCTCGCCAGCCAAGGCCTTGTTTTGGTGAGCTTATTCAGATCGACGGGTCCTATCATGATTGGTTTGAGGGGCGCAGCGATCCTTGCTGTTTGTTGGTTTTCATCGACGATGCCACCAGTGGCATTGTTTTTGCAATGTTTTGTGACCACGAAACGACCCTGAATTATATGGCCGCCGTGCGGGCGCATCTGCGGCAAAACGGCCGGCCTTTGGCGTATTACAGCGACCGGCACAGCATTTTTTTGACCACCCGAAATGTCGATGGGTATTACGAAAAAACCCAGTTTTCCCGGGCGATGGAGGCCTTGGGCATCGAAACCGTCTGCGCGAAGTCTCCCCAGGCCAAGGGTCGGGTCGAGCGGGCCAACAAAACCCTGCAAGACCGGCTGATCAAGGACATGCGGCTGGCCAAAATCGATACGCAAGAGGCCGGCAATGCGTTTTTACAATCATGGATTATAGAGCATAATCAACGATTTGCCAGGATTCCCACCGATCCCTATGACGCCCATCGTCCTGTTGTCATCGATGATCAGACATTGAACATGATTTTAAGCGTTCAAGAGACCCGTAAGGTATCGAAAAACCTAGAATTTTCATATAATAACCAGATTTATCAGATCCAATCTACGGGCGGTCGCCGCCTGCAACAGGCCACCATCACCGTTTGCCAAACCATCGACGGAGACATGATTGTTTCCTATAAAAACCAACGGCTTAACTACATCTCTGCCCCCAAAAGGTCCACCCCAAAAATCGCCTGTCGCAAAGAGGCTCACCTGTTGCTCAATCAAATCACCACGACGAACCGATTTTTACCCACAAGTCCACAGCCCCCACAACAGAGGGCTTCATAAAGAGCCCTCAAAAAAAGGGCTATGGATTTGTGGATAAAAACCTGCCCCGCCTCCTGCATCTAAAAAAACAAAAAGAGGACATTTCTAATTTGCTAAAAGAGGACATTTCTAATTTGCTTTGACACAAACACGCACGATCCCCCAAAGACAATCGAGCGGGCGATGCTTTGGCCGCAATGACGCCAGTGATGGTGGACTGCTCGTCATCAAAAGATAGGGCGTGCGGAATCAAAGCATTAACGACTTTATTGACAGTGTTGATTTCTAATCCCACGCGCTGCAGGACGTGAATCACTTCGGCCTTGGTCACGGCGGAGGTTATGGAATCGTCCAAAGCAATCCTGACAAGATCATGACCCTTTTCCCCCTGAATCAGGGCCAAATAAGCAGAGGCATCCAAAACAACGCTGGGCATCAATGTCCTGCAACCCTTTTATCTTCATCGGCAAGGTCCTCGTTCCGCAGGTCTTTTAAAACATTAACCAAGTCCACATTCGACCCCCCTCCCCCACATTTTTTGAGGGCATTTCTGGCCTGGGTTAGGGCTTTATCAACGGATAAAACCTCTTTTTTCTTTGTTTTTTCAGCGGATTTATCCAGATAATTGACTAGGACTTCATTGGCCAAAACATCCGGCGAAACACCGTAGTGTTTGGCGAGGAGGGAAACTCTTGCTTCTGTTTGGGGGGGTATGGACAGCATGATACCTCTGGCATTGTTGCCGTAGTGTACCAAAAATAAAGGGAAATTTCAAATGAAATCTATGTTTCGGAAATCCTCAGCGTCTTTGTCCGTTTTCAGGGAGGGAATGGGTTTGGGGTTCATCCTTCATACTCCCGTACTATGGTTTTTGGGGGTAATGGTCATTTGGTATCCTAAAGAATCCATAATGGTGCCAATACCAACAAAGTGGGGATTGGCGCTTGTGCTAAGGGTTTTGTACAAACTTTCACGGCTGCGACCCGTGGCTTTGGCCAGATGAGACATCCCGCCCGTGGCTTCAGCTATATCTTTCAGGGCCAAAAAGAACACATCGTATCCCTCCGCCAGAGAAGCATTCAAATACGCGGCGGCCTCAACGGGATCCCGCAAGGACAGCATCAGATCACTGTGATAAGAGCGGGTTTTGGGCATTGTGTATCTCTTTCTCAATGATCCTGATTGTATCCTGCGGGATACAAATGTCAAGACATTTTACCACGCGCCTATTCCCCCTCAACCCCATCCTCATCATCCCCTGCCATGTGCCCCACACTGACCATGTTCGCTTGAGTCGATAAGGGCCGAGGGTACACGGTGCCACAAGAAAAAAACACCCTCTGTCTGTGACAAATGTCACATTTCATCATCCCCCCCCCCCACCGGCCTGGGGTTTTTTTTTAAAAAACTTTTGACCGCCTCACCCCCAAAAGATGCTACAATAGCCCACCCTTTGGTGTTAAGAGAGGCCCCCCATGTCCCCATCCCTGCCCGATGAAACCGCGTTGTTGCATTTGTTTTTGGCCGCACTGCCGGAAAAGGGGTTTTCGTGGGAAACGTTGCTGGAGGCGGCCCCCTCGCTGGGGGTGGCCATTACCTATATTCCCAGTGGCCAGGCGGGGCTGTATGATTTTGTGAAACAGGGCTGTGTCAACGCCGTTACTCAGCAATCTGCGGAAATTGCCGCTGCCCCGCGCACGCGGGATCGTGTCATTACCGGGGCTATGGCGTTTTTTCGTTTGTTTGCGGGGGCCACGGGGTCTCTCTCGGTCATCATGACGGCCAAGCCCCTGGCCTTTTCCGGATTACTCTGGGCCGTGGCGGATGAGATCTGGCACCACGCCGGGGATACGGCCACCGATTACAATTATTATACCAAACGGGGGTTACTTTCCCAGATTTTGTTTCATACGGCTTTGTTTATGAAGGGAAGTAAGGATTACGATCCGCAGGCGCTACGCGCTTTCCTGGGGCGCGACGTTGGGCGTGTCTTTGCCGTCATGCGGCCCGTAACGTCACTGAAAACGGCGTTTTCAAAACGCTTTTCCGCCCAAAAATCCCCAAGGAAATTCTAAGTCTATTATGCCCATCGACGTTCGTTTTTTGCGGGATTTTTACGGCACCCCCCTGGGGCACCGCGCGGCAGGGGATTTTTTGCGGGTTTTAAGCGCAATGGCCCCACCCCCAGGGGGAAAGATGCTGTGTGTGGGGTATGGGTTGCCGTTATTTTCCTTTGTGAACGATCAAAAAACCCAAATTTTCTGGTCCATGCCCGCCCGTCAGGGGATTATGCCCTGGCCGTCGGAGCACCCCGCCCGCGCTGTCTTGCTGGAGGAAAGCCGGCTTCCCTTCGCCCATGAAACCTTTGATACGATTGTGCTGATTCACAGTCTGGAATTTACCCGCGATCCAGAGGATTTTTTAAATGAAATCCTGCGGGTCGCAACGCGCGCGGCGAGCATTCTGCTGATTGTCCCCAATCGCCTGGGGCTGTGGGCGCATATGGATCAAACGCCCTTTGGGTATGGGCATCCCTATAGTCTTTTTCAGTTGACGGATGCGCTGCGGGCCTGCTCCCTGAAAATCGTGGCTAAGAAGGCAGCCTTGTCGTTTTTCCCCTCAAAGTACGCCTGGGCTCGGCATCCGCTGTGGTCTCGGTTTTGGCCTCAACCCCTGGCAGGGGCGTGGTGTGTGCGTGTTGAACGGGGGGCCGTGGCGGCCCCCAAACCGGCGTTTGTTTATTCGGGATTATCGGTTAGGGGCAGCGTTCCTCAGCCATCGGGATGTGGCCGCTCGGCACCCTCTTTGATCCAGGAAAAGCCCTAGCGCACGCCCCCCTTACATGGGGACGCCTTTGTCGTGCAGCTCCTTTAAAGAGTGCCCCCTAAGCCGGCGGCGACATGGCCAGCATTTTTTGCAACGGGGCAAGGGCGGCCAGGCGCAGATCCTCGGGCAACAGGATTTCCGGCTGTTCCGTTTCCATGCACTGATACAGCTTTTCCAGCGTGTTCAGCCGCATATAGGGGCAAGCATTACACGCGCAGGTGCTGTCCAGCCCCGGAACATCAATAAACGTTTTATCGGGGGAGGCCTGACGCATCTGATGCAAAATCCCCGGTTCTGTCGCCACAATATAGGTGGCGTAAGGCGTGCTTTTACCAAACGCAATCAGGGAAGAGGTAGACCCGATATGATCCGCATGGCGCAAAATGTTGGTGGGGCATTCGGGGTGGGCGATGACGGCGGCGCCCGGGTGGCGGGTTTTTAACCGCACCAGGCCTTCCTCAGAAAAGCGCTCATGGACCATGCAGGATCCTGGCCATAACAGCATGTCCCGTCCCGTTTTTTCCATCAAAAAGCGGCCCAAATGCTGATCGGGGGCAAACAGGATCTTTTGATGTTCCGGAATTTGCCGAATAATGGCCTCAGCATTAGAGGATGTCACGATGATATCCGATAACGCCTTGACCTCCGCCGAACAATTGATATAGGTCAGGGCCAGATGATCGGGATGGGCCAGGCGAAACGCCCGAAAATCCGCCGGCGGACACGACGTTTCCAGGGAGCATCCCGCCAGTTTGTCCGGCAGCAAGACTTTTTTGGTGGGGCTCAGGATTTTGGCCACCTCCGCCATAAAGCGCACCCCGCAAAACACAATGACATCGGCGGTTGTGGCGGCCGCTTTGCGGGAAAGATCCAGGGAATCGCCCACAAAATCGGCCAGATCCTGAATTTCTGATTCTTGATAATAATGGGCCAGAATCACGGCGTTTTTTTCGTGACGCAGGCGCGTAATGGCGCCCTCTAAATCAAGAGGAACGGGGGGCTTTGAGGTGTTATCCCCTGAAAAGGGGCTGATCTTTGTCATGATCTGTGATTCATAAAAAGGGGACGATGACTGTAACGAATCAGGGATTGAAAAACAAATGAAATAATGGGGGAAATGTGACAGGGAAATGTGACCCAAAGAATTTGCTTGCATAAGAATCAGAATAAAATAAACAGGGTGAATGGACGAACGCGACGCGAAGATCGTGGCACTGGAAATGAAGGTACTCGCCTTGGAAGAGGAGAATGCTGCGTTAAAG
>JBILRW010000060.1:0-5420 GCA_044372405.1 Alphaproteobacteria bacterium
CGCCCGCTTCTAAAAAATAGCGACTCTTTTAAAAGCTGAAAAGAAGATATAAGCGAGCCTGCGAGCGCCGATCCGGGATCCAGCACATATGCCAAAACGCGAAGCGTTTTGTTCTTTGTTTTTAAGGAGTATATCGGCAAAAGGCTACGCCTTTTGACAGTTGCGCTGGATACCGGATCTGCGCTCACTGCGTTCGCTTGTCCGGGATGACGACGTTGATTCAGATGGTTTTGACAGGTGATTGTTATCATGCGATTACGGCCCCGTCACCTGACAGAACAAGCCAATTTTGGTCAGAATCATGCAGACATCCCCAGCCTGCTGGGTATCGGGAATATCCACAACATACAGATGATACATGCCCTGCTCCCGCACCAAAGAGGGACGGGCCCCCTGAAATGTTGGGGGAAAATTCGCCTTGGCCCGGGACCAAGTTTGTCCGGCTTCTTCCTGGCTGGAAAAAAGGCCCAGATCAATCATGGATCCCTTTAGTGAAGACGCCGGCATAAAACGAATATCCGGGGCGGAATCTTCAGCGGGTTTAGCCTCAGAGGGCGCGCCACCTGCAGGAGTCTCAGCATCAGAATCCTCTTCCGCAGGCAGGGGAGGGATAATAGGATTTGCGGGAACAACCGGTTTGGGCAACTTGGTTTTTTTATCATCCAAATGTTCGTAAACGCTCAGCTCTGTATTGGGGATGTCCATGCCTTCGGGATCCTGGGGGCGGACTTTGGTTTCGGCGGTGTCGGGCTTGACAATGGGCACCAGGGCCGATTCCAGGGTATAACGCTGATGGTCCCGATACAGTAAAAAAATCACCAACAAAACCAAGCTGGTGATTAAGACCAAAAAAAACCGTACCCACAGGCGTGCTGACATGGGGTTTATCCCTTATCCTGCAGCGGCGTGGCCGAGGGGGCGACAAAACGCAAATACAAAAACCCCATAATCCCGGAAATCAGGGACCCCGTTAAAATCCCCAGACGGCTGAGGGCCTGGATATAATAATCGTCAAAGGCCAGGTTACTGATAAAAAGACTCATGGTAAACCCGATACCGGCCAAGAGGCTGGCGCCAAAGAGATGCTCCCACGATGCCCCCTTGGGCAGGGCAATGACTTTGGTTTTGGCCAGCAGCCACAGCGTGCCAAAAACCCCCAGAGGCTTGCCCAAAATCAACCCCAAACTAATCCCCAGGCTAAGTGGTAACATCAAAAGATCCGGCGTAAAGCCCCCCAGCGCCACACCCGCCGAGGCCAAACCAAAAATGGGCAAAACGCCGTAAGCCACATAGGGAGAAAGGCCTTTCTCAGCGCGATTCAGCGGGCTTTCCTCCGGCCGCTTGGGCAGGCGATAGGGCAAGGCTAGCCCCAAAATCACCCCCGCCAGTGTGGCATGAACCCCGGATTTCAACATAAAGTACCACAAAAACAAACCCACCAGGACATAAAGGGGGATCACACGGCACGATAACAAATTCATCAATACCAAAACCCCCGTGGCCGCCACGGCCAGGGTCAGAAAGGACCCCTCAATCCCCGGCGTATAAAACAGCGCAATAACCAAAATGGCCCCCAAATCATCCACCACGGCCACAGTGGTTAAAAAAACCTTCACCGACGTGGGCACGCGGGATCCCAGTAGGGAAATAATCCCCAGCGCGAACGCAATGTCCGTCGCCGCAGGAATCGCCCATCCGTTTTGTGTGGCCGGATCCATGCCATTAAATAATGTGTAAATCAATGCCGGCACCGCCATACCGCCCGCCGCCGCAACGGCTGGCAGCATCAACTGGTCAAAACGGGCCAGATGGCCGGCTTTGACTTCCCGTTTGATTTCCATCCCCACCAGAAAAAAGAAAATCGCCATCAATCCATCATTGATCCAATCGTGCAGGGATAACGTCAGGGGCGCGCTGCTGATGCCAATGCTCAGCGGCGTATGCATCAGGGCCTGAAACAATTCGGATCCCGCGCTGTTCATGATCATCATGGACAGGGTGGCCGAGAGGAGCAGCATCACACCGCCCGCCGTATCACCAATAAAAATGTTTTTAAGGCGATGGATCATAAAGGAAATTCCTGTATCCGCTGAAAAACAAAAGGTTTCTTCTGAAAAGAAAACAGCCGAAGAAGCGCCTATCTTACTGTCTGTCCCGCAAAAGGCAATTCGGATTTTTTCGGATTTTTAAGGGGCAACTCACTTACCCGCCATTGCGACTGCGAGGAACGAAGCAGGAAGCAATCCAAAAGGGTCGCCAACAAAGTGTGGATTGCCACGCCTCCTACGGAGGCTCGCAAAGACAAGGGTTCTATGCGCGTCCTAAGACCCCCTACCGCCCACCACCGAGCAGCAGGTATTGCCATAAACTTTGATTGTTGATTTGAATATCGGGGCGGGTGAGGGGTCCATTTACCGTAATCACCATGGGTTTGGCCGCCTGGGGCGATGTAACAGAGGCCCGAAGGGCGACCTGCTGCGCGGCCACGTTCAGGGACCCCCCCAGGGTGACTTGGGCAGAGGGCAGCGCGATGTCGCCCTGCTGCAAACTCAAAATACCCTGCCGAAAATCGCCCTGAAACCAGGCCGAGCGCACATCCAGATCTTGCGGGGTCAGGGTTCGACCCAGGGCGGGGCCGGCCAAATTCTGAATTTTTTTCAAAAAAGCGGGGGGGGGACGCAAATTGTTGCCCTTAAAGGATCCCTGGCCCGTCACACTCTGAAGATGATCCCGCAAACACGCCCCAAACGAGGCCGTCTTCAGGAAAACCGACGTATTGCCCCCCCAGTCGGGAAACACAATGTCCTTCCCCTGCACAGCCATTTCCAAAATGGGCAGGCCCTGTCCCGGCATGATCTGCATTTTCGCCCCCACGCTGCCCCGTCCATGACGACCCGTCATAGAAAACTGGGTCCCGGCGGGGGACAGCGATAGTTTCTGATCCACCTGGGTTAAATCCCCATAATCCGGCAGGATCAGACGATCCACCCGCACACGCATTTGGGCGTTCATATCCCGGCTGTCTCGCACAGGCAGGGCCAAACCATCCTCCGCATGGCGGCATGAAGTTGAACCCTCTTGGGATGAAAAAAGGGCGGTTGCTGCCAGCAAAGCGCCCGGGGATAAGGTTGGGGCGTACAAATTGCCCTGCATCATGGGCGGATCCACCGTCAAATCCACGTTGGCCTGGCCGGAAAAGGGAAAACCCCCCAGGGTGCCCTGCAGGGGAGAGAGCCGCAATTCCTTTTCCCCCCGCACCACCGTCATGCTCACCTGGGTTTCCGGCGAAAGACGATAAGCGGCCAGACCGTTAAAACGGGGCGGGGCGGTCAGGGCCTCCAGACGGCCCTTAAACGACGCCACAGCGCCAGAGGCACCCCTGTGCCGCAGAATGATTTCAGGATAGTGGGCATATCCCTGAATTTTTACCTGCATATCCCCATTAAGATGCGCAAAGACTTTGGGGAAATTCGGAAACGACGCCATCAAATCCGTAAAAAACGGCCCCGCGGTTTGCACATCCATATTCAGAGACGGCGTGTTGGTGGGATAGGACACGGTGCCGGAAAGGGAAAAACGACCGTCAAGACTGGTTTTTAGGCGTAACGAGGAGAGGGTAATGGCTTCCCCCGTCACCTGCGCCTCCGTTTCCAGGGTGTGCAAAAGAAGCGGGCCCAGCTTGATTTCTTCGGCCACGATGTTCAGGTGATACTGATCCTGCAGCCGCCGCAGGGATGAAAACAGGTCCATGGACGATCCTTGAGACAAAGAAAGATACCGCAGACGCAGGCGAATGTCATGGCGGGCGCGGCCTTCTTTTTCCGTCTTAATACCCCAGGACCCGGATCCCTCCACCCGTCCCAGGCGCATGGTACTCAGGGTCAAATGCCAGCCATCCTGATAATCCGCCGTTATGGTGGCGGCAAAGGGGCCCAAATCATGCTGTCCCGTAATATCCAGGGTCAGCGGATCTGACGCCCGCGCCCGGTGAAAACGCGCCACCACGTCTTTCAGGCCATGGGCGGCCTGGCTGCGCAAGGTTAAATCCACAGAATCGGGAACCAGGGTTTCCAAAGAAAGACCGGCAAAACCATCGAAATCCTGTCCCGTGTTTTCCTTGATAACCTGCAAATCCCCCGACAGGCTGTCCGGGGACAGGGTGATGGATCCCGCTAACCCCTGCAGGCCCGCTGTGGGGGCGCGAAAAACAACCTTTCCCCCCGGAATCCAGGACCCAGAAATCAGCCAGTTTTCCCCAAAAACCCAGTCAAAATCCGTTTGCTGGGGACGCATAAACAGGCGCAGCGCCATCCCCTGGCCCGATAAAACCAGGCGGTTGTCGTCTGTTTTTTTTAGGGAAAAGGTCAGATCTTTTTGGGTGTAAAGGGGGGCGCCGTCCCTTAAAACCTCCAGCGAAGCCACATGAATCTGATCAAACAGGGCCCGCCCCGTGATCCAACCCTGCCAATCCACGGAAAAGGTAACGTCCCGTAAAACGCCCTGTAATCCCCGGGGACCTGTCACCACCAGGCCCTGAACAGACAGCCCGCTAACCCTCAGTGTTGATCCCGACGTGGCCCGTATACTCAGTCCCGTTTGGGATTTTAATGTGGCTAAATGATCGGCGATTCTTTGATCCCAATTCAGGCCATAGGCAACATAGGCCACACCCGCCGCGGCCACCATCCCCCCCACCCATAGGGCTGCCAGCCATAGACGCATGGGCCGTTAGACCAGGAAAGAAGAAAGCGCCTGTTTTGTCGTGCCAATGTAGGCATGAAGGCAGCTCGTTAAGGCCTTTTGAATTTCCCGCTGGGAATAGGTTGAAAAATCCACCTGTTCCTGAAAATTCCCCTGAACCTTGGGCAGGCGTTTTTCAACATAGCCCAGGTTGGCATGAAAGATGCCCATGGGGGAGGTTTGCCGCAAACACACCTGTAAATGCGCAAAAACATCAGCCACGGTATCGGAAACAATGTGCTGTTGACGCTTGGCCGCCGCCTGCAGCGCATCCGCCCCCCATTTTTGCAGGGACCGCGCCGCATCAAACTGCGCCTTATAAAGGGATCGCACATCAAAAAATAAGGAAGTCATAGGATTCGTCCCGCTTGATTTTTCTATCAAGTCCTACACACACCGTCATTGCGAGCGTAGCGAAGCAATCCAGAAATGCCAAATCGCAAAAATACTGGATTGCCACGCCTCCTACGGAGGCTCGCAATGACGGTGTGCGTAAGTTCTGGCCTAATGTTTCGCATGTTCTGACCGGGGGTGCAAGAGATTAGAAAGCCCCTGCGTGAACTCAAGGCTCTGATGCAAGAAAAAGAGCCGTGGGCGGCGCGGATGTATCGCCATTTGCAGCGGCTGTCGCGGCTGGTGAAGCGGCCGGTATCCAGGCAGGCACAGGTACGTTTTGTGCG
>JBILRW010000009.1:0-49766 GCA_044372405.1 Alphaproteobacteria bacterium
CGATCCCTCCTCTCCACCGCTGCCAAACAAAACCTCAACCTCCTCCAAACCATCAAAAATGCCTTCGCAGGTCACCCGCCCCCCATCCCCGTTTAAAGGGGAGGTAGGGAGTTACTAGAAATCCGAAAATTGTATCCGATTCTGAAGGGAGGCCATTCTTCCTGCTTGAAGATAGCCAGGGGCGCCCTGTTGCCATTGCTGTGGAAGGATTCAGCCAAAATAAAGCAGGACAATGGTTGCAAAATGTGGCTGAATTTGCTCAGCGCGCCGGAAATGTTTTATTTGGCAGAGCAGGAGATTTAGCCCAATCTTATAACATAATTGCAACGCAGCAAGACCTTGCTTTTCGTTCGCAGGGCTTAGCTTCTTGGGGTGCCGAGGTGGTTAAGTTTCCAACGAGACGAGGGTCAGCTTTCGCGGATAGAGTTGAAAGAGTTCGAAATCTTGATCCCAACACCACTGATCTAGAAACACTTTTTACAGGGGAAGTCAACTTGTTAGTGAACGCGTGGTTGATTAGCGACTCACCCGACATTGGCAACCTCCCTGATGGGGATAATGACTATCTTGATACGTTATCTCAAAAATGTTTTGGCATTTCGTTTGAAGATTTGATGGCGCAGGAGAGGATGCCAACAAAAGAAGACGCACGAGGGCGATGGACGATGGCTGTCCAGGGACTGAATCAGAGTCCGGGGATGGAGTCTTAACGTCACGGGAAAGGCTCACCCCCTCCCCTTACCCCAAAAACCCCGTCTTCGCTAAACTCTCTTGATACTCCGCCAGGGGGTCGGAATCGGCCACAATGCCGCAGCCGGTATGCAGATGCAGCGTATCCTGGCCCCAAACCAGCGTGCGGATCAGCACATTAAACTGCATCGCCCCCGTGGCGCTGATATACCCCATGGACCCGCAAAAGGGCCCCCGGGCCAGGGGTTCAATGCGGGTGATTTCGTCAATGGCCTTGATTTTGGGGGCGCCGGTGACGGATCCGCTGGGAAATAGCGTACGCAGCACATCCAGCGGCCTGGTGTGATCATAAACCCTTCCCCGCAGCGTGCTGGTCATTTGATGGACATAGGAATAGGATTCCACCGACCACAAATGGGGTACCACAACACTGCCCGGGTGGCAAATCTTGGCCATATCATGGCGCATCAGATCCACAATCATCAGGTTTTCGGCGCGGTCTTTTTCACTGGACTGCAGGTCGTGTTTCAGGGCTTCATCGTCACGGATATTGTCCAGGTTGCGGCGACGGGTTCCCTTCATGGGGCGCGTGATCAGGGTATTTTGGGGATCCAGGCTAAAGAACAATTCGGGGGATAAGGACAGCAAAACCGTATCCCCCATATCCAAAAACCCCCCATAAGGGGCCGGGTGGCGCTGATACAGATCATGGTACAGCCCAGGCAGGTCTTTTTTGGCATAGCCCCCCGAAAAATGTTGGGCGATGTTCAGCTGATACACGGTGCCGTCCAGGATGCTGGCGCGGGCCTCTTCCACCATGGCACCATAGGTTTCCTGGGACAGGGAAGGGGAGAGAAGGGGGAGGGCAGGGGGCTTTTTCTGCGAGTCATCCATAATCATACTTTGGTATGACTTTGTGATGAGATTCATCCGTTCCTGGGCTTTTTTTTGCCAGGCTGTGGGCTGTGTTTCAGGAAAGCCGCTGGCCATGGCCACGGCGGTTTTTTGGTCATGATCCAGGGCGATAATGGCCGGATAATACCCCATCCAGGCATGGGGATAGGGGGCATAGGGGGGCAGGGGCCCCAGCGCCTGGCGCTCCAGGGCATGCAACATCTCATACCCCCAAAACCCCATCCATCCCGTTTGAAAGGGGGGCAGGTCAGGGCGGGGTGCCAGGCTGGGGATAAGGTTTCCCCCCGCCCACAGAGACTCCCCAAAGCCAGGGAGGGTGTCCTGCCGAAACACGATTTCAGGCGCAAAACCGATATACGTATAGCGTGGCCCGTCATGCAGCAGGCAAACCCCGGGGCATAAAGTCAGATTATAGCCGACATAGGGCAGGGCAGAGGCCAAAACGGGAAACACAGGAACAGGACCGAGGCAAGGTTACAGAGCGGTGGTTATCATACCCGATTATTCAGAAAAACGAATGACTTTCATCCCACGCTGTTGGCGCTGCGTCAGAATATCATACCGTTTCGCCCGCTGGGCAGAGGCAATGCGTTCGTAAAGCGCATTTGTGGCCACAGAAGAGGAAGGCCCTGTGGTGGGCTCCCCCCGTTGTTTGCGCCAAGCCGTCAGGATGCGTTTTTTATAAATCATCTGCCGCTCTGGTGTTGCGGAATGATAATGCGCAATGGCCCGCGCCCATGTTTTGTGACGGGCCTTCAGCTCTTGCAAAAACTGCGCGGAATAGCGGACGTTGGCCTTTGGATCAAACCCTTCCTCCAGCGAAGAAAACGCTTTGGGGTGATGTTTCAGATTGATCTGCATGCACCCGATGTCGATGCTTTTTTTCCCCTGTTTGCGGAATTTTTCCACGGCGGCGATGACTTCTGCTTTGCTATCATAGTAATGTCCGGCGCCCTCCACATTAATGGTCCAGGGCCAGCCTTCTGTCTTGCCGTTTAGGTAACGTCCTGATTCTGTGGCGGAAATGGCATCAAGCAATTGATAGGGCATGCCATACTGGCGCTCCACCTGGCGAATGGCATCATAACAAACGCCCGCCCACGACGTCACCCCACCCGTGAGCCAAAAAACAAAAAGCCACGCCAAAACCCAATTGTTTTTCATGATACAAAAGTCAATTCTTAATGATTACAAGTGTACGGCGTTCTTTATGAATAAAGAGTAAAAAGTGCGCTAAATACCATTATATCACCGTTTGCGTTTCTTGTCGATTGTGTTTATGAAAGATCCATTGCGGATGGGTGGCAGAGTGGTCGAATGCGCCGGTCTCGAAAACCGGTATGGCGGCAACGCCATCGTGGGTTCAAATCCCACCCCATCCGCCAGAGAAAAAAAGGTTTATCGATCTCTCCCGCGAAGACTGTTACTCAAGTCAACAGTGTTTTCCGGAGTGTTTTCCGGAGATTTAATTAATACCTCAACGCCATTAATATATTTGCTAAAATCTCCATCCCCGGGGATTTTCCCGTTCAGAAAATTAACTAAGGCTTCTTCACCATCAGGATAGTGTGGAACAGTAAAGTAATAAGGATCATCATAATTATTAGGATCAGCACCCCTCACGAGCAAACGACGATCATATGCATTAGGATCTACAAGAAGAAAAAGAAATGACCCGTCATCACGTTTAGCTATTATAAAGGGACGTCCAGCATAGTTAAATAGAATCCCCTTTGTAAAAGGGCTACCTTTACTACTCTCAGTAAGGTCTTTGAAGTCTTTTTTCAGTCTTTCCCTATCTAAAGCCGTGTATGTATCAATGTGTTCCTGAATATAGCCTTCTGTGATGCATTCAAAAGTACCGTTTGTTGCTTCTACAGTTTTATCGGTAGTTCCAAGTTTAAGGTCTACTCCTGGAACTCCTCCTCTCATTGAACGAAGGGCGTTCTGTGTGAGTATTCCAAGTACATAGGAAGATTGATCGGAAGATGGATCGGAAGATGGATCGGAATAAGAACTAACGATTGCTTGGTATTGGGTTTGACCCGGCTTTAGCCCACCAAAAGGCTTAAAAGGCTCCAGTTGCTGAGGTTGAGTACCAATCTCCATGCCTCCAACTCTAGCCATGGTAATTTTTTCTGTATTTCCAGGAAAACCAAGGGTTGCCCAGCCCATTACTAGGTGTGCACTGAAGAGTACAGGAATACCGTTTTTATCGCCATCGCCATCGCCATCGCCATCGCGATTGCCATGAATTACACAACGAATCTCATTAGATCTAGTGCCTTTAAGAAACTCCGTTGTTTCAGCTTCTCTCTGTTTTGTTTGTAGATGGTTTTGAAGTGTGTCATTCCCTACGATCCCTCCGATTACGGCTAACGCCGCCAACGCCACTAAGATCGCTTTTTGTTGTAGGTCCATACTGCTTTGTAGGTCCATACTGCAAAGTCCTTTATCAGGGTTTAAAAATAATTTTTTATATCATGTATTTTTCATTAAATCAACATTTATTAAAACAGAAATCAACAGCCGCCCTGGCAGGACTTACGTAGAGCCTTCGTCATTGCGAGCCTCCGAAGGAGGCGTGGCAATCCAGTCTTTCCAGTGGCGGCATTTCTGGATTGCTTCGCTGCGCTCGCAATGACGTTGTGCGTAAGTCCTGCCTGGCTTTTATATGAGAAAATAGGGGTTCCGTGATTTGGGAGATGGACCTTCGAGCCGTATAGTCCCAACACCATCCCGAATCCAAACCCCACCCCATCCGCCAAAATCCCCCACAAACCTGTGATTTTTTTGTCGCACTTGCCCGGCGGCCGCACAAAACCGGCATTTTCTGAATTGACGTAAGATTTTGTTTACCTTTAACACTTAAAGGTAACAATGAGAAGACGCGGTACACGCGTTCATCGTCCAACAACAATCCATAAAGAGGTGTATCGTGAATAAGAATGAACTCGTTTCTGCCGTGGCTGAAAAAGCTGGCTTGACCAAAGTTGACGCAGCGCGGGCTGTGGATGCTGTTTTTGATGCTGTGACCGAGGCCTTGGCCAAAAAAGACGAAGTCCGTCTGGTGGGCTTTGGGACGTTCCTGGTTTCCCACCGTGAAGCCAGCGAAGGCCGCCACCCACGCACAGGGGCTTTGCTGAAAATTCCTGCCAGCTACCAGCCCAAATTCCGCGCCGGTAAGGGTCTGAAAGACGCCGTTAATTAATCAGGCAATGTTTTGACTTCCCTCCTCCTTTTTATGGGGGGGGAGGGGTTACTTCGAGTAGGCAAAGTGCAGGCCTTCTTTGCCTTTTTGTTGGGCTTTTTCTACCAGTTTTTCAGCTTCTTGTTGGACTTTATCGGCCATTTCGGCCCCTGCATCCAGGTCCAGACCCTTGCCGCCGCCGGAGGTCAGGGCCCCCGCCAGACTTTTTGACGATTTCACCAGTATATTCATAATAAAGAAAATACCCCACATGGTGATAAAAATGTCATGGGTGGGGGCAAAAAAGTTGTCTCTGTTGGTTTGTTGGAAATTCACCAGGGCCTCATTCATGGTGGCCAAACTAATGGCAATGGCAAAGGCAATCAGCACGATTTCCACCGCCAGCTGTAAAATGGCCCGCAGCCAAAAGCCAACAAACGACGTAAACGACGGAATCACCAACGCAATGCCCGCAAAATAGGTCATAATGGCCAAAATCATGCCCCCGAACAAAAAGAAAACAAAGCGCATGCCCAGGGTAAAATAGGGCATCAGGCCTGTGAAGGCCAGGCTCAGGCTCATAAAAACCAGCACAATCAGTATGGGGGCGTTTTGCATGGCATCATTCCATCCAAAATTGCCATCAGGTCCGAAAATCAGGGCCTTGATGGCCCCCCCGACCATTGTCAAAATCGATTGTTCAATCCACCCAAACAGGCGCTGGATGCTCTGTCCGATGGTTTTGGGATCGGCGGTGTTGAACAAACGGGGTTCTTTGTTGCTATCGACGTAGGCTTTGCCGTTGCTACAGGTGACGCCGTCGATGTATAAGGGCGTTGATGACCCTGACGGATTGGATGTTTGGATGGTGCAAACGGCGGTAAACAGGACTTCGCTTGCGTAGTTAATCCCCGATACCATAATGGGGGCAATCAGATTATTCCACGGCCCCATGGCCGAGGCCGTAAACATGGTCACGGTCACCGCCAGCAAAATACGGGTAAACGTGGCATTCATGACGGAACTCACCCGATCCAGGGGAAAAAACGGAAACAGCATCTTTCCCGCCTGGTACAAAATATAAATCGCCACAAAAATCACGATAAACCCGCCAGAGGCCTTATAAAAAACTTTATTGGCATTCTTCAGCCGCCCATCAATGGCGTTGGCAATGTCCTGAATGCTTTCCATGATGACACGACGTCTGGTTCGGAAATAATCTGGTAAAAAACTTAACGTCACATGAACGGGTTTGACGGCGGGTGCGGTGGCGGGGGGCGTCCCGCCAGGGGGCGGCGTTGTCGTCGAGCCAGAGGGGGGCGTTGTTGTCGTGTCAGCGGTTCCCCCGCCAGCGGCTGGGGGTGTCGTCCCAGATGTACCACCACTGGATGCGGGGGGTGTCAAGATGGCCGCCCACGTTTCAGACGACACCAGGGATACCATTAGCAAAAAAAATAGAACAAAGCGCATCATCAGGCCTCCGTTCTGGGGGTGGGGGGCTTGTTGGCGGCATTCCATACGCCGCGGACCGCGGAGGACACAGGGGTCATGGCAACACGAAGACCTCGTCCAAATGCGCTTTTACCAAAGGGTCTCAATACCTTTTGCGCCCAAAGCTCTCTGTTGTCCTGGGAGAGTTTTTTGTTATACGCGGCCCCGGATACGGTATCGCCCACGGATTGGAAGGCACCCTGGATCCTCTCCTGGAGTTTCTGGGCAAAATCGCCGCCGATTTGGGGGATGCCAATGTTGGATCCGGCGGACACCAGGGCCTTGGCCTGGCTGGAAACCCCCGCCATGGCGGCATTGATGACCAGCGATCCGGCCAGAAGCATCAGAAAAACAGGATCGCCAAATCCCCGGGCGGGGTCTTTTTCCCCGGTATCAATCAGATACTTTGCCACGTCGTCAACCGATTTTAAATCCGGCTGTACGTCAATGGTATAGGCAATCATGGCGATTTGGGCCGTTAAAACCAGAGACGCCAAAAACAATCCCACCGCGCTGGCAAACAGGCCCTTTAGCGAAGACAGCGCAAAGCCCCGCGTTATGGGGTGCAGGAACATCAGGACATAAAAACTGGACAGAACCTCAAAAATCGTCGTGTACAGCGCAAAATCCACATTCAGCATGAAATAAGTAATCACAATCAGGATCCCAATGACAATCATGGCCACGGACATGGCCCATTCCGCAACGATCTTGGGCGAATTTACCATTTTGTCCCACCAGTTCATGTCGTTGATGTCTTTAATGATATTCATGCCCAGGCGAATGGGCACGCCGATGGTTTTGCTGGCGACTTCCAGCATGCAATAAAAGGACGCCTCCGTCCCGCCGCCACTGGCCAGGGGATCCACGCAATCCGTTTTCAGACCAAAGGCCGTATGGGCATTAATACCCACATTCATGGCGGTTTGAGACGCCGCAATGCCCATGGTGTAAATCGGGCCACTGATATAGGTGTTAAAAGTTTTGCAATCATATAACAGGGCCACCACCACAATGAGCAAAAGGGTCCGGTTCAGCACGGTGCCCAGGATATTGGAGGCACTTTTGCCCGGCCCAAAGGGCAGCAGCATCATAACCGCCGAAACCATCATAAAAATCCCGATGGTCATGGGCACCAGGGTCACCACCTGGGACGACACATACTGACACGCCGGCGTGCCAAAATTTTTGCGGGTGTCATCCAGAATTTTAAACACCGGACACAGCCAGCATTCCCCCAGCCAGTTCAAACTACCGGCGGCGGCGATGTCTTTGGCGTTGTCGATGGTCTCTTCGATGGGTTTCGTGGCATCGTTCAGAACCCTTGCATCATCAACCGTTTTGTTTGTTTTTTCGCCCTCTTGAGGGGTAAGAACATCGAATTGAGTTGGTTTTGAAGAAGGTAACCCTGAAGAAGGGTCTGTTGAAAAGGGTGAAGAGTTGTCGTTCGTTAAGCTAGCAGATTCCGCTTGCCCCGCGATCAGGGTGAAGAATAGGATGCTCAAAAACAGAATCCGCAGGATCATTCGGGGTCTCCTGCATGATTCAGGGCGCGCTCGGTTAAGCGAATCAAATCGGCATCATTCATGCTGTACACGTGGGGGTCCTTCATCAGGGTTTGCGAATACGCCTTCACCCGATCCCCGGCCAGGCGAAGGTCATTGGGTATCGTAGCATTTTTTATAAACTTTAGCAAATCCCCCGCCGTATCATCATGCACCCCCGCCGCATCCAGTTTCATAAAATCAATGAAGGCCGAGGCCAGCAAATGACGCTGAAAATCCAGGCTGATGCGGGCGCGAACGGTTTCGATCATCTCCGGCGATTGCAGGGATTCCAGGATGGAGGCCGCCTGGTTTTGATACGTTTCCACCTGGGCCAAATGATCCTGTTGCAGGCGGATTAACCCCCGCAGGCGGCGAAAGGTGGCCTCGTAATCCAACGTTGGGGTTTCGGGGGTTTGGGTCATGGGTTATCTTCGCGTTTTGGGTCCTGTGGGGGTTAGATTTTCTTCTTCTTGTTTTATGAGTTCCTCAATGCGGCGATTGAGCACAGCGCGATTTTCTTTCTCTTTGAGATCCTTAATACGCTGCGTCAGTTCGGCTTGATCTTTTTCCTCTTTTTCCTCTTTTCTTTTTTTGGCTTTCTTTTTTTCTTCTTCCTTTTTTTCTTCTTCCTCTTTTCTTTTTTTCTCTTCTTTAGCTTTAGCTCTTTTTTCTTCTTCTTCCTCTTTTCTTTGCTGTTCCTTTTCTCTGGAGTTGGTTTTAGAGGGGGTATCGTCTCCCGTGTATTCAGGCTCATCATCTCCCATATCATCGCCCGCATCGTCATCATTGCCACCGCTTGCATAACCACCACTCTCAAAGGCTTCTCGTGCCTTTTCAACAGAGTTTTGTCGGGACGTGTTTTGCGGGGAGGCAGCATAGCCGCCCGTTTCCCCCCTGGGGATGGGGGCAGCCGTAGAGGATTCTTGGGGGGGCCTGGCTATGGCTATGTTGTCAGGGGCAGAGCCACCCATTTCCCCTCTGGGGGTGGGGGCAGCCGTAGAGGATTCTTGGGGGGTCCTGGCTATGGCTATGTTGTCAGGGGCAGAGCCACCCATTTCCCCTCTGGGGGTGGGGGCAGCCGTAGAGGATTCTTGGGGGGTCCTGGCTATGGCTATGTTGGCAGGGGCATTCGTTTCACCACGGGGGGTCAGGGCCGAGGCTTCCCGCTCAGGCACAGCCGCAAAGGCCGTACCCGATAAAGAAAGTGTTTCCCGTGATTCAGGTTCTTGTTTTTGACTCTGGCTTTGTTCCCTTTGTTCTGCGGGGGCAGGGGGCCCATCGCGAGTTATACCCATTTCTGAATCGTATTTGGCGCGGAGTTTGTCGTCCCCTAGAATCTCGTAAGCTATGTTGATGTCTCGCATTTTGTTTTTAACGTCTTCACTGGCGCCATCTCGGTTATCTTCGGTTCGATAATTATCAGGATGGTATTGTTTGGCCAGATCCCGATACGCTGCTTTAATTTCAGCTCTCGACGCACCCGCAGCCACACCCAGCAGGTCATAATAGCTTTCGGCTTGTTGCCGCTCCCCTGCGCTGCTGCCGGTGCGTTCGGTGTCGCTGGGGCCAGATCGATTCATGGTGCTGCCGGTGTCGACCACGCGCACCAGGCCCTCGGTTTGGGGCGTGGTGGGGGATTCAGTTTGGACCACGGGGGGTTCCTCACGCGGGGCATCCACGGGGGCTTTGGCCAGGGCTTCCCTTGTATTTTGGTATTGCTGGACAAAATCTCTCTGGAATTCTTCTAATCCCAAATCACCATAAGGATCGAGTAAGGTTGCAGCTCCTGCTAGGAATGTCTGTTTTGTAGCTTCAACCAAAGTAGGAGCTACGACGTTCTCAAAAGCGGATCGTCCCACAAACCCGCCCACCTTAGAGGCCACCAATGCTGCGGCGGTCAATCCAGGCAAGAACCTTCCTAAGCTCTGGACGGCATCGTTGGACATCACCCCGTTTGCCAGCTCCCGCAATCCCTGTTGCAATTCCATGACACGGTCCGTGATGGGTTGCATGGCATTTTGTACCGATTGCTGCACCCCAGAAACCACGCCCCCGACAGTGGACCCGATGTTGTCCATAACACCCGTCAGTCCCTGGGTGACATTGTTCATCGCACCCTGTACGCCCTCGGCGGCGCGGTTGACGGCCTGGTTAACACCAGGGATGCTCATGATGGCACCCCCCGCTTTTTCCCCCACCCATCCCACGGCAGGGGCGGCGGCTTCGCCCACTTTCATACCCACCGTTACCAGGCTGGACAGGGCCTGCATCGCCCCCGACAGAATCTGCCCAAAGGCCTTCATCAATATGCCCATACCCTGGCTGGAGAGGAATTTCTGGGATTGTTTCAGAACCTGAAGGCTGACAATACAAATAATCAGGACCAGCAAAAATCCACTATTCAAAATCCCAAAGTTTTTGAAACTGTTGGCCTGGGCAGAGAATCCTGCGCCCTCTACGCCGGCGAGGGAAACCGCCCCGGCCAGCAGGGGTGCGGGGTTTAAATAGTATGCATTACGTCCAAATTGGGCGGGGGCACCAGGCCTATGCCCTGCAGAATTGCCACAAAGTACATTGTTTGCGTTACCTGGGTAAAGGATAGGTACATTGGCGGAATCCATGTAAATTTCCAGGTGCAGGTGGGCTCCCTTACTGAATCCAGTATTGCCGCATTTTCCAACAACCTGGCCAGGGTTAAGCTGTGTTCCTGGGGCAAATTTGGGGGCACCGTGCATCATATGGGCATAGCGAAAGACCACATTGCTCTTGGTGCCATCAGGCAGAAGGACTCTGCAGTCCAATTTATTACCCAATCCTCCAGCGTATCCTGCGTAAATGACTTCACAAGGGGCAATGGGTGTCATGGGTTGCCCCCCTCCGCCGCACCCAAAATCTAGTCCATTATGATGGGGGCTGGGGCGATTTCGCCAATGGGCACGACACCAACCAAAACTCTGATCAAAAGATACGGTTCTGCTTTCGGGGGGTGGGGAGCCAATAAAAGGACTATTCAGTTTAACACCCCCTAATCCGATATCACTGAGCATTTTTTCCCGAAACGAATCAAACCCCCCAGCATTTTCCTGCCCAGGCCGCAAATACGTATTCCGATACCACGCGGCATAGGTGGGGTTGCCCGTGCTGGCACCCATGGCCCCCGTGGCGTAGGTGGTGCTGGGGGTTTCAAAAGTGGAGGCCGATGTTTTGGGGGGAGGGGGGGTAGAATTATCGTTGGTTTTTATTGTTTTCCCGCTTGTCCCCTTTCCATCAAGATTGGGGTTTGCGTTGCCTGACGTATTGCCATAGAGCCCCCTAGGGTTTGGGTTGCCTGACGTATTGCCATAGAGCCCCCTAGGGTTTGGGTTGCCTGACGTGCCATAGAGCCCCCTAGGGTTTGGGTTGCCTGACGTATTGCCATAGAGATTTCTGGCGTTGGCGGTGGTCGTGGTGTACTTAGCCCCCCCCTTATCCAGATTCTCAATAACGGTGGTTAACATGGATATGGACAGCATGGCGGCAATCATGGAGGTGACCAGGACAAAGGCACCGTCGGATAAACTCTTCAGGCCGGTAATGGCGTATTTTCGGGACGCGGGAAAACATCCGGCGGCCACATAGGCCGATAAGGTGCACGACACATACCCAATACGCACCATGAACACATCCGCCACGGTAAACAAAAACATGACAAACGGCGCAATGCCCACAAGCATCATCGGAATGCCGGTAAAAATTTTCCCGTTTCCTGTCTGAAACAACCCATAAGACCACGGATAGCTGTACGCCCGCTGAATCATGCAGACCTTGCATTCCAGATCGTCTTTCAGTTGGGTCAGCTTGGGGTCCAGGCCCTTAATGGTTGTGGGGGTGCATTTGCCGTCTTCATCGGCGAATCTTTTTAAGGTGGGGTTGGTTTTGATGCCGATTTGATACATCTCATCCACAATGGTGCTGCCCGCCGATAAAATCGGGGTGATGATATAATCGCGGTACGCGGCATAGCCCGTTTGGGGGGCCAGCAAAAACACTGAAACCCCCAGCACAACAAAAAACCGAATCCCCAGTTCATTAAACAGCGCGGCGGCTTTGTCTTTGGGACCAAAGGGCAGCAGCGCGCTCCCCACCTTTAAATAGGCCCAGATGGCAAAAACAATCGCGATCAAACCCGCCACATAGGGCGCAAAGGTTTTGTGAAGCTCCTCTCCAAAAATAAACGGCACCGCAAAGCTGAACGCAATCACCGGCCCCCCAAAACAGCTTTTGGCCAGATCGTTACGAATAGAGGCAATGGATTTGACCTCTTTGGCGGGGGGGGAGGCAGCCATTGCCGTGGCAGCCCCGTCGGGGGAACAGACACCCGCCACGGAATTTTCTTTTAATCCGTGGTCGACAATCAGGGTTCTTGCGCCGGCATTAACGTAGGCCGCGATTTTTTTGATGTCGGCGTCGTAAGTGGCTTTGTTTTTTAACGTGACACAACCACGGCTTTGTCCATCGATATTTGCGTCGTTACCATCCCCATCGGTATGAAATCCAATGGCGGAGCGTCCCCCGTAACCTTTGGTATCAATCGGGATCCACGTTTCGCCAATTTCAGGAATTGCACTGGGGTTGATTGTTGACTGCGCCACCGGGGTTCCAATGGAAAAAACCCCTTGGGGAATGGGGTTGTTTGATCCCGCAGCATCGGCGGAGGCCTCTGTGGGCACTTTTCCCTTGTATCCGCTAACAATATCAAATGTTTCTTTGGCTTTACCGTTTTCATAATAGGTCAGGGTGAATTCGTTGCCGCCCTTGGGGGTCAGTTTAAAATAGTTGCCGGGACAGGCCTGACTCGCCCCCGCCGTCGACGGCACATTGCCGCCGTTAATCGCCCACGCCCCCGAAGACACCACGACGCACAGCATCAGGGCCACCCCCAGGGGGCAGATGACCTTTCGCCAAAAAAATGTCCAGGGTAACAACGGTCAACCCAAAATCAATGTGATCACTGTCACAGTTTAGCCTTTTTTGGGGAAAAATAAAAGAATTTTATTTCAAATTATAGCCTTTTAAAAAGGCCAACCTTGCGCAGCGGAAAGGTCAAAAAGCGCAGAATTTTTCGGTAAACTTTGGGTCCGTGATACAGCCCCATCAGCCCCAAAATCACCGCCGCCAGGGCGTGTCCCCCTAAGACGTAAACATAATCCCAGGGGATGACAAAGCCATAATCGTAATAATTTTGCAGCTGCTGCCAATACCGGCTGTCGGTGACATCAAAGGTGCCGTAATCCCGCTGGCAGGCCTCCATGGGTGCGATGCCCTTTTGACAATAGGCCAGCAGTAAATCGTTCATGCTGCAATACCGATCCGCCATAACGGCCAAACTCAGCGCCACCAAAGCCACCAATGACCCCGCCGTCGCCAGCCGCATAAAAAACGATGTGGTGCGCAGGCACAGTTTGCCCACCTTGGTTTTTTTAAACTTATCCAAACGCAGGCGCAGGCGATAGCGCAACGTGGGTTTTTTCGCCGGTTGCGCGGTAGGGGCAGAATAGGGGGAAAGGGATGGGGCAGGGGAGGCGGAAAAGGTTGGTGCCGGCGCGGGGACAAAGGCGGCCTCCGCTACGGGTTCAGGTTTTGGCTCACGCTTTGGTTCTGGTTTCGGCTCCGGCTTAGGTTCAGATTTGGGGGGCGGGGTTTCCTCTGGCGGTGTTTCCCGCTGTTGTTCCTGACGATGTTTTTCTAAGAGGCTCCGCAGACGATCTGCGGGGTTTTCCGGTTTTTCTTCGGCGGGGGCTGGGGGTTTTTCTTCGGCGGGGGCTGGGGGTTTTGGTTCGGGTTTGGGCTCGGGGTTTTCTTCTTTTTTTGTCTCAGGGGGTTTGGTGGCGGCGGCTTGCTCTAACCGTTTCCGAATACGCGCGGCGGCATCGTCAGGATCTTGGGTCACGGGGGGCGGGGCAGGGGCTTCCTCCGCCGGTTCGGGCTCTGGTTTGGCCTTTGGCGGGGGAGGTGTGGTTTTTTTGGCTGGCTTTGCAGGTTCGGCTGTGGGTTCCGCGTCTTTAGCCGGATTTTCTTTGGCCTTTTGCGCGTCACGCATGGCTTTCAGGCGCTCTTGCAGGGATGATAGTTCTGATTTTTCCTCAGCCATGGGATCAACTATGTTTCTAAGTGTTTCTGGAGTATACTGAACAATCCTCAGAGTTTCGTTAACACCACCATATCATCGCAGTGAATCAGCGTATCGCCAGCCGTATAGCCCAAAATCCCCTCAATCTGATCGGATTTCTTGCCCAGCAACGCCGCCACATCCGGGGCATCGTAATGCACAATGCCCATACCGATACAGGTTTTATCGTGCAGGATGCGGACCACATCGCCCTTTTCGTACTGTCCTTCTGTGGCCACAACCCCAACAGGCAGCAAACTTTTTCGGGCCCCCATGGCGCGCGCCGCGCCGGCATCGACGTGCAGCGACCCACTGGGGTGAATGTGTCCGGCAATCCAGGCACTGCGGGCAGAGAGCGGGCTTTCGCTGGGGGTGAACACGGTATACCGCTCTCCCTTAGCCAGCCGGGATAAGGGGGAGGGGAGGGTCCCCAAGGAAATCAACGTGGCACATCCCGCCGTCGTGGCAATCTGGGCGGCTTGCAGTTTCGTCACCATGCCGCCTTTGCTATCCGTATCCGACGGCCCCCGGGCCAGGGCAAAAATGTCGGGGGTTAAGGCAGGGACAACGGGAATATGCCGGGCGTCAGGATTTTTTTGCGGCGGCGCGGTATACAGCCCATCCACATCGGACAAAATCACCAGCGCATCGGCCCCCACAATTTGCGCCACGCGAGCGGACAGGCGGTCATTATCGCCGTAACGGAGTTCCTCTGTCGCCACCGTGTCGTTTTCATTGATGATGGGAACCACCCGCTGATCCAGCAAAACCCGCAGCGTATTGCGGGCGTTCAGGTGCCGGCGGCGGTCTTCCGTGTCTTCCCATGTTAATAAAATTTGCGCCGTTTCAATGTCATGAAGTTTAAACGCCTGATGATACGCCACCGACAGGGCAATCTGTCCCGTGGCAGCGGCGGCCTGTTTTTGGGGCAGATCCAGGGGTTTTTGCCCCCACCCAAGAGCGCGCTTGCCCAGCGCCGTCGCCCCAGACGTCACAATCACCACACGTTTGCCCAAGGCGTGCAGCGCCGCCACATCCGCCACCAAGGACGCCAGCCAAGTTTGATGCAACTGATGCGTGGCGGATTCAATCAACAAGGACGATCCAATTTTCACAACAATGGTGCGGTGGGCATCAAGCGGCGAGGTCACGGGACTGTCCTCCCACCAACGTACCTGCCTTTAAACTTAGGTCCACCGTGTATAACCGCCCGGGAATCCAGGGAATTTCCCCCTCATTCCGGGTGACGGGCAAAAAGGTTTCACTGTACCCGCGGTTTTCGTTTTCGGCCAAAACCGTCACGGTTTTGCCATTGTTTTGGGTGTATAAATCCTGTTTCAGGGTTTCGGCCAGGGCCAGCAGCCGCTGGGTGCGTTCCTTCCGAATGGCCTTATCCACCTGGGGCATTTTGCTGGACGGCGTTTGATCGTGGGCGGAATAGGGAAAGGCATGGACCATGGGAATAAAACACTCGGAAATCAGCGCCAGGGTGTCTTGGAAATGCTCTTCAGTTTCCGTGGGAAAGCCGCAAATGATATCCGCGCCAAAGACAATCTCTGGGCGTTTGCTGCGCAGCATTGTGCACAATTGATACACATCCTCCCGCAGATGGCGACGCTTCATGCGTTTTAGGATCAGGTTGCTACCGGCTTGCACGCTGAGGTGGACAAAGGGCATCAGCCTATACTGTTTCGATACCGCATCAATCAGGTCCGGGTCCTGTAACACCTCCATGGGGTCCAGCGACGAAAGACGCAGTCGGGGCAGGTCCGGACACGCCGCCAAAATACGGTGCACCGTTTGTCCCAACGTGGGGCGGGACGGCAGGTCTTCGCCGTAGGATGTCAGGTCCACGCCGGTCAGGACAATTTCGTTATGTCCCTGATCTTGCAGGCGTTTAATCTGCTCCACCAAATGCCCCAGGGGCACACTTTGGGAATTTCCGCGGCCGTAAGGGATAATGCAAAAGGTACACCGGTGGTTACACCCCTGTTGAATCTGGACAAAGGCGCGGGATTTTTCCCCAAAATGCGTCACAAATTGGGGGGCCACATCGCGCAGCTGCATAATGTCCGTGACATGAACGGGGGGGGTCAGGGGCGTGTAGGACGCGGGGTCCATTTTTTCCCGATTGCCCCAAACGCGGGTAACCTCGGGCATGGCGGCGAAGGCTTCGGGCCGGATTTGGGCGGCGCATCCGGTGACGATGATGGTGGCCTCCGGGTTATTCCGCTTGGCCCGGCGGATGGCCTGGCGGACTTGGCGTTCGGCCTCTTTCGTGACGGCGCAGCTGTTGAAAATAATGGTATTTTTCAGGTTGGCGGCCTCGGCATGGCCGCGCATGACCTCGGATTCAAAGGTATTCAGGCGACAACCAAATGTCTGAATTTCCAGAGTGTTATCGCTCACAACTCCACCTCCACCGTGCCGCGAAAGCTAAACGTCGCCGGTCCCGCCATCATCACATGCCCGTTGTCCAGCAGGGTGATGGTCAAACTGCCTCCAGGCATTTTTACCGTAACATTTTTTCCCGTCAATCCCGCCCGATGCGCGCAAAGGGCCACGGCGCAGGCCCCGGTTCCGCAGGCGTCGGTTTCCCCCACGCCGCGTTCCCAAACGCGCATTTTGATGGTGTTTTTGTCCAGAATTTGGGCCCATTCCACATTGGTGCGCTCAGGAAACAGGGGATCGGTTTCGATTAGCGGCCCCAGAGTCGTCACGGGGGCCGTTTCCACATCATCGGTCCAAAACACACAGTGGGGATTGCCCACATTGACGGCGGATCCTTCTAATCCCTGCACAAAGATCGACCGCGTATCAACATTTTGAGACAACGGGATTTCCCGCCAATCCCAGCGGGCGGGGCCCATATCCACGGCAATTTCGCCGCCGGGGGTGCGGGTGGCGTGTAAAAAACCCGATTTTGTTTCGATAATGGAATGGTAAACCCCGCGTTCAACCATCATCGCCTCAGCGACGCAGCGGGTGGCATTGCCACAGGCGGCGACCTCGCCCCCATCGGCATTCATGATGATCATCATAACGTCGGCTTGTGAAGAATCCCTTAACACCACCACCTGATCACACCCAATACCCGTTTTCCGGTGGGCCAGGGCGCGTATCGCCGACGGCGTCAGGGCCCAATCCTGCCCCCGCCCATCCACAATGACAAAATCATTAGCCAGGCCATGCATTTTCAAAAAGGGTAACGTGATTTTCATGACAGGGATTGTAACAGAAAATCACGGGGTTAGGAATGGGGAAGGCAGGTGACAGGTGACAGGTAACAGGTGACAGAAATCAACGAGAGGTTGCCTCTCATCATCGTTTCATCCCCGCGAAAGCGGGGATCCAGTGGTTTATAATCCTTGGGATGCGTTTTTAAGATCCAAAGCGGCTTTAGCAATGTCTATGATTGAAGCCTTTTCCTCCCCCTTGCGAAGATCTTGAAGAGCTTGAGCTGCCTCTAAAATTTCCTTTAGTTTTTCAGGGTTTATTTCCTGTGAGTTGTTTTGTTGTGACTGCTGAAGAGGAATAAATTTCTCGTATGTGTCCAACAGGGCCAAGAAATCAGTCTGATTAACTTGCGGATCACTTAGTATTTCATTGAGAAGAGTAGCTGCTTTTTGAGATATACCGTCATTCAAAATCGTTTGTTTCGCTATTTCTTGTACGCTGTGCGTATTAGATTTAATACCCAAGCTTTCCAATTCTTGAGAGCGCGTACGTTGAACGCCAATCAGAGCGACCGCCATTTCTAGGTGATCGCTAGCGTTAATTTTTTGTGCCAGTTGAGGGTTGGTTTGACCGACGAAATTTAAAAAATCCTGCATAATAAAGGGTCCATACATTTAAAATGAAAACCATTATCGGTACTTTTTTTTAAAAAGTCAAATGCTTTTTCACAGCAAACCAGTCACCCGTCACCTGTAACCCGTCACCTGCTCTTGGCACACCCTTTGCATCCCCCCATAGAAAAAACAAAACCATCATCCAAAAGGTTTTTTCTATGGACTCCACCCTTTATGTTGCGCTTTCCCATATGAATGCCATGCGGCGGCGTATGGATATGACGGCCAATAACGTGGCCAACTTGAACACCCACGGTTACCGGGAAGAAAAGCCGATGTTTCAGGAATTTCTGGCCAAAGACTTTCGCAGCCAGGGCGTTTCTTATGTTCAGGATACGCGGTCGGTACGGAATCTGAACAATGGCCCGTTGGAGGAAACGGGGCACACCTATGACGTGGCCCTGCAGGGATCGGGCTTTTTTGCCCTGAAAAATCCTACCACGGGGGAGGTCACCTATACCCGCGACGGACGGTTCCGGGTGAACAGCACGGGCCAGGTGGTCAATGGCCAGGGGCTGAGTGTCTTGGGCGATGGGGGGGCTGCCCTGTCCGTTCCCACAACGGCCAAAGACGTTATCATCACCAGTGATGGCAGCATTCTGGCCGATGCGGCCAATGTGGGGAAGCTCCAGGTGTCCCAGTTTGATAATGAATTTTTGCTGAAAAAACTGGAGGACGGCCGCTACCAGGCCCCCCCCAATGTTCAGCCCAATGGTAAGCGCGAGGGCGTTCAGGTGTTTCAGGGCATGATTGAGGGATCCAACGTCAATGCCATCGTGGCCCTGACTGAAATGGTAGACATCGCCCGGGGCTATGAAAGGGCCGAGCGCATTGTCAATAACGAAGACGAACGCATCCGCGATGCCGTCCGGAAACTCAGCGGTCGTAATTAATTATTTTTCAAGGAGATTTCCCTATGCAAGCCCTTAACATCGCCGCCACCGGAATGTCCGCCCAGGAAACCAACGTTTCTGTCATTTCCAACAACATTGCCAACATGACCACCACGGGCTTTAAACGCCAGCGGGCGGAATTTCAGGATTTGATGTACGAACAATTTCGGCGCGTGGGAACCAATTCTAGCGACGCCGATACCTTGGTGCCCACAGGAATTCAGATTGGCTTGGGGGTTAAAACCGGGGCCATTTACCGTATCTTAGAGCAAGGCACGCTGGAACAAACCGGTAACCCCCTGGATATGGCCATTACCGGCGATGGGTATTTTCAGGTGACGATGCCCAATGGCGATATTGCCTATAGCCGCTCTGGGTCTTTGCAGCTCAACGATGCCGGGGAAATTGTCACCAAGGATGGGTATAAATTAGAGCCCGTCATCAGCATCCCCAACAACGCGGTGGATATCACCATCAATGCCTCCGGCGAAGTCGCCGTGAAACAAGATGGACAAATTCAGCCCGCTGTGGTCGGTCAAATTGAACTGGCCAAATTCGTGAATGGTGCGGGGCTGGAGGCCACCGGTGATGGCTATTTCTTAGAAACCCCAGCCTCTGGCGCGCCCACCGTGGATGTGGCCCAGGCAGAGGGCTATGGAAAAATCAATCAGGGCTTTTTGGAAAGCTCCAACGTCAATCCCGTCAATGAACTGACCAATTTGATTAAGGCCCAGCGGTCCTATGAGTTAAACTCAAAGGTCATCAAAACCACCGATGAAATGATGCAAACCCGAAATCAGGCGTAATGATTATGACGTTTTTTCTTAGTCTTTTGATGGTGATGTTTTCACTCTCAGGGGTCGCACTGGCTGCCGAGGAAGAAACCATGGACGTCTATGTCCCCGCCCGTGTCTTGTCAGTGGGGGAGATTATTGCCGAGGGGGATTTGGAGTCCATCACCGTTTCTGAGCGTGACGTTTCCAGCAACGCCGTGGTGGATCTGAAATCCCTGGTGGGGATGGAGGTCAAACGCACCCTGCGCGAGGGCTTGGTCATTCGTAAAAACGCCATTGCCGCCCCCACGTTGGTGCATAAAAAGGAACTGGTCACCTTAACAGTGGAAACAGGCCAAATGAAACTCACCGCCCAGGGCCAGGCCATGGACGATGGCGCCATGGATGATGTGATTCGTGTGATGAATCTCAGCAGCAAAAAAATCATTTCCGCCGTGGTGAACGGCAAACAATCGGCCAAAGTCGTTGTGGCCAGTGAAGAGGTTTCCCAATGATTCGTTTTTGCCTTTTGATCGTTCTTTGTTTGTCGCTGAATGCGTGCGCGTCTTTGTGGGATCGGGCGTCCCGGGTGGGACAGCCACCGGAAATGAGCACCATTGAAAACCCCACCCAGGCGGCGGGGTATCGCCCCGTCTCCATTCCCGTTCCCGGCCCCATTGCTGAGGCCCCCGCGGCCACGGGGTCCCTGTGGCGCCAGGGCAGCAAGTCGTTTTTTAAGGATTTGCGCGCTAACGATGTGGGGGATCTGCTCACCGTTAATGTCACCATTAACGATGATGCCAAGTTGGATAATACGTCAGAGCGTTCGCGTGCCAATAGTGAATCACTAGCCGTGCCCAATGTTTTGGGCTTTGAAAGCTATTTGGGGAAAATTTTGCCCGATGCCGTGGATCCCACAAACCTGGTGGATACCAGCAGTGATCTCAGCAACAAAAGTGATGGCAAAATTGACCGCAAAGAGGAAATCAACCTGAAAGTGGCCGCCATTGTCACACAAAAACTGCCCAATGGGAACCTGGTCATCCTGGGTCGTCAAGAAGTCCGCGTGAACTACGAAGTCCGCGAGCTGCAAATTGCGGGGATTATCCGTCCGGAAGATATCACAAACCAGAACACCATTGCCTATGATCAAATTGCTGAGGCCCGGATTTCCTACGGCGGTCGCGGTCACATCAGTGACATTCAGGGCGCCCGTTACGGGTCGGAGATGCTGGATATCTTGCTGCCGTTTTGATGGCATAGCGCTATAGTTATCCCATGGACTCTGCCCTGTGACTCTGGTATACTTTTTTCCATGAGTCCGAAAAAAGTCCTGATCGTTGATGATGAAGCGTACATCCGCATCCTGCTGGAGCAAACGCTGGAGGATCTTGAAGATCACAACGTAGCCCTGCTCATGGGTAGCAATGGTCATCAGGCCGTGGATTTGGCGGATCAGCAACATCCCGATGTCATTGTCATGGACGTGATGATGCCGGAAATGGATGGTTTTGATGCGTGTCAAAAAATTAAACATTTGTCGGCAAGCTATAATCCGTATATCATTCTGCTCACCGCACGGGGCCAAAGCGCAGATCGCATTCATGGTCACGATGTGGGGGCGGATGATTATGTGACAAAACCGTTTGATCCGGATGCCTTATTGGCCAAGGTCGCGTCGGTTTTATCCGTGACGGTATAGCGAGGGCCCCATGCACGCCAAAGGGCGTAAACTGCTGCGAACACTGAAAGATTCAGGGCTTCTCTCGTCGCTGATACAGACATTGCTGGCCTCCAGTCTTGCCGTTTTATTGGAAGATACGGTGGTTTATACCTGGGAAGAGGAGGGATCCGTAGATCCTTCCATGCCCACCCATTTTCTAACATCCGGAAATTTATCCCTGGTTTATCAAACGGACAAAGACGTTCCGGAAGATATTTTACATCTTTGTCGGACCGTTTTGGCGGCGCTGGATCATCATACGACGCTACAATACGAACTTTCTTCCGAAGTTCTGGAAATGTACCGGGATCAAAATACGCTGCTGGATGCGGCCAAAACATTTTCCAAAATTTTGGATCGCAATCATTTGTTGGAACAGGCCATTGATTTTATTGATCATTGGACGGATGCGTTTATTGTGAATCCTGCGGGGACGGTGGTGGTTTCCAACGTTCGGGACATTCGTGTGGATAAGGTGGTTTCTGCGCCCTGGCATGAACAGGCCACCATTGACAATACCCCTTCTGATGGCCGGCATCCTCGGCTTTATTTCCCCATACCGGTGGAGGCCGCGGCCCCGCTGATGATGGTGTTAACGCGCAAAGAACCCTTTCGCACGGTGGAGGTCCAGCGGTTAACCCTGATGGGGTCCCTGCTGGCGTCGTATTTGGATGCCCTGCATTATTTGCGCGAACGTCAGATGCTGTCCCGGTATATGCCCCAAACGGTGGTGGAGGGGATGCTGCAAAACCCCACGTTGGACCTGGGGGGAACGGAACGTCACGTGACGGTGCTGTTTACGGATATTCGGGACTTTACGGGGATCACCCAGCGGCTGGGCGCGGCAAAGACGGTGTCGCTCCTGAACATGGTTTATGAATTGATTGTGGAGGATATCCGGTCCTGCAAAGGCATCGTCGATAAATATATGGGGGATGGGGTGCTGGCCGTTTTTGGAACCCCCATTCCCACCCATGAACACGCCACCATGGCGTATCGCGCCGCCCGTCAGATTCACGAACGCCTGCGGTTGCACCAAAGTCGTTTTTTGCACCCCATTGAGGTGGGCATTACCCTGTCCACGGGCAATGTTATTTCCGGAAATATCGGGGTTCACGACCGCATGGATTACACCGTTATCGGTAACTGTGTGAATTATGCCGTAAAATTACAGGCCTTTTGCAAAAAATACACCTGCCCCATTCTGATGGACCGCGCTACTTATAATGCCCTGAACGATCAAGATAAAAAAGAGTGCCAGGACCTGGATCACATTCTGTACGGGGTGTGGCCGGGGGGGGGGTAGTTTGCCCGTTTACAAGGACATCCCCAGTTGCTTGGCTTCCAGTAATGACGCAAGCTGCAGGTCCTGGGATTTGGTTGACCAGGGGACGTTGGGATTATTGTGCAACTCGCCCCCCAAAGGACAACCGATGCTGTCTTGGGATAACAAGTCTGGAATTATCAGGCCACTCACGTTAGAGGAACACGGGATATAAATCAGGGATTCCTGGTGATAGGAGGTTTCATCCACATAAATCTCATTGGGGTTGGGGTGTGTGGCATGGACGCGGCTGCTATGGGCGATTTCGATGTCGGTGGCCGTTTCTGAAAACTGTAGCGTATCCGCAAGGGTTGCAACGAATATTACCTTGTTAACGGTAGCATCGCGCATATCCAGTTTGGATACTTTACAGTGTGAAAAAATTCCACTAATGGTTGTTTCTCTTAACTCAATAGGGCCATCCCAAGTGGATTGATGCATATAGTGTATGTTGAAATTGGCCCAGCTCATATCCATGGGCTTGCTATGCAAGGGACCCATGCGGCAATTGATGAACCGCGCGTTGGCTAAATTAGCCATCCTTAGATCGGTACCACGAAGATCAACGCCATAAAAAACAGCCCCCGAAAAATCACCCTCAGAAAGGTCTGCTTCCCGTAAATCGGTGTATGCGAAAACCGCATCAGCGGCGTTGACCCCGGTAAGATTGCCTTTTTGCAGGCCTGAACAGAGAAAGGCCCCAGCGAGATTCTGCTGGGAAAAATCACCGCCGGGTCGGCGTCCCTCGACAATCGGGGCGCCCGCCAGTTCGGCGCGACGGCGCAGGGCATCAAAATCAATCTGACCAAAGGCATCATAAGCCTCAAACAGCTCTCCGGCGGTGGCATATTGAATGGGCTGTTGTGCAGGCAGAATCAATACAGATTGCTCTGGTTGTTCTGTTGGCAAATAGGAACATTGGCTTTCGTTTAGTTGAAGTTGTGTAACAATCTGTTTTAAAATTTTTGTTTGACGTGGTTGCCATTCCATTCCAGCAATGCGAGGCGTTAATTGATCAATCATACGCCCCAACTCTCCGGCAGGGACATTTTGGAAACGCTTCAGTGTTGTTTCCAAGGATTCTTTTGGATGAACGACGGTTGTTTTGGTATCCACCTCTGGCAAGGCCTTTTGGTTTGAAAAATCGGTCGTGCTCAGATTCCATCCCTCAAGATGAGGTTGCCCATATCCTGCTCCGAATTGAGCTCCATTGTTAATAAGAAACGCCAATACTTTTTCTCTGGGTTTCAGGTTTTTTGCCTCCCATGGCTTTTTATTTAGTTTTGGCCAGTTTTGTTCTATCGTCGAGATTACATAGAAAGTGATGGGTGGCTTTACGCGCTCACAGAACGTCACGATAGACTGCCATACCAGGTCATTGGTTTCAGACACCGGGTTGTCAAACAGGTCTTCCGGCATTTTATTTTGTTGTTTTCTTATGGACGCTAACAACAAAAGTCGGTCTAGAATAGAGTCCTTATCATAGAGCGTTTCAGGGGCATGCTCGCACAATATGTGCAGTGTTTCTAAGCTTGAACGATAATGCGTATTCCTTTCGGGGGTGTCCGTAGGAAGATATTGCCATAATAATTCAGTATAAACACTGAAAGGAGTATCATTGCTAAGATTGTGCACATGAAAGGGGCCATGACGGGTTTCAAGATACGCGAGGGATTTTACATATTTTTCTACATCATTGTCACGAATTTGGAGCAGCATGCCCCCATAAGCACGTGCAATCATCCCCTTGGTGTATTGTCCTGCTTTAGAGAGGGTGTAATCGATAACAGCACTCAGTTTTTCTTGAGTTGAGTAAGAGTAATCTGCCTGTCGAATTCCCTCTAAATATCTAGAAAGGGCTTCTACTGTACTATTAACACCCATCCTCATTGCCGTGTGAATTGATTCCCACGATTCGTATTTGTTATTCTTAAAAGAGACATAGGCTTCTTCTATGGCGTTGGCGAACTCTAAAAATAAGGGGTCTTCTGCTGCCAAATCCTGTACGGTCGTGTTCTTATCCAGGATTAGGTCTCTTATGGTATCGTAAATGGGATCCTTCATGGCATCAGAATCAATCATAAGAATCGGGATCTATTTCATAAAAAAACTCCAAGGATTATATATTTGATTAATATAAAAATCAATAAAATAATTTAAACTATTTTGCAAGGATTTGTATTGAGATAGCAAGGGCCGAGCCCCCCCCCCGTTGTGGGAGGGGGGGCGGCAAACGCGGGAACGTACCCGTTGGGGGACCCGATCAACCCTCAGCCGCAGCGTCCGATCCACCGGCAGCAGCCTCAGCGCGTTTGGCGGCCTTGGCGGCGCGTTGCTGCGCGCGTTCCTGGGCTTTTTTGCCAGGTAATGCTTTTTGGGCGTTGTTGCGGGGGGCGGGTTTTTCCACCAGGCCGGCGTTGGCCAGGAACGTCACCACGCGGTCCGTGGGCTGGGCGCCGGCTTTCAGCCAGTAGGCTGCGCGTTCGGTGTTGAGTACCACCCGTTGTTCGTGCTCACGGGGCAGCATGGGGTTGTAGGTGCCGATTTTTTCCAAAAAGTTCCCGTCGCGGGGACTGCGGGCGTCTGAGGCCACGATTTGGTAAAAGGGACGTTTTTTGGTGCCGCCGCGGGCCAATCTTAATTTAACAGCCATGAGAGTAAAGTTCCTTGTGTTTTGAGGTTATCGAAAAAAATCAGGCTATCCTTTCGGAAAGCCCAGGGATCGTCCCATCTGTCGCAATTGATGTTTGTTCATGCGACCGAGAGATTTCATCATCTGCGACATTTGCAGGTGTTGTTTCAGCAGCAGATTCACGTCCTGCACCGTGCGCCCGGCACCCTTAGCAATGCGGATTTTGCGCGATGCGTTCAGCAATTTGGGATCCCGCCGCTCCTTGGGGGTCATGGAACAAATAATGGCCTCAACCTGGCGCATTTTTTGGGTGGCTTCATCGTTGTTGATTTGCTCCTTAATCTGCCCCATCCCCGGAATCATGCCGAGCAAACTGCCAATAGAGCCCATATTGCGCATTTGCCGCATCTGGGACAGCATATCGTTAAAATCAAACTGGCCCCGGCGGAGTTTTTTTTCCAGGTCTTTGGCTTCTTTTTCGGAAACCACCGATTGGGCCTTTTCCACCAGGGACACCACGTCCCCCATGCCCAAAATGCGCCCGGCCAGGCGATCCGGGAAAAACGGGGTCAGGTCAGATATTTTTTCGCCGGTGCCCAAAAACGCAATGGGGCACGACGTCGCCGCCCGCAGCGATAACGCCGCCCCGCCCCGGGCATCACTGTCCATCCGGCTGAGCATGAGCGACGTCAGCGGCACAGCCTTGGCAAAGGCCTCCGCCACGCCCAGGGCATCCTGCCCCGTCATGGCATCCATCACCAGGATAATTTCGGCGGGTTTGGACAGGGCGACAATCTCTTTGAGTTCCGCCATTAAGGCATCGTCCAGGTGCAACCGACCGGCGGTATCAATACCCAAAACATCATAGGCCATGGCGGCCTGCAGGGCGCGTTTGGCGATATTTAGGGGTTTTTCATTGTCGATGATGGGCAGGGTATCAACGCCCGCTTGCTGGCCCAAAATCGCCAGCTGTTCCCGCGCCGCCGGACGATAAATATCGGTGGAGGCCAGCAGCACATTTTTGTTATTTTTGGTTTTTAGAAAGTGGGAAATCTTCGCCGCCCCCGTGGTTTTTCCCGATCCCTGAAGGCCCGCAAACAAAATCACCGCCGGTTTTTGTTTGTCCACATTCAGGGTATACCCTTGGTTACCCAGCATTTTAATCAGATGATCATGGACAATTTTAACAATCAGCTGATCCGGGGACAGGCTGTTCATCAGGTTTTGGCCCACGGCATCGGCCTTCACATCGGCCAGGAAGCTGCGGGTTAGGGGCAGGGACACATCGGCCTCAAGCAGCGCCACGCGAATATCGCGCAGCACCTGGTCCAGATCTTCTTCGCGCAGGACCCCGCGGCCCCGTAAAGAGCGAAAAATCCCCGTCATCCGTGCGGATAAAGAATCAAACACGCAAACATCCCTAAAAAACAAACCACGAAAAAACCGCCCGTGAGCGAACCCTCGCCGACGGACGTTTCCTAAGATGGGTGGGACTTTAGCATATCTTCAAATGGCTGGCTAATGGTTTTTGGGGTGGTTTTTTAAAATCTAAAACCTCTGTTTTTTCAATGACATCAATAAAAGTGAGAAGCGCGCCTCTGCTTTTGATCAAGGATCAGTTCACGGGGGCTCTTGATCACGCCCCCCTTGGTAAACGCCCCCCGGGCGGGGAGGCTAAGCACCCTGGGCAGTGCCACGGGCAACGCTGTATCGTTTCGTCTCGCTGCCCACCGACGGGCTGTTTGCCTTTAGGGTCAGCCTGCACCCTTCGTTTCCTTATTTCAGAAACAGTGAGGGGGACCGGTCACCCCCTCTGCCATGGCAAGAAACATCAAAAAAATCTATGTCGACAAGGGTTTATCCTGTTGTTTCTATGGTTTAAGGATAAAAAACATGGATAGAAAAGTCAAGGGGTTGTCAAGAAAAATTTTTTCAAAAAAAATCAATAGTAATCAAAGATTTCCGTCTTTTGATTGTGGGATGTTAAATTTTTCTATTCTCATTTCATTTAATTTGGACTCCCCCGCGATTTTTTGGAGTGCTTTTTCGACATTATTACGAACGTGTGTTATTCCATCTTCTGCTGTGTATGGATACTGAAGGGCCTTTTCAATCCAGCGACCCAAGTGGGGTCCATTTTCAGTTTTGAAGACATCATAATAAGCTTCAGCACTGGCTTCTTGTAGTGCCTTCATGCCTTCAGAAGAGAGAGCGTTTTCAGCATTTTCTTCCAAATCTTCGCGCAGGGATTTCTTAGGTTTTAATTCCTGGTATCTTTTTCTGATCGCCTTGATAAATTTTTCGTCTCTTGGTCTCGAAAAATTATGGAGGGCATCTATATTGAAAAATTCGTGGGTAAAAGACGGCTCAGTAACGCATTGTGTGATCAAATCATCGGCTTTATCATCATGTTCAAGGGGCCGTAGTTTGCAAATTGTTGCATCAATGTCGCCAATAGATATTGATTTCATGCACTTTTTACAGGATTCATAAATGCTCTCTACCACTTCCTGTTTATTATGATTGAAACTATCATGAAAAATACGCCATGATTCATAAAAATATTCTTTTGTTGCATTATCGACAACGGCTTGATTATGGGCTGTAAGAAGCGTTTTCAAGGCATCTTCATCAAAATACCCTCTTTGAACAGCGTTGATGATTTCCTTGTCGAGATCATCTGCGTATTGATGCCCATATTTTTGTAAAAAAGTATGCCGAATATACTCAGGTTCGTTTTTCTTTTCCTTATCATAATTATAGTATAGAGTTGGGTTATACTTCTTGATAAAGTCTATTGTTGGAACCTGCTTTCTTGAGGATGCCCCGTATTCTGAAAGGCCGGCAAGGGCCAACATTCGCAGGGGAGATTCCATCGCTTTTGCATCAAATTCATTCCCCTTGAATACTTTCATAAACTTTTCGGACAAGAGCTTTATCTTGCTGATTATTCTTATGTTTTTAATTTTCAGGTCGCGGCATGCCGTTTTAATAATCTCTTGATCATGACTTACGCAAATTGGCCGCCCAAGTGTCATCCCCGCGCAAGCGGGGATCCCCAAGCCATTAAAAAAAATGGATTTCCACTTTCGTAGGAATGACACAATGGACGTTTTGCGTAAGTCCTGTTGATAATCTTGAAAATAATTTTCACCAAAGGCAATCTTACCAATATCCTCAACAGAGGGTTCAAAATTTATGTCTACGTCGATGACTTTTTCTTTTAGCTCATCAAATTCTTCTTTGAATTCTTCCAGTTTTTCATCATTTAAAATTAAGACAACCTTGCACTTTTTTTGTTCCTTCAGATGAGAAATAAGCCCCATAACGTCTTTAGGAGAAAGATTCTTTCCCCGTCGTTCGAGGTCATCAATACAATAATTGTGTCGCTAGGTAGGGATGTGATAACAACTTTTAATGTTGAATTGCCAACTCCAACCAAGGATAAAGCATCTTCAAAGGGTTTATGGTTTTTTGCAACCAAAGTTTGCACATGCTTCCAGACTTTCCACCAGTTGTGTTTTGTAATTTTGTGATTTTGACAAATGGCCAATTTAAGGGCATCAAGGGTATCTATGCCAAAGAGGGAAACCTTTAAATAATGCGGCAAGGCTATTGTTTTTTCTTCAAGGTTTTTCTTATAAGCCTCATCCCATGCATATGTTTTGCCCACACCCCAAGGGCCACGAATGCATAGAACTTCGGGCGTTTCTGATTTCAGAAACTCTTTAATTTGCTCGTTCAAAATATCCAATGACGACATCAATATCCCCTTATTGAACCCCATAATCCCGCACCCATCCCCACCCCTCTTCCCCCAAGAGATCACGGTCGATCAGGGTCAATTCAAAGGGAGCGCGGGTCAGGGTTTCAAAGCCCAGCAGGGGAATCTCGGCGCCCTCTGGTGGGGGCAGGTCATCCCGCACCAGCAGCAGATTTTCCAGACGAATCCCAAACGCGCCGGGGCGGTAATAGCCGGGTTCGTTGGACAGAATCATGCCGGGCTGCAGGGGCGTGGTGTGGTAACGTCTGCTGATGCCGCAGGGCCCCTCGTGCACGGACAGGAACGCGCCGACGCCGTGGCCCGTGCCGTGGCGATAATCCAGGCCCGCCCGCCACAGAGCATCTCGGGCCAAACTATCCAGCTGCGCCCCCGTTGTGCCCACGGGAAAACGGGCCGTGGCCAGGCGGATGTGACCGATCAGGACCAGGGTGTAGAGGCGCTTGATCTCATCCGGCGGCGGGTTTTTGCCCACCCACACGGTGCGGGTGATGTCCGTGGTGCCGTCGTGATATTGGGCGCCGCTGTCAATCAGGACCAACTCCCCCCCCGGATTCAGCGTGCGGCAACTTTCGGGGCTGGCCCGATAATGAATAATCGCGCCATTGGGTCCGGCCCCGGCGATGGTGGAAAAGCTGAGGTCGTGAAAAAGATCCTCTTTCCGGCGTTCAGCCAAAAAGTGATTTTCGATGTCGATTTCTGTGATGGGGTGGGGGGCCGTTTTCAGCCACGCCAGCGCCCGCGTCACAGCGGCGCCATCCCGCTGGTGGGCCGCCCGCATGCCGTTTTGTTCCGCTGGATTTTTGATGGCTTTGGGGAGTTGACAGGGGTTGGGAAAACTTTTTTTATTTTTCAAAGCCTGAGACAACGCCAATGGGCATTCCGTATCATCATAGAGCGTCAGTTCGGCGCGGGTTTTCAGGGTTTCAAGAATCTGCGATGGTGCTCTAATCTCCAGCCCAGGCCGATGTTTCAAAATAGCTTCAGGGATTTTTGCGGGGTCGGTAAACAGGATCATATCGCTCAAGCCCACCCATAAATAGGCCAGCAGCAACGGCGTATAGGGGATATCGCCGCCCCGCAGGTTCAGCAGCCAGCAGACACTGGCGGGATCGGTGATGAGCAAGCATCCTGCGCCTTGATCCTGAAGGGTTTTTCGCATCTGGGTGATTTTGTCAGACCACGGACGACCCGCGTAACTGTCCGGGTGAATCCAGGCGGGGTTGACGGGGGGGGCGGGACGGTTTTGCCACAGAGTATCGATGGGATTGGCCTTTACCGGAACAAACGTGACCAGGGGACAGGCCGTTTGCCACGTTTTTATTTGTTTTTCTGTGTGTAGCCAGGGATCAAAGCCCATGGTTTTTTGCGCGGCGTGGGTATTCAGCCAACGCGTGGCCGGCGAATCCGGGATCAGATGGACGGTGTAATCGCTTGAGACTTCCCCCGCCGCCTGGGTGATATAGCGTCCATCCACGAATAGGGCGGCGGTATCCTCCAGGATAATGGCTGTTCCCGCTGAGCCCGTAAATCCCGTTAACCACGCCAACCGTTCCTGATCCGGCGATAAGTATTCATTTTGATACGCATCGGTGCGGGGCACGAAAAACCCGTCAAGATTTTGTTGTTTCAAAAGGTTCCGTAAATCACTTAGCCGCGCCATACCATCATCCCATACATCCAAAGCGTCATGGTCAGTGCCGAGGCCAACGTCATCACCGCCGAAATGCTGGCCATGGCATCGGCGTCGGCCTTCATTTGTTTGGACAAAATATAACAGGACGTGGCGCACGGCGTGGCGGCGAAAATCATCAAAACCTGCCACCAGGGGGACGGCAAATCATAAAACAGCATCAACACCAAAATCAGCGCGGGAAAAACAATCAGCTTTACAACGCAGCTGCCCACAACGGCTTTCCAGGTCTGTTTGACGTGCCTTAAGGACAGCGCGGCGCCAATGCCCAAAACCCCGGCGGGCAGGGCGCCCGAGGCCAGGGCCCCAATTAAACTTTTTCCCATGGGAAAGGCTATGGGAATCAGGGGCGCGATAAACCCCGCAATTGTCGCCAAAACCAAAGGGTTTAACACGGTTTGACGTGTGACGCGTTTCAGGGAAAAAGCACGCTCGTCCGCATAATGGGCCATAACCGCCAGGGTTAAAAAATTCGCCAGCGGAATGGCCACCAACACGATAACCCCGTAGGCATTCACCCCCGTTGCCCCAAACAAAGCCGCCACCAGGGACAGGCCGATATAATTGTTAAACCGAATGCTGCCCTGAAAAAAGGAGGCAAAGGTTTTGTTTTCCAGGCGCAAAACCTCCCGCCCCACAAAAAAGGCCACCAGGGTCACGGCGGTGAAGATCAACAAAATAATAATGACGGCGGTTTTTAAAACGCGCCCATCGGCCAAGGGTTGACCGGCAAAGCTGTGAAACAAGAGCGCGGGCAGGAAAACGTAATAGGTCAGGCGCTCCAACCCCTCCCACCCCGATTTTGGGATAAAGGCATAATGTTTCAGGCCATGTCCCAGCAGGATCAGCATAAAAACCGGCAAAACAGCATTCAGGACATTCATCATTCGGCAGATAAGCCCTTTTTTCGGGGCAGGCGATTCAGCAAACCGTCCACCCACGACGCGGGCAACACCATCAGCAGCCACACCAAAAACGTCATTGGCCAGGGAAAAGACAAACGCGCCGGGCGTTTCAGCAGGCGGTCTTTGATAAACGACGCGGCTTTTTCGGCGGACCACATCAGCGGCATAGCAAAGTCATTAACGTCTGTCATGGGGGTTTGGATATAGCCCGGGCAGACGGTGGTGACAGAAACTCCGTCGGGAAAGAGCAAACCCCGCAGGGATTCCCCGTAACTTTTCACGGCGGCTTTGCTGGCACAATACGCCGGGGCGCCGGGAAAGCCCCGATATCCGGCCAGGGAACTGATGATGGCAATGTGGCCGGAACGGGCCGTTTTCAGGGCCGGCAGGAAAGGTTCCACCGTGTAAAAAACGCCCAGGATGTTTGTATAGACCATGGCCTCCATGTGTTCCAGACGCTCGGATCCCTCCGCCGTTCCCCCGGAAATACCGGCGTTGGCAATGATCAGATCAGGGGTGCCGTGGGTTAACACATCGGCGGCCCAGGCCTGCATCAGGCCCTTTTTGGTGACATCGAGAACGCTGGTGTGGACCGTGGCACCCTGGGTGCGGCAAGCATCAGCGACGGACTGTAAGCGCGTGGGGTGCCGCCCCGTTAAAAACAGCGTGATCCCAGAATGGGCATAGACAAGAGCCAACGCGGCCCCCAGGCCACTGCTGGCCCCTGTGATACAAATGGTTTTGGGTGGTTTTTTCATTTGATTTACGGCACAATGCCCTTCATAACAGGTCAAGTCAACGCCAGTATTCTATCGCCAAATGACGGACGGACGCAATACGCACAATCGCGGTTTGATTTTGATTTTGTCTTCGCCGTCCGGTGCGGGCAAAACGACCCTGTCGCGGCTGCTGCTGCAGCGGCATCCCCAGTTGACGCTGTCCATATCGGCCACAACGCGGCCCCAACGGCCCGGGGAAGTGGACGGCAAAGATTATCACTTCGTCACCAAAAAAGCCTTTGACGCCATGATCCAAAATCAGGCCCTGATGGAATACGCCAGCGTTTTTGGCAATCATTACGGCACACCCCGCGCCCCTGTGGAGGACGCCCTGGACGCCGGCCATGATATGCTGTTTGATATTGACTGGCAGGGGGCGCAGCAAATTAAACTCTCGGCGCGGAAGGACATGGTCAGTGTTTTTATCCTGCCGCCCAGCATTGAGGAGCTGAACCGCCGCCTGGTGGCCCGTCAAACCGATGACATGGGCGTCATTCAAAAACGCATGGACGGCGCCCGCCAGGAAATCAGCCATTGGGCCGAATACGATTACGTCATTATCAATCAAGACATCCACCAAAGCCTGGACCAAATCAGCGCCATTATGACGGCGGAAAAACTGCGCCGCAGCCGCCAGACGCACCTGCCGGATTTTATTCGGGGGTTGCAGGGATAGGGGAAAATAAAACTGGTCGGGGTGGAGAGATTCGAACTCCCGGCCCCTTGGACCCAAACCAAGTGCGCTACCAGACTGCGCTACACCCCGAAACCAGAGGTTTCTTTTACGGGGTTTTCCCATCTGTGCCAAGGAAATTTTTGGCGGATGTTGTGACTGCCGCCAAGACAAGAGATGCCAACATAGCCTGAGCAACGATTATCATAGCTTCCTTTGTTCGCATAATGGTCAAAAACACCTTGTCTTTTTCTACGCCTTGCATGGCCCAGTGCTGCAAAAGATTTGCCATGTTATGGGTGCCCTCTGGACGCTGTATTTCCTTGAACAGGGGGAGCAATAAGGTAAGGCTATCTAGTTGTTCTAAAAATGTTTTTGATTTTAAATTATTTTTTGGCCACTTAGTCTCTAGCCATGTTGCGAAAGATGGGTCCTTTTGTAAAGAATTGATAATTTTTCCGGCGATTTGTTCGTCAGAATCGTTCCGAGTATCGCCCAAGGCATCAGCCAAAATCGCTATTATGGGGCGGACACGCTGAAGAATGACGGGGTCGATCCCGGGGTTTGGTCCAGGGTTGTCTGTTATTTGTTTAAGGGCGTTCCAGTCTGTTTTGAAAGAAGTCAGCTCTGGATTTGCTAAAATGAAAATCTTTGGGGGAATCTGCGAAAAAATTTTTTGTCCCAAATGGATGTCTTGGGGTGTTGCAGATAGATATAATGTGGGGTTATGAGAAAGTTGTCCTGGATTAGGCAAGATGGGGGTGCCATCAACAATCATTGGCATTTCAATTTTATAGTTTACTTCCTTAAGATTCGAGGGTGAATGGGCAACAATTTGAGTGACCATAAAAGTCATGCAGGCCGCACTGACCGCTGTTATGCCCAGATGTTTTTCTGGATTATCAGGGGTTTCTTGAGAGGCCCTATTGGTACAAACGGCCGCCCCGGCATTCCCCAAAAGGCCCAACTCAGGGGCCCCTGGAAAATAAAGTTCCGATAGTCCGCGAAGGGTTCCCAAAAGGTTGCTAATCCCAAGAAGAGTATTGGTGTGCGGGTCGTGATCACGATGTTGCCAATTGCGTGCGGCCATGGCCAGGCTATTTAGGGCAATGGCTGCAGCGTTGGCAATTTTAACTGTTGTATTTTCAGTATAATTTGTGTCTGATAGTAAGGGCTCAACAGAGGGAAAAGCAAAAAGCGCAATCACACTGGCGGTCATTGCGTGGACGATATAGGCGGTTATGTCTCCCTTTTTATGGGTTTCGATAATGTCTTTCAGCTCTTCTGGAGAGAGGGGTCTAGTCTTTAAGTGCTCATCGACATGCTTAAGGATTTTTAAGAGCTGATTGAGGTCTACGGCGCTGCTGTTGACGATGCCTAAAGACGCTAAATAGGCCCCTGTGGCCACCAGACGCAGCGTCGGATCCAGGGCAATCAGACTAACCAAAAAAGCAGCCGACCCCCCCGCAACTGCAGGCCCATACCAGTGGCCTGATTTTGGGATTTTAGGGATTTCTGATGAAGGAAGATCCAGGTTTTGTGCAGCCAGTTTATCGTTAACTTCGCGCCGTTTTTTATCGAATTTTAACGCCAGGGCATATCGGGCGGGCAATCCCAAGATCAAACAGGCCAAAAGAAAATTTTGGGCCAACAAGATCCGATCGCCAGAATCTGTTTGGGCCAGATCGCCAATGACGGGCACGTCTTCATAAAGATCTCGAAGCTCTACATTACCGATAGTTTCCGGAACCCATTGAGAGTCTGGCACCAACCCCACGAGCATAGAAGCCCCCCCCGCCAAGGTGGAGGCGGTTGTGAGCCATGCTGCGAGCGCTGTTGTGAGTGCGCTAAGAAATTTTTTTCTATTTGTTTTAAAAGACTGTTGGGGCAACGTCGAACCCATGGTTATTTTGATTTAGAAAAAATAAAAATATAACATAAAAAACAAAAAAATTAAATGCCATAAAAATTCCATCGGGGTGAAAAAATACAATCATAGGTATTGACACGCATTTCATACACTTGTATTGTACCTTTTATGTGAAAAATAAAGGAAAAATTATGTCAAATCCTCATGTTGTTGATTCCTATGTGGGCCAGCGGTTGCGCATCCGGCGTAACATGCTGGGCATTACCCAGGGGGATTTGGGCGATAAAATTGGCCTGACCTTTCAGCAAATTCAAAAATATGAACGCGGGGCCAACCGGATTAGTGCCAGCCGTTTGTTTGAAATCAGCCGGGCGCTGGATGTGCCCATTACGTTTTTTTTTGAGAGTCTTGATTTTCAAGATGTTTCGTCCCCGCTGGCCTATCACTTGCACGAGGATGATGAAGTGTATGGGGAGGAACTGGATCCCTTAAAACGTCGGGATTCCCTGGAATTTCTTCAGGCGTTTTACGCCATTCAGGATGAAGATGTGCGCAGCAAAATTTTTGATTTGGTCAAAACGCTGCAATCTGCGGTGAAGCCCAAGGCCAAAAGAAGAGATGATGGTGTATCGGGCTTAGACCCCCTGTAAAGGGGACACCAGGACCAGAAAGCGTCTGTTGTCGTTGCCCGCTTTACGGAAAGAAGGGTAGGTAAGCTGGGGCACGGGATCGGGCCACAGCATATCTTCGGACAGGGACATGGCCTCGTCAATCAGGGCCATTTCAATGGCGTCCAGTTCGGCAAACAGCTCGTCCTGGTCAACGGCATCCTGGGCGATCAGCTCGGACAGGGCCCGTTGGCGCATTTCCAGATTCTGGAGATGCGTGTGGGATGTCCGCGTAAACTTCGCCAGATCTTTCAAATGGCTGAAGCATTGTTCCAGAATACCAAAAAACATAAAAAACCCTCGAAAGGAATCGGTTTGTATCCTAGAGTATGGGGGAAAAGGTTTAAGAAAATATGAATGTTAACGTTTGGCAGGCGTGGCTGGCTTCTTTAAAGGCGTTTGGGGGCAAGATCTTCCGAAGCCCAGAGGGGATAAAGCGCCTTTTTATTGTTCTGTTTGCAGTGGGGGTGTTTTACGTCGGCTGGTCATCGGTGTATGAGTACTGGGTTTTGGGAACCGATGGGAAAAAGGGGGAGCATGCCTATGCACAGGCCGAAACTCTGGTAAAAGATCAGTCCTGGGACGAGGCGCTGCGGGTTTTGTTTGAGGCGGAACTTTCCTATCGCCAGGCCCGTGATGTTTACGGCGCGGTGGATGTGGAAATCATGAAGGCCCTGGTGTATGCCAAAAAAGGGGATGCGGTGATGAGTGCCTATATCATGCAGCGGGCCACCGATGCCGTGAAGGCCCGCAAGGATCCCCTGTTGTTGTCGTATTTTTACGAACATTTGCTGTTGGTGGCGGTGCAGTATGGGCAGTTTTCTTCCATACCCAATCTTGCCAACCAAAATGTGGAATTGTTATTGTCCCAAAAGAAAAAAAAGCGCGCCGCGACATCCTTGGTGGTTTTGGCGGATCAGGTGCGCGAAAACGGGGGGCCCGCCCCAATGGTGATTGAGCTGTATACGCGGGCGTTGTTTTTGTATGAACAAGAGGGGGATGTCTATAATCAAGCCCAGTGTCACGAGCGTATTGCGTCAGTCATTTCAACGGTGGATCATAAGGCCGCCCTGGCCGCGTATCAACGGGCGCAAACCCTCTTTCTTCAGGCGGAAAAACCAGAACGATCGGATATGATTGAGAAAAAAATAAAAGAATTGGGGGGGATCTAAACCCATTATGCGTTTTGAAAAATCCATCCGAAAATTTAATAAACACCACAGCGAAATCACCAAGCGTTGGCTGAAACGTCAGGATCGCGATCCCTTTGTTCATCAGGCCCGGGCGGAGGGGTTTCGGTCCCGCGCTGTCTATAAATTACAGGAAATTCACGAAAAGTATCATTTGCTGCACCCAGGCACCGTGGTTTTGGATTTGGGGGCCGCGCCGGGCAGTTGGACGCAATGGTGCGTGCATCAGGGGTGCTTTGTGATTGCGGTGGATCGTTTGCCCATGGATCCCCTGCCGGGGGCCACGGTTTTGTGCGCGGATTTACAGGATGATGCGGCGTTTACGGCGGTTCAAGAGGCTCTGGGGGATCGCATCCCCCAAATTATCCTCAGCGACATGGCCCCCAATACAACCGGACATCGTGCAACAGATCATTTGCAAGTGATGGCCTTATGTGATTTGGTTTTCTCATGGTCGCTGACGATGTTACCGAAAGGGGGATGTATGGTGATGAAATCCTTTGATGGATCAGAAACCCAGGCTTTTTTGAAAACATGCCGTGTGCATTTTGATCATGTGGCCCGGTACAAGCCTGAGGCCAGCCGCAAAGAATCATCAGAGTTTTACATCATTGCCCAGGGATTTCGGGGAACACCTTCGTCACAAGAGCCATCAGAATAACAATAAAAATAAGGAGCTGTTATGCGTTTAATGGGTACCTCTAAAAACCTAACTTTTTCGTCATTGCGAGGAGCAACGCGACGAAGCAATCTAGGGTTTCCGGGAGCTGTGGAATTTCTGGATTGCTTCGCTGCGCTCGCAATGACGGTTAATAAAAGAGCCTTAATCATTTGGATCATCATGATTGTGATGGGAACCACGGCGGCCCATGCGGGGCCAGACACGTCGGATCGGTTGGTGAGTGATGCCTATTTTGTGGCCAAAAACCTCCTAAAAGGGAAAGATTTTGAAAAATCCCCACAATGGCTGAAAGACAGCAAGGCGGTGATTATTATTCCCTCGCTCTATAAAGGGGGCTTTATCCTGGGGGGATCTGGGGGCAGTGGGGTGATTTTGGGCCGTTTGGAAGACGGGTCCTGGTCCTATCCTGGTTTTGTGGACATTGGGGGCGGTAGCCTGGGCCTGCAAATCGGTCTGTCGGTATCAGAGGCCATGATTTTTGTTCAGTCCAAAGAGCAATTGTCCGAACTTTTGGATGGACATTTTCGTTTCGGCGGGGATGCCGGCATTGCTGTGGCAACTGTGGGGGCGGGCCTTAGTGGCAGCACGGCTGTTTCTTCCAAAACGGATTTTATTGTGATTGCGAAATCTTCGGGGTTGTATGTGGGATTGTCTTTGGAGGGATCAAGCATTCGCACACGTTCGGATCTGGCCCATCAGTTTTATGGTCAGCCAACGTCTCTTCAGGATATCGTGATTACGGGCTCGGCCAATAACCCCAGGGCGGAGGATCTTCGGTCTTTTTTACAAAGCGTTTCGGATCGTTAAGATAAGGTGTCCTAAAGTTCTTTGGTTTTCCCGTTCATGCCATAATGCAGTGTGTACTCTTTATCTGCAAAAATATGCTGATCGGCGCGGCGCGTTTCGGCGTTGATCACGATGGGGGCCCGAAGGTTCAGGGTAATTTTGTGACCAAATTTGGCATCTTCGCGGATGCTGGCAATGTGCAGCAAAAGTAAATCCTGGTCTTTGATTTTATAGTGTTTGCAAAGACCAGTAGCGTCCTCTTTGTCAATCAGGGGGGATTGGGATGTGGTGGGAAACACGATGAAGGATAAGTGGGGTTCATCCAGGGAAATCAACAACCGAAAGGGCGTTTCGGTTTCCGTTTGGGGCAATTTGACCAGGGCAAAGGTTTTAAACTCTGAAAACCCGATAATGCCTTGCTCAAAGGTCAAAATGGTATCGGTACCCACCACAAAATCACCAAAATGATTGGTCAGCAGGATATCCTGTGGCCCAGTTTTGGGGGAGCGAAGGGTCTCGTCTAAAAGCGTATTAAGGGCGTAGTCCATGATGTAATCTCCCATTGGGGATATCGTTTTTGTCCTTAATCATGATTCAAAAAGTGTGCCAAAGTCCAGTCTTTCATTTATGCAGGACTTACGCAGAGCCTTGCGTCTGGCGAGCGAAGCGAAGCAATCCAGAAATGTCATCGCTGCCGGAAACTCTGGATTGCCACGCCTCCTACGGAGGCTCGATGACGTTGTGCGTAAGTGCTGTTATGTTTCTGAAATTGATTTTTTTCTAAAAATCAATTATGATTAATTTTTATTTTTAATAATCAATCATTTTAAGGACCACAATGTTTACGGGGATCTCCAAAAATACAAGCCAGTACTTACTGTCAGGCCTAGTAACCTTTGCCATTACAATGGGTATTGGTTTTGGTGTACAAACATTAAAAAATATAAGCACACCAGAAAAACCAAATTCTCATCCTATTCCCCTTTTAATTCTAAGTACTTTTTCTGCTCTTATCGTGTCCTCTATAATGCCAAAAGCCATGGAAATGAATAGAAAAGAAAAAAGGGCGTTTATAGATCTCTGTATAAAAGCCCTTAAAGAAACCAATCAATATCCTCCTGAGTATCTAGGGCTTATCCGTAGGATCACTGACCCCGAATATGTTGTTTTTGTAAATCCATCGTATTTCCCGGAAGGTCAATATCAATATGGGGCCTGTGATGGAAAAACATTCTATATAGGAAAACCTGTAAAAGGTAAGAATCAAGACTTTGTAGCCTATCCTCAAGCCCTACTTCATGAACTTACGCATTCCTTAAAACCTGATTCTTCAAAACCTGATTCTTCTATTGACGAAAAAAGCTATCTCGAATGGATGAGAGCAATGCTCTGCGAAGAAGTTGTTGCCGAATCTTCAGTCTTTTACGGGCTCTCAAAAGCTCTTTTAGACCCAAATCGGAAAAAGCCTCTTTACCTTAATCATCTTTGTATTCCAAAAAATCTTGCTATTTCTAATGATTTGCACAAAAATATAAAAGAAATAAGCAGCCAACAGGGATTACCCAAAGAGGAAAAGGAAATTTTATTGGAGAGCCTTGTTTTTCTTTATCTTATGGACAGTGCTTTTAAAAGCCCGAGATGGATTGAAAGTTATACTCAATACTTCAACGCGGAGAATGGAACAAATCACGATCCGAATCAATATTTCGAGCCCCCTTTGCTCCCCCTCACCCTAGCCAGAGCTGTGCAGGATGTTTTTAAAAACAACTCTAAGATTGCTGTTGTTTGGCACACAATGACAGGCATTGACTCTCAAACTCTCAGCCTTGCTGCTCAGCAAGCCCAGTGGCCAAGATTCAAATCAGACATCGAGCCTGTGGCTGCTTTATCTCAGCAAGGGAGATTCGATCGCTAAGATAGGTTGCCGCCGTCTGACCTTCCACGTTTGCTGCTAAACAAACGTCTCCCCCAAATACACGGTTTTGACGGCGGGGTCGTGGATAATTTGCTGGGGCGTGCCTTCGCGCAGGACCTGCCCATCGTGCAGGATATAGGCGCGATCCACCATGGCCAGGGTTTCCCGCACATTGTGATCGGTAATCAAAACCCCCAGGCCACGATTTTTTAATTGATGGACCAGGTCCCGAATGTCGGCGACAGCAATGGGGTCAATACCGGCCAGGGGTTCATCCAGCAGAATATATGCCGGATCGGCAGCCAGCGCCCGGGCAATTTCCGTGCGGCGGCGCTCTCCCCCGGACAGCATTTCCCCCTTGGCCGCTCGCAGATCGGTTAATTTGAATTCATCGAGCAGACGATCCAGCTTTTTTTGCCGCTGGGCCTTTTTGGGCTCGGTAATTTCCAAAATGGCCATGATATTTTGCGCAACCGTTAGACCCCGAAAAATTGAATTTTCCTGGGGTAAATAGCCCAGACCCAGGCGGGCGCGATTGTCGATGGGTTGCGCCGTGACATCTTTTCCATCCAAAACAATACGGCCCCCCGTGGGTCGGACAAGACCTGTCATAATATAAAAACACGTGGTTTTGCCTGCCCCGTTGGGCCCCAAAAGGCCGACGATTTCCCCTTTTTTAACGTAAAGACTCACGTCCGATAAAATGGTTTTGGTGCCGTAGGCTTTTTCCAAATGATATCCCGCCAGGCAGGGGGAGGGGAGGGTATGAAGCATTTAAGGGCTAACCTTATCTTTGGGTTTGTCAAAATCAGGAACGTGAATATTTCCGGTGACGGGTTGGTTGGGGCTGGTCAGGCGCACCCGCTGGGTGGTTAAATCCAAAATCGCTTGGTTTGTTTTAATCACACTGTTTTGCCTGGTTAAAACGACATTGTTGGTCATTGTTACGGTCTGTTTGGCCTGATCGTATAGGGCGTGATCCCCGGTGACGTTGAGTTCGGGATAGGTCAGAATAACATCCTTTAGCAATTCGGCCGTATCCAGCACAGCCTCTTGCAGTTTATCCAGATTCCAGGGCTGAAACATTAGCGTCACATCCTTCCCCTTCACGTCATAGGATTGACGGGTCAAATGCACAGGGCCTGTACCGTCTATGCGGGATTTCGCCAAATCAACCGTGACAGTGCCCCAGATTTTGGCTGTATCCGTGGCGTTTTTTAGCGTGACAGGATCCCCTGTTAAGATCAGGCGTTGATCCGCAAAGCGATAATCGGCCTTGGCGGCGGTGATTTCGTAAAGGTCATTGTTTAAAAAGACATTTCCCTCCAGGTTAAAAGACCGGATCTGTTGTATGGCGGGCATGGCACTTTGGGTATTGCCGCCAGCAGGATCCCCCTGATACGCCAGGCGGGCTTGGTTGGCCTTTAGGGTGAAGCCTTTATAGGTCAGATTGACCTTGCCCTCGGCGGATAGGGTTTGGCTCTGAGGTTGCCATTCCAAGTGTTCGGCGGCTTTTAGCTGAAACTGTCCCGCCGGATCAAAGGGCAGGGCAGGGGAGGGGGGTCCCTCAGCGGCCAAAGCGGGGGAAGAAAAAAAAGCCAAGAAAAGGGAAAACAGGAAAACCATCAGGGACGTTCGGGGGCCATGGGCTGTGTGGGCCCCCGTATAAACTGACTTTTGCCCTCAAAGGTAATGGTTTTGCCTTTATCGGTGATGCGAAGGCCGTCGGCCATGATATTGCCCATGGGCAGGGCCGCATTCACACCGGAAAAGCTGGTGGCTTCCTGGGTTTTTAAGTCAATGAGGAGTTCCTTCAGGCGAAAGGATTCCGCCTGTTTTAACAAAACCACATTACCCATCATATGAAGGGTTTGGTTTTTTTGGTTAAAAATGGCGTGATCTGCAACCAGGGAAACGGGGTATTGCTGGGATACCGTTAAATCGGCGCGAACCTTTTCCAAAGCCACATCGGCATCCATGGTGGGGGCCCGGGCACTTTCCGCATGGATGGTAAAGGGTTTTTGGTATTGATCAATGCCCTGAATGACCAGTCCGGTTACGGCATTGTCCTGACCCACCACAGCCACGTTGGCCAGGGGAATTGTTTTTGTGATCAGGGCAGGGGTATACACATACAGGCCCAACCCGATAATGCCCAAAACACATATCATCAAAAAGAGTCGAATCATGGTGAGCCCCCAGGGATTGTTGGGCTTAAAAAGAACAGGAACGGCCTGGTTCGCCGCCATTAAGGGTGGTGCCAAAACAACAGGGACGTCTTGCTTTAAGACCTTCCGTCGTTTGTTTGCCGCCGTTTGTGCCATGGGATTGCTTTTTTTATTCTTTTCCTAAGCCTGCCCGCAGACAGTCATGCACATGAAGTATGCCACACAAAGCCCCCTGATCGTCAACAATAAAAACAGACGTAATTTGGTGGCGGTTCATAAAGGCCAGGGCGTCCTTGGCCAGGCCATGAGGCTGAAGCGTTCTGGGGTGGGGGTGCATGATGCTTTCCGCCGTTTGGGCCAGCAGATCGGGCCTTAAGTGACGGCGCAGATCTCCATCGGTAATGACCCCGGCCAAACGATTTTTTTCATCCAGAACGGCGGTACAGCCCAGGCGTTTTTGGGTCATTTCCACAATGACGTGCTGCATCGTGTCCTGTTGATGAACGATGGGCAGGGCCGGGCCCGTGTGCATCAAATCGGCAATGGTGAGCAAATTTTGCCCCAATTTTCCCCCGGGATGGAATCCCTTAAAATCATGGGGTGTAAAGCCCCGACGCTGAAGGAGCGTCACCGCCAGGGCATCCCCCATCCCCAGCATCATGGTGGTGACGGTAGTGGGGGCCAGGCGCAGGGGGCAGGCATGTTGCGCCGGGGGGATGAGCAGGACATAATCCGAAGCACGCCCCAATTCACTGCGTTCATCCCGCGTGATGCCCACCAGGGGGATTTTTAAACGGGCGGCGTAGTCCAAAATCCCCTGAAGTTCCGAATTGCTGCCGGATTCCGATAGGGCCAGGATGGCATCCGCCTGGGTGATCATGCCCAAATCGCCGTGGTTGGCCTCTGCCGCGTGCACAAAATAGGATGGGGTGCCGGTTGAGGCCAAGGTTGCGGCAACTTTACGGGCAATGTGGCCACTTTTGCCAATGCCGGTGCAAATGACATGACCCTTGGTTTTCAGAAAAAGGTTCACAACGTCGGGAAAACAGGGGGGTAGGGCGTCGGCCAGAATCAATAGACCCTCGGCCTCTGTCCTTAACACCGCCTGGGCCCGGGCCGCATCGTTTGTATCATCGATTGAGGGCAGCATATCAAGGGCCTGGGGCATGGTTTTTTTAGATGCATTGTTCAAGGATACAAATTTTGTAGCATATTTTAAACGCAGGTGTACATTTTTCATAGAACTCCGGTATACTGAAGGGACAGGGGGAATAGAATGGCCATGCTTTCGCGTAGCGAACTGCTCGAAAAAATTCAAAGCTATGATCCGCGGGCCCAAACGGCGCTGGTGGGGGGGGCTTACGATTATGCGCAGGAAAAGCACGAGGGACAAATGCGGTCTTCTGGTGAGCCCTATTTTTCCCATCCCGTCGCCGTGGCGGAAATCCTGGCCGATATGCATCTGGACAGTGCCACCATTGCCACCGCGTTGTTGCATGATACGGTGGAGGATACCTCCGCCAGCATTGAAGAGATTCAAAAAAAATTTGGTGAAGAAGTCGCCCGTCTGGTGGAGGGCGTCACGAAACTCTCCAAAATCAAACTGAAAACGGCGGAAATGCAGCAGGCGGAAAATTTCCGCAAACTGGTGCTGGCCATGTCCGAAGACATCCGCATTTTGATTATTAAACTCGCGGACCGTTTGCACAACATGCAAACCCTGAATTTTTTGCCCAAACCAGAAAAACGGGCAAGAATTGCCCACGAAACCCTGGAACTTTATGCCCCCCTGGCCGAGCGTTTGGGGATTCATGATATTAAAGATGCCCTTCAGGATCTGGCCTTTAAAGAATTGCATCCCGAAGCCCGGGCCTCCATCGTGCAGCGGATGGAGGATTTAGAGCAGGATACCCGTCAAAATTTTGCCGAAGTCATCCGCCAGCTGAAGGAAGATATGAAAGAGGCGGGGCTGGACGTGCGTATCCAGGGGCGGGAGAAAAAGCCCTATTCCATCTGGATGAAGATGCAGAAAAAGGATTTGTCCTTTGATCAATTAACGGACTTGGTGGCGTTTCGGTTGATTGTGGACAGCACGCCCAATTGCTATGCCGCGCTGGGGGTGATTCACAGCAAATATCAAATTATTCCGGGCCGGTTTAAGGACTATATTAGTGTGCCGAAACTCAATGGCTATCGGTCGCTGCATACCTCGGTCATTGGTCCCCAAAATATGCGCATTGAGGTGCAAATTCGCAGCACGGCCATGCACGAAGTGGCCGAGCTGGGCATTGCGGCCCACTGGGTTTACAAGCAACAAACCAAAGAGCAGCACAATTACCGCTGGCTGCGGGAATTGCTGGAGGTCATGGAAAATGCGTCCTCCCCCGAGGAATTCCTGGAACACACCAAAATCGCCATGTTTCAGGATCAGGTGTTTTGTTTCAGCCCCGCCGGAGATCTGATGGTTCTGCCCCGGGGGGCAACGCCGGTGGATTACGCCTATGCTGTGCATACCAAGGTTGGGGATCATTGCAGCGGCGCCCGGGTGAATGGCCGTCTGGTGCCGCTCAATACCGTTTTGAAAAATGGCGATCAGATTGAAATTATCACCCAAAAAGAGCGCGAACCCAGTCCCGCCTGGGAACAGTTCGTGGTCAGTGCCAAGGCCAAATCCCGCATTCGTCGCTATGTTCGCCTGAAACGCCAAGGCGAATACAAAAAATTGGGCGAGGCCATGTGGGAGCGCACGCTGAAGGAATACGGAAAATCCGTCTCTCTTTATCAGCTGAATGATGTCCTGCCCAAACTGAATGCCCATCACAAACTGAAAAATACTGAGGATCTGTTTGCCACCATCGGCAGCGGGGATATGACGTGCCGGGATGTTCTTCTGGTCCTACACCCTGAAATTGTCCAACAGGAAAAAACAGAGAAAGAGGCCCGTCTCACCCTGCCCAAAACAACCAGTGCGCCGAAAAAAAGTGGGCATAAATTGCCGGTGGTGGGTCTGATTCCCGGCATGGCCATTCATTATGCCAAATGTTGCCACCCTGTGCCGGGGGATCGGATCATTGGCTTGGTGACAACGGGTAAGGGGGTTAGCATCCATACATCGGATTGCCCGAACCTAAAGCCCTTCATGGACGGCACCATGGACCGTTTGTTGCCGCTGTCGTGGGATCCGGAATCCTCCGCCAAAGAGGGTCAATATGTGGCGCGGATTCGGGTGATTTTGGAAAACAAACCCGGGATTTTGGGCAGTTTGTGTAACATCATCGGCCAGAATCAGTCCAACATCAACAACCTGAAAATCACCGAACGCCAGAACGATTTTTATTCCATTATGCTGGATCTGGATGTGCGGCATCAGGATCATTTGCAATCGATTTTGGCGGCGCTGCGGTCCCAGGCCACCATTCATGATGTGGCGCGGGTGGTGACATGATGATTCCGGATTCTCCTGCTTTGGCCCTGCTCGCCTCCCGCACGGCGGATGCGCAGCAGGCGGCCCGGGATATGATGGCCCGTTATACCTTTGTGACACCGGCGGAGGCCGATGTGATCATCGTTCTGGGCGGCGATGGTTTTATGCTGGAAACGCTGCATAAAACCATGAAAAAAAACAAAAAAATTTACGGCATGAATCGCGGCACCGTGGGGTTTTTGATGAATACCTATGCCCGCGATGGATTGTTTGAGCGCCTGCACCGCGCCCAGGAATTTATCCTGCATCCCCTGAATATGCAGGCCGAAACGGTGGATGGGGAAATTTTTGAGGCCCTGGCCATTAACGAGGTCTCTTTCCTGCGGGAAACCCGCCAGGCCGCCAAGCTGCGCATCAGCATTGATGATGTGGTGCGCCTGCCGGAATTGGTGTGTGATGGCCTGATTATCACCACGCCGGCGGGCAGTACGGCGTATAATTTATCGGCTTCCGGCCCGATTTTGCCCCTGGGGGCGGATTTGCTGGCCATGACGCCCATTAGTCCCTTTCGCCCCCGTCGTTGGCGCGGCGCCATTTTGCCCCATACCGCCAATATCATCGTTGAGCCCATCCACCCCCACAAACGCCCCGTCAGCGCCGTGGCCGATTCGGTGGAGGTCCGCGACATCGTCCGCGTCGTCATCCACGAAGCCCGAAACCAACGCCTGCACCTGCTCTTTGACCCCGAACATAATTTAGAAGAGCGGATTTTGAATGAGCAGTTTATGACTTGATCAGCCGCAAAAATTTAAGTAAAACTATAATTAAGTATTGAATTTTTTCTCAATTAATATATTCTAAGGGCTCATTTTCATAAGGGGTATAGTTTATGAGTGATGTTTCGGACGCTTCGGCCAGGCCTACGATAAAGCAATTTTTTCAGGAAAATAATGCTTTTATTGCTTACAATGTGCCCAAGGTGAGAGCCCAGTATCAAATCCCACGCCAAGGTGGGCTTGGTGCTGTTTTGGAAGCCCTTCGGAATAGCGACGATAACCCGCTTACCGTAAAAGAGGTTATCGAAATTTACCAAGATAGGGAAAAATCTTCTAAAAAATCTTCTGTGGAGGCTTTTAAAGGTCTTCTTGTTAGCCTTTTAGGGGTTGAAGATCTTAAAGATTATGAAGACACTCGAGTTGATTTGGACATCGCGCGAAAACTGTGTGGTATAGAAGGCGATGAGGATCCCTCGGTGGCATTTTGTTCGGAGAACTCTTATGCAAATCTTATGCTTCCTTTGGCAGACGGAGGTTTTCGAGAAGTTATAGAGAACGAAATTATTAGACGATTTACCAATAAAAACAGTGGCGGTGGTCTTGGAGACAAAACAAAACCTGTTGTTTTTGAGGCTCTGCAGCATGCCGGTGGAAAAACAGTGGAAGAGGTATGCCACTCTATTGATGAAACATTAGGCGAAACCGAAGATCGTCACTCAGAAAATCAAAGAAAATCAAATATCTTTAAAGCAATAATGAGGCAATTAGGCGATCTTGAACCAGAAAATACCATTGATGAATCGGCACTTAGGCGTATTTTGCGGATTCCGGAAGATGGCTATTCTATGGCAAAAGCCAAATCCAACCCGCAGGAAGCGGATCAACAGCAACAAGGAGAACATGCTATGACGGAGTCTCAAGCCAATCAACAAACCTATAAAAATTTTTTAAAAGAAAACAAAGCGTTTCTTCGCTATGCCCTGTCTCAACAAGGTAAACTGGACAAAATTAAAAATGAAGACGGTTTGGATGTTGTTTTGGAATGTCTCAAGAGTCTTGGAGAGAAAAAAACCCTTACGGTAGGGAATTTGATCCGAGAGTTTGACAAGCATGTTAGCAGAAGCAATAACACAGAATCACTCAAAAATCTTCTCTCTAAGGCGCTTGGCCGTGGTGACGATAACCCTGTTACGGGATCCGATACAACGCCGCTGGATTTGAATTTGTTACGAACATTGTGCGGCATGAAGGAGGGTGATCCCGATCCATCGGTGGCCGCCTGTTTTCGGTGCTGGGCGCAGGAACCCTATGCGGCTCTTTTGTCTCCTGCGGAAGAGGGGGGATGCGGGGAGGTTATAGCAAATGAAATAACCCGTTTGGCTCGATCATCACCCCGGAACCAGGTTGGAGAGAAAATGTTGGAGATTATTTTAGGGGCTTTGCCCCATATTGGGGGGAAATCTCTGAGTGATGCCGATAGTTATATTTCTCTTCCTAAGTGGGGACTTGAATTGTGTGCGCGGTTGAATTCTGATCAAGACAACAATAATGAAGAAAACTCTCGATTGAGGACAGCTGTAAAAACCATGCTGGGAATCGAGGGTAAAATTTCTGAGGGTGTTTTTTTACGGGCGATTCGGTCAAAGCCTACCCTAAAGGGTTCCCTGAAAATCTTTCATGAAGAACTGACTTCTGCGATGGGGAGCAATGTTCCAAGTTTTTTGAGGTGGGAAGAGGATGATAAAAAACAACAATCAACCCGAACAAAAGGGGGTAACGATTTTTTCAGACAGTCGCAATGGTTTGGTGTTGATCAACAGGGCACGTTCGACGAAAAAGCCCTGTTGCATGTTTTGGGGATTCCTGAAGACGGGTATTCCGTGGCAATGGCCAACCAGATGATAGGGGAATATAAGCAGCAGCATTCTTTGTATCAAGGGTAGAGATTTTGAGGTACCCCCATGAATACCCTCGCCCTATACCAACCCGATATCCCCCAAAACACGGGGAATATTATGCGGACGTGTGCCTGTTTCGGGGTGCCGTTGGTGCTGATTGAGCCGCTGGGTTTTGTTCTGGAGGAGAAAAAACTGCGCCGCAGCCTGATGGATTACGCCGATCATGTTCAGTACCAGCGGCAAACGTGGGATGATTTTTATCAAAAACTGGGCAATCGTCGGTTGGTGCTGGCCACCACGCGGGGGGCAGTGCCGTATTATGATTTTGATTATAGGCCCGATGATGTGCTGCTGTTTGGGTCCGAATCGGCGGGTGTGCCGGAAATGGTTCATCAGGCGGCCCATGCCCGCATTGTGATTCCCATGGAAAACGGCATGCGGTCCCTGAATCTGGCGGTCAGCGTGGGGATTGTGTTGGCCAGGGCGCGGCATCAGGCAAAGGTGGATTGCCGCCCCGTCTGCGGAGGATCTTAGGGTTAAACCGGAATTACCTCACATTTTGCATCACAAAGATCATCGCAATGGTGTAAATCATGATGGCACCGATGATCATATACAGGTGGAAGCGCTCGAAAAAGGATTTGGCAACGGCTTCTTTCGCTCTGCCAATCAACTGGGGCCATGTGTAGGAAACAAAATCACCCTGAGACATGAGATTGATCAATTTTCCCTGCTCATCCACCACGGGTAGGTGTCGAAAGCGCTCGTTTGACATCACGCGCAGCCATTCTACGACCTCATCCTCAGCAAAAGCACATTTAAGATCGCGGGTCATGATATCGCCCATCCGTGTGGTCTGGGGATCCAGACCCTTGGCCAGCAGGCGGCGCATCAAATCCCGCTCGGTCACAATCCCTATGGGCTTGTTGTCGGGGTCGATAACAACGCTGGCCCCATAATTTTTTTCCGACATTTTTTGAACGGCGGTTATGACGTTATCCGCGGCGGAAAACGTCAAAACAGAAGGCTTGCTCTTAAACTCAAGGCGGTCTTTAATTTTCATGGCGTAATCCCGTTGCTTTTCTTTGGGATGGTAGTATGTTTCAACAGTAAAAACAAGGATTCTGCCCATGGCACATTTTTTGGTTATCGCGGCTGGCAGCGGCATCGGTCAGGCCACCGTTTCTTTGCTGAAAGAGGCGGGCCATACCGTCTTTACAACGGCCCGGGATACCCGCAAAATAAACCCCGACACGGTGCTGGACGCCACAGATTTTGATGCGGTAGAGGCTGTCTTTTCAAAGGCCGGCGCTTTGGATGGGGTTGTCAATTGCAGCGGATCGCTGTGGCTGAAATCAGCGTCTCTGACCAATAAAGAGCA
>JBILRW010000031.1:0-16622 GCA_044372405.1 Alphaproteobacteria bacterium
CGCTGAAGTTAGCAGGGATCTGCAGTCCGAGATCGCTAAGGTTAACGCTGAACTGCACACCAAAATCGCTGAAGTTAGCAGGGATCTGCAGTCCGAGATCGCTAAGGTTAACGCTGAACTGAACACCAAAATCGCTGAGGTTAACAGGGATCTGAAAACCGAAATCGCTAAAATTAACGCTGACCTTCACACCGAGATTGATAAGAGAGCCACTGAGCTGCACGTCGAAATCAAAAGAGTCGAAGCCCAGATCAACGCGGATATGACGGTGAAGCTGAAGGATCTGGAACTTCAGATGACCGAGAAAGAACTCCAGATGACCGAGAAACTGAAGGACATGGAAATCCGCCTAACAGAAAAAATGGGCAAGCTGATCTTTGGGTCCACGGCTTTTATCGTTACGGTTTTGGGGGCCTTAATGACCCTGGCCAAATTCTAACGCCTGGTGATCACAAAGCCCCAAACACCACAGCCCGGGCGGTTAGGGCTTTGGACCCCGACCCCCACCCCAGCATTTTGGGTAAGGGGGTTAGATAGGATACATCCAGACGAATGGCCACAACGGCCCAGGATCCTCGGGTGGACAGGGCTGACCAACCATCGGGCCTGGGGGTGGGGCCGCAGACCGTGGTAATCTCTTGGGGGGTGGGAAAGGCGGGAAAGGCCACGGCCTCTGCGCAGCCCAGGGATTCCCCCTTAAAAAGCAGAGCCTTCAGGGCGGCCGTTACTTGTTCGGGGGTTTCCCCCTGGTGGGCGCGGGCGATATCGCTGAGGGTAGAGGTCAGCGTTTGGGATTGATACCGGGCGCTGTACATCCGGCTAAAATCAATAATGGCAAACAGCACCATCAGAAAAATCGGAAACACAACCGCCGTTTCAATCAGACCAAAGCCATCTGTGCATTTGAGAAAACGGGAAAAGGACTTACGCACAAAGTCATTGGGAGCGCAGCGAAGCAATCCAGAACTTCTACAGCTCACGAAAACCCTGGATTGCTTCATGGCGTTGCTCCTCGCAGGTGACGTTCTGCGTAAGTCCTAAGAAAACTAACAAACCCCAGAGGATGGGGCTTTTCTGTTACTTGCAACTTGTCACCTGTTTATGATGACTTGGGTTACTTGGTTTTCTGTGTGTTTTGCGTGTTTTGGCTTGACTCGGTGGACGAAGAAGAGCCACCTATTCTTTCTTTGGTGGAGGAGGCGGTCCCTGTGACAGCACGACCGGTGGAGGACACATCGCGGCCCACACCCTCAATGGTATTACAGGCGGACAGGACCAGACTGGCCGCAAAAACAAACAATAATGCCGACGATTTCATGGTGTTTTCCTTTGAAGAGATATTTTTATGAGAAAGAGAAACCATCAAAATCATGGTCCTTCATAGCGCTGGAGTATAGCGGGCAAGACAGCGGGTGCAAGGGGGAAATTATATCTCACAGGGTCATTCCATAAAATCGTCTCAGTCGTCTCTAATCCCGATCAAGCCCTGTAAAGCTCAATCTTTGCGAGGTGCGTGAACACTTGCATGTCTGTTGAAGCAGAACCATCGAGGGCCCAAAATCTGTTGGCTTTCATGACATCTTGCAGTTTTCTTGAATGACCCCGTCCCCCCGCCGAAAAACCAAAACATTTTTGATAACAAAAAACAAAAATTCACGTCGATTGTGGTCAAGTTGCGTAAGTCGGTTTATGAACACCCCCCTAAAACCGAACCGTCACCAGGGCCTGGGCGGCCAGGCCCTCTTCCCGTCCTAAAAATCCCAGTTTTTCGGTGGTGGTGGCTTTGACACTGACATGATTTAGGGACAGGGCGCAGAGTTTGGCCAGGCTGTCCCGATACCGATGGCGATGGGGCGCAATTTTGGGAAATTCCCCCATCAAGGTAAGGTCAATGTGTTCCAAAACCCCGTTATGCTCCGCCAATTGTTGCAGGGCAAAGGCCAGAAAAAGGGTTGAATCCGCCCCCCGCCATACCGGATCCGTGGGCGGAAAATGATCCCCAATATCGCCCAGCGCCATGGTGCCCAAAAGGGCATCGGTCAAAGCATGCAGGGCCACATCGGCATCCGAATGCCCCGATAATCCCTGACGGGCGGGCAAACAGAGTCCGCATAACGTGATGGTTTGCTTTGCGGGATCAAAGGCATGAACATCAAACCCCGACCCCGTGACCCAGCGTTCCCTTTGGGGGCGAGAGGGCCCCCTAAGATCATGTTCTGTCGTAATTTTGACATTATCCGGGGATCCTGGGATCAGATGAACAGTATAGCCGGCGGCGTGCATTCGGGATCCTTCATCGGTAAAAGAGTCCCCTGCCGTGCGGTCAAAAGCCGTCATCAAAGCGGAGCGCTCGAACCCCTGGGGCGTTTGAACGCGGTAAATCGTGGAGCGATCCAGGGTGGCCTGCCACGTTTCCCCTTCACTTTGGCACACCGTATCGGGCAACGACAAAACGGGACAAACCGCGGTGGCGCCCTCTGCCAGGGCCTGAGCCACCCGGGCAAACACCCCCAGCGGGGCATAGGGCCGGGCCGCATCATGAATCAAAACGTGCGTAGCATCGCCGGGAAAATCCGCCTTTTCCAGGGCTTTGAGCCCCGCAAAAACCGACGCGGGGCGGGTTTCTCGCCCTTCACAAAACATCACATGGGGGTAACGATCCCGCAAGGGATCAATCCAGGGCCCATGATGGGCCCCATGCACCACCAAGGTGGGATACGTCGTAGCCAAACGGTCCAGCAAAATAACCAGGGGCGCGGGATCCCCATAATATTGTTTGGGTATAGCGAGGCCCGTGCGCATCCCCTCACCAGCAGTCATGATCATCAGGGGGGGGGAGGAGGTCATGGACTGATTAGGGTAGAGACTCAGAGAATGCCCAAGACTAGGGTAAGAGCCCTGTCATGGCAAGGGGGGTGGGCTGTAATGATTGGCTAACGATTCACCCCCGCCCCTAAAACGTGAGTTCGACGTAAGGTCAAAGAAAATGCTTGCAATTGCAAGGTGATAGGAGGAAATAGGTGCTTCAATAAGCAAAAAAGAGGCACAAATGCTCGCTCCTATCGAAGAAATATTCTGTGAAATTGACGATTTTTTGTAACTCCCTACCTCCCCTCTAAACGGGGATGGGGGGCGGGTGACCGGCGAAGGCATTTTTGATGGTTTGGAGGAGGTTGAGGTTTTGTTTGGCAGCGGTGGAGAGGAGGGATCGGAGGGTGGCGAAGGTTTGTGCGCCGTTTAGGCAGCGGAAGCCGCCATTCCTATCAACGACCTGATACTCCAACCACGAGTTGCTCACCATCACTGGATTTTAGAATGAGAAGCCACCGAGGCTTATCGACCAAGCAATATTAAAAAAAGTGACGTATTGTCCGTAGACGCAAAGACAACATTCAGCCTTTATAGAGCGTATGTCGAATGCTCTAACACCTCTCGGTGAGGCCGTCAAAAAACACCGCGAAAATCTTGGGTTTTCCCAAGAAAAGTTCGCTGAAATATGTGATTTTGATCGCACTTACATCAGTATGATCGAGCGCGGGAAAAGAAACCCGTCGTTTCTTAATCTTCTGCGCCTTGCGGATGGCCTTGGCATTTCGGTATCACAGCTAACCGAAGGCTATGAATATGCCTCTAAACCCGATTGATGAAATCCACGCCTTGCAAATTCAGGCCGGCGTGATCGGACGGAAGGCAGGGCATGAATTTGAGGACAAAATCACAAAGAGTATCAATACGATAAGTTACCCAGTAGTTTACTCATCCGATATCAATACGCACGTAAACATTGGCGACCCTGGAATATTGCTTCTGCATTACATAGCATCTTACTACGGCGAATCAGAAGTAATTTCAGCTAAAGCACTTTCAACTGGTGCGCTGGCTACATCTAAAAATGGCCGGAAATGGCTAAGCATCAATGGTTCAAATGTCAGTCGTTGCAAAAGTGACGTGGTAATAACGGTTATTTTTGGAAGCGGAAAAACGATAACGTCTGGCGCATCAACAAAACAATGTAATAATAAAACACCAACAAATGCGCAGCTATTTTTCACAACGGCATCGGGTTTTTCTTCTCTTCTAAGAAATAATGGTATTGATGTTTCGGAAAGTGCAATTATTGGGCTAAGAAAATTCTGTGGTGATAGTGGATATAGACCGCAAGATAATCCCAAGAAATTTTCTAGTAGGGTTGTTGACCCGCGCCGATTCTTTTGGGAAGAAATTGGAGAAGAAGCAATAAACGAATGGAAAAATCTGTTTTCTAAGTTCCAAGAAAAAATAACGCGGCTGCTTTTGCAAAAAGCCTATATTGACGATAAATTCGTTCCAGAATTTATAATCCACAAAACCCGCTCGGCGACAGCATGGGATAAAACAGAGGTAGCCATATACGGCATTGACGAATTGATTGCACTGTCAGGAAAATACCAAGGTTTCGTTCTTAAGCCTTATAGTGTTAAGAAGGGTTCTTACAAAGACCCCGCTGGAACTTTGCACATGGCACCAAGATTCGGAATTGTGCAAATGCAGCGCGGCGGCCAACAACAGCACCCGGAACAACTCCAATTCAATCTTGAATCAGGGTATTTCTACAAGATCGGCCAGCATCGCGGCAATATGCTCAGCGAGGCGAAAAGCGAGTAGCGGCGGAACAGCATTACCGATTGCGGTTCGGATGCTTCCAAGCGACCCAGAAAAAATAAAGTCATCCGGGAATGATTGGATCCGAGCTGCTTCCCTGATCGTCAGCGATCTAGTTGCAATAGGATGCACATTTCTACACCCAGAGATCATTCCGAACGTCGTTTGCACTGTGCTTGCTGGCTCTAACCAAACTTGACGTTTATAGGTTGTGTTATACCCTGACGGAGGCCGTTTTGCCGGGTCTGCGTTATCATGTGCACTGTAGCCTTCTGGAACATCCCAGAGCCAATCAATGACGTGTTGCGGATGCCCAACCGCTTCATGGAGAGGGTCGTTGCTATCGCACTCCCCGGATTCCAAAAACTTAAGGTCGGAACAGGCATCAGCAAAACTTCTAGGCTGCGCCATTCCCTTAAGACCGGAAAAATCTGACTGTGGTAATGACGGAGAAATTCCTAGCCTCTTATCAAGGGCTATGAATATCACCCTTTCTCGGTGCTGTGGAACCCCATAATCTTTTGCATTAATCTCAAATGACGCCGTATGATACCCACGGGATGAAAACTCTCTAACGATATCATCCCTAACAAAACCCCCGTTTTGATTTTTCATGGAGGTTAGGAGCCTGACATTTTCCATTAATGCCAATTTTGGGCGGAACACATCAACAAATCGCAGATAATCTAGAAACAACATGTTTCTTGGATCATCTGATTTTCTTTTTCCTGACAGACTAAAACCCTGGCACGGCGGCCCACCGATTATGATATCAATAGGCCCTATCTTCTTATGTATCTTTTCAATATCTGAATCAGTAACGCATTGGATATCCCCGCCCAATTCCAGTGACCCACAGAAATTATCCGAGTAAATTTTTCTTATTTTCTTATCAATTTCCAGATGGGCCTTGAGCTTGAATCCAGCAGCCTTAAATCCAAGGCACAAGCCACCACAACCAGAAAAAAGGCTTAAGGCTGACAATCCAACACTGCGCTTGCTAGAACTAAGTGCGGCCAGATGCTTTAGGTAATCTTTATTACCTGATGACAGAGTGTTTCTTTTTACTCTGGTTTCGTCGTGACAAACTTTTTTATATGAATGCTCTTGGTAGCGTTTCTTTTTAGAAACGGCTCCAAGAGCTAATTCAGAATTTTTTGTCACATGAACGACTTTAGCTATCATTTCATCAGTAAGATGGGCCTTACCAAGTTCATGAGCAGAAAGAAGATGCTGGGAAATACCAGTTATTTCCGCAAGTTTTGCTTGCGAAAGTCCGATGTTTTCCCGCCAGTTGCGAATATCCAGAGCCTGTACTTTCATGTGACTAATTGTCTACAGTGCGAGCTATTTGTCAAGATGGTTTTAGAAAAAAAATGCAGTCGTCAAGTGCGGGATCATCTTTTTCTGGCAATCTTTTTCTGGCCGCCGATGATAAAAAGTTGAAAAAAGTATCAGAACTTACGCAAAACCTTGCGTCTGGCGAGCGCAGCGAAGCAATCCAGGAAGGCCACCCAAAAAAGATGGATTGCCACGCCTCCTACGGAGGCTCGCAATGACGTTCTGCGCAAGCCCTAAGTATTGAATATATTCACTGGTTCAGAAGCCGGTTTTTTCAACCTTCTCGCTTAGGGCCTGACCCGCCCTGTATATAAAGACGGCGTTTAGAGGTTCCCAGAAATAATATTTCCATGGGAATCAAGAGCCAGCGTTTGGGGCTTTTGGGTGTTTTGGGGAAGGCCAGCCGCCTGAAAAACTGCCGATGGATCGTAAACACAATAGATGTTATCCGCCATAACATTGTCCTGATTCAGGGCATCCCGTAACAGGGGATGATAACGGGCCATGGCCGGTTCGGCCACAATCAAAACCACTTCATGGGGTACTGAGGAGGGCAGAGGCGCTTGCTGTTCCGGATAAAGAACAACGCTGGAGGCGGATTTCAGAACATCCGAAAGGGGGCGCTCGGCCACGTCCTTATTGGCCCCGCAGGGTAGCGCGGTAATCCCCTGCCAGCGGGCATCATAGGTGCGGGTTGTGGGTTCAGACGTTTCCTGGGACGCACACGCCCCCAGGGTCAAAAGCACCAAGGATAAAGAAAGAGAAAAAAAACCCCTCATGCTCGCCCCCAGACCAAATCACTGTAATCCTTTTGCAACGTCCGGGTAATGGTTCCGGGTGTGTACACGTGATGATCAATGCTGGCCACGGGGGTGATCTCATAGGCCGTGCCCGTTAAGAAAATTTCCGATGTTTTGGCCAGCTCGTCAGGGAAAACCGCCCGTTCCACAACCGTGTATCCACGTTTTTTGGCCAGCTCAATCACCGTTTGGCGGGTAATGCCGTCCAGGAAACAGTCGGGTTTGGGGGTGTGAATCACACCCTCCTGAATCATAAAAATATTGGCCCCTGTGGCCTCGGCAATCTGGCCGCGATAATCCAGCATCAGGGCATCGTGAAAACCGGCTGTTTGCGCCTCGTGCTTACTCAGCGTACAAATCATATACAGACCCGCCGCTTTCGTTCCCACGGGGGCCGTATCGGGTGAGGGACGACGCCACCGGGACAGCGTCATTTTAATGCCCGTTTCCACCAGCTCTTTGGCATAATAGGTTTTGCTTTCCCAGGCCGCCACAGCAGCATGAACGCGGGTATTTTGGGCCGCAATGGCCATCATTTCACTGCCGCGCCAGATGACCGGGCGGATATAACCATAATCAATGTTTTGATGTTTGACGGCGTCAATCTGGGCTTGATTGAGATCTTCCTCAGAAAACGGAATGACCATGTCCAAAGACCGCGCTGAGGCAAACAGGCGGGCCGTGTGCTCTTTCAGTTTAAAAATGGTGCCATTATAGACGCGGACCCCCTCAAACACACAGCTGGCGTAATGCAGGCCGTGGTTAAGAACATGAATGGTGGCATCGCGCCAGGGCACAAAAACCCCATCAAACCAAATCACACCATCACGATCATCAAAAGGGGGAAGAAGGTCAGCCGCCACAAAGGTTCTCTTTATTTTAATCCTAAAAACAGGGAAACCTTAGCAGCTTGCACAGGCTTCGGGAAGAATTTTTTCGGGGGTGGTATCGGTCCGAAATCATGCTTTGAAGGGAACAGCTTAATGTGGAGCGCTCGCTTCGCTACGCTTGTCCGATATGACGAAGTAAACTATACTTTTTTTAAAAGAGAATTAGTATGATCTACCGTCACAACGCTTTGGTGCCCTACGCTCAGGCTTTGGCGCAAATGGAGCGCGATGTTGCGGCCCTGGCGGCGGGCGACAGCGACGATATCCTGTGGTTGCTGCAACACCCCCCCGTGTATACCGCGGGAACCTCCGCGAAAGCCGCAGAACAGGCGGAGACCATCGACGGGATCCCGTTGCATTCTGTGGGTCGTGGGGGCCAGATCACCTATCATGGGCCGGGGCAGATTGTTGGGTATGTCATGCTGGATTTGCGCCGCTATCGCCAGGATGTGCGATGGTTTATTGAAACGCTGGAACAGTGGATCATCAATACATTGACGAGCTTTGATGTGGCGGCGGTTCAACGTCCAGGGCGCACGGGCCTGTGGGTGCCCATTTGCCCGGGGTATGATGAAAAAATTGCCGCCATTGGCGTGCGTTTGCGCCGGTGGGTGACGTTTCATGGGGTTTGTCTGAATGTGAGCAACGATTTGACCCCCTATCAGAACATTATCCCTTGTGGTATTACCGATCACGGTGTCACCAGCCTTAAAAGGTTGGGATGCGATGTGACTCTTGAGGATGTTGCTGAGCGTCTGCGCCAAACGTTTTTAACCACGCTTCAGGCCCGTTTATGATTCTGCTGCCCCGTTATTCAGGAAAAACCATTTTTATTTTGGGATTGGGAAAAACGGGCCTGGCGGCGGCGGAGAGCTTCCGTGCCTCCGGCGCGACCCTTTGGGGATGGGATGATGGGGCGGCGGCGCGTCAGGCGGCGGCTTCTCTCCTCACCCTAACACCCCCGGATGAAATCCCCCCCTGCGATGGCGTTTTTGTCAGCCCGGGGATTCCTGATGCCCATCCCGCCCTGTTTTTTACGCCCAACATTCGCCGCCTGAATGATGTGGATTTGTTTTATGAGGCCCATCCCGCTGCGCATTACATCGCCATTACCGGCACCAACGGAAAATCCACAACCACGGCCTTGATGGCGCATGTGCTCGAGTCTGCGGGCGTCCCCTATCAAATGGGGGGCAACATTGGTGTGCCGGTTTTGTCGCTGAATCCGCCGAAAACGGGCGAAAAAATTCTTCTGGAATTATCGTCCTATCAGTTGGACCTGATGAAAAAGGCGCGGATTCACACGGCGGCGCTGTTAAACATTACCCCGGATCATTTGGAACGTCACGGCACCATGAATCATTACGCCGCGGCCAAAAAGAAAATTTTTGCCCATCAATGCGCGGATGATCATGCCATTATTGCCCTGGATGATGCCTATTGCCGGACGATTTATCAGGATTTGCTCACCGAAGGGGGCCGCCATGTTTTGCCCCTGTCCACAGAGCATCCCGTCAGTTTTGGGGTTTTTGTTCAAGAGGGAATGCTCTATGACGCCTTAACCTCGGGCGTTCAGCGCGTGGTTTCTTTGCAAGATTGCCCGCGTCTTCCCGGCCAGCACAATGCCCAAAATGCGGCGGCTGTTCATGCCATGGCCCGGGCGGAGGGGCTGGAAATCACCCAGATTACAGCGGCCCTTAAAACCTTCCCCGGCCTGGCCCATCGCCAGGAATGGATTGCGCAGGATAAAGGCATCGTTTACATCAACGACAGCAAAGCCACCAACATGGATGCCACCGCCTGGGCCCTATCCAGCTATGACCGTATCTTTTGGATTTTGGGGGGCAAGCCCAAGGATGACGACTTGACGCCTCTCGCCTCTTATTACCCCAGAATCGAGGGGGCGTACTGTATTGGGGACGCCGGAGCCTCCTTTCACCGACAATTACAGGCCGCCGGGGTAAAATCTGTCCTTTCGGAAACCCTGACCCAGGCCGTGACCGATGCCCAGCGCGATGCCTTGAATGCCGGCAAGGGCGGCGTGGTGCTGTTATCCCCAGCCTGCGCATCCTTTGATCAGTTTGACAATTACGAGCATCGCGGGGATGTGTTTCGCCGCGCGGTGCTTGCCCTGGTGGGACCCAAAGCATGTTAGAGCGCACCGACACCAGTATTTTGGGGCGTTGGTGGTGGACCGTGGATCGGCGGCTGCTTTCCGCCACCTTTCTTCTCATGGCGCTGGGGACGTTGTTCATTGTGGCCGCCAGTCCGGCGGTGGCGGATCGGATCGAGGCCTCTTCCCCCCATATGTTTATCCTGCATCATCTGATGATGCTGCCGGTGGGCATTGCCATCATGCTGGGTCTGTCTCTGCTGGAAAAAAAGGGGGTGGCGCGCATTGCGTTTTTGGGACTGCTGGGGGTTTTTGGGGCTTTGGTTCTGACCCTTATTGCAGGCGAAGAAATCAAAGGGGCCCGGCGGTGGATTTCTCTGGGCTTTTTTTCCCTGCAGGCGTCTGAATTTGCCAAGCCTTTTTTGGCCGTCAGTGTCGCCTGGTTTCTGGCTCGGGGCCGGGAAAACCAACGGGTTCGGGGAAAAACCCTGGCGGTGCTTTTGTTTGCCATAACCCTATCCCTGATTATTTTACAGCCCGATTTGGGGATGAGCGTCGTCATCACCCTGGGCTTTCTCACCCAAGTTTTCCTGGCGGGATTGCGCTGGCGGTGGATCATTCTGTTATTTTTAATGGCCATTGGCGGCCTGGTGGGGGCGTATCTGCTGTTACCCCACGTGTCCAGCCGTGTGGATCGATTTTTACAAAGCGATGCCGGGGATACCTATCAGATTACGCAGTCGCTCAGGGCCTATCGCAACGGGGGTTTTTTGGGCGTGGGACCGGGGGAGGGCACCATTAAAATGGTTCTTCCCGATGCCCATGCGGATTTTGTGTTTCCGGTGATTGGGGAAGAATTCGGCGCCATTGTTTGCTTGTTTGTTTTGGGGTTGATCGGTTATATTGTTTTGCGTGTGTGGCGATCCTGTTATTATGATGATGATCTTTTTTTTATTTGGGCGGGGGCGGGGTTAAGCGTGCAAATGGCCCTCCAAGCCTTCGTTAATATGGCCTCGTCTCTGGCCCTGATTCCCACAAAGGGCATGACGCTGCCTTTTATCAGCTATGGGGGCTCTTCTCTGCTGGCTTCCTCCGTTGTCATGGGGATGTTGCTGGCCATTACCCGAAAACGACCTTCTTTGGGATCTTAACATTATGTCTGTCCCCCTGGAACCCCTTTTGCCCCAGAAATCCACGGCGTTGATCGTTACCGGCGGGACGGGGGGGCACGTGTTTCCCGCCCTGGCTGTGGCGCAGCACCTAACGCAGGGGTATGATGTTCATGTTGTGGTGGATGAACGGGGCAAAACGTACCTTAAAATGGATGATCCGTTTACCGTGCACCTGGTGGACACGCGCCCTTATGGTACGGGATCTTTCAGACAAAAAATCAAAAGTATTTTCACGTTAATCGTGGATGTTTTGCGCGCCATTGCGTTATTAAAAAAACTAAAACCCCGTTTTGTCATCAGTTTTGGCAATTATGTCAGTGTGGCCCCCCTGATTGCCGCCCGTTTGCTGGGGATTGAAACCATTGCCCACGAACAAAATGCGGTCATGGGCCGGGCCAATCGGTTGGCGTGTTTGGTGGCCAGGCGGGTGGCCCTCACCTTTCCCGAAACCGAAGGCGTATCCCCCCGCCTGAAAAACAAAACCATCGTGACAGGGATGCCGCTGCGTCAGTCCTTCTTGAATCCCGTTTTGGTGCGGGAAGCCCCCCGTCCCCACGCCCCCCTGACGGTCTTGGTCATGGGCGGCAGTTTGGGGGCCCGCCAGCTGGGTCGCCTGGTGCCAGAGGCCGTGGCCCTGCTGGACCCCCCCCATCGTCGCCGTTTGCGCATTGTGCAGCAGTGCCTGGATGAGGACATGATGCGGGTAAAGGACCATTACAACACCCTGGGCGTAACGTCCGAAGTGTCGCGCTTTTTTAAGGACGTCCCCGCCCAAATGAGTAAGGCCGATCTGATCATTTCCCGATCCGGCGCAGGCAGTTTGGCGGAAATTTCCTATATGGGCCTTCCGTCTGTTTTGATTCCCTATCCCTATGCCACCCATGACCACCAAAAGAAAAACGCGGCGTATTTTGGGGATCATGACGCTGCTGTGGTGCTTCACGAAGAAACCCTGACGGCGGAAACCCTGAAAGAAAACCTGATTCGCCTGATGGATCAACCGGACCTTCGGGCTGCTATGGCGGCGCAGGCGAAATCCCTGGACCTGGCCGATGTCGCCTTTTCCGTGGTGGCGGATCGATAGGGTTCATGACCGCCAAAGCCTTTTTTTACCAAACCCTTTCTCCCCTGCACGCCCTGCCGCGTCTTTTGGAAACGCTGTATCGAGAGGGGATTGTGTGTCTCCTCTACACCCCGCTCCCCGCCCAGCGCGATGATCTCAATGCCCTGTTGTGGACCTATCGGGCCGATTCGTTTTTGCCCCATGGCCGCTGCACCGATCCCTATCCCCACCAGCAGCCGATTTTGCTGTCCGCTGAACCCATTCCGCTGAATGGCGCCACGGCGCTGTTGACGCTGGATGGGGAGGGGATTGAGGATTTATCGGCATTTGCCGCCTATTATTATCTCTTTCGGGCAGGGGATGACGACACAACCCGCCGGTCCCGCGACCACTGGCGCCGCCACCAACAGGCCGGCCACACCCTGGCCCTCCACCGCCAGGATGAAAGGGGCTGGACGCGGGTTCAGTAGGGGCAATTCACGATCAAAACAAGACCCTCCCATTTCGTCATACCGGACAAGTGAGCAACGCGAACGCAGATCCGGTATCCAGCGCAACTGTCAAAGACGAAGTCTTTGACCATATTTACTAAAAAAACAAAGAACAAAACGCTTCGCGTTTTGGCATATATGCTGGATCCCGGCTCCGCGCTTGCTTCGCTGCGCTTGTCCGGGATGACGACGGTACGACGGTGTAACGGAGGTGTTTCTTTCAAAGACACCCCACCGCAATGGCATCGACGCCATCAGACAGGGGCAACAAAGCCTTTGTGAAACACAAAACCCCGCCATGACCAATGGGCATGCCGAGTTTGTCCAGCATACCGAATCCCTTGAAGGATAGATTCTGGATGGACGCCGTTTTTTTGATTTCTATGGGATAGAGCGTGCCGTTTTCCTCAATCAGTACATCCACTTCGCGCTTGTCTTTATCGCGGTAAAAATAAAGGCGGGGTGTGCGGCCATGATGCAGATAGGATTTAAGGATTTCTGAGACCACCCACGTTTCCAGCATCGCCCCCGACATGGCCCCGCGTTCCAGAACATCGCTATTCAGCCAGCCTGTCAGATAAGCGCATAACCCTGTATCCATAAAATAGAGCTTCGGCGTTTTCACCAACCGTTGGGTACGGTTATTAAAATACGGTTGCAACAACGTGATAATGCCGGAGGCCTGGAGCACAGTTAACCATGTTTTGATGGTGGTTTCGCTGATCCCAACATCCCGCGCCATATCGACATAATTCACCAGTTGCCCTGTGCGCGCCGCCGCGATTTGCATGAATTTGTGGAATGTTGCCGTATCCTTGATGTCCAGATAGTCCCGCACATCCCGCTGAATATAGGTGGATATGTACGAACTATAAAAACGTTCCCAGTTCCTGCCCTCTTGCATCACCACATCGGGATAGGACCCACGCCAGATCACATGATAAGCCTCCTTCAGCCCCAGAGGTTTGGGGTTTTTGCGGGATTTCATCACCTCTGGTGTCGGCAGGAAGGGGGCATCATGGGCCCGACCTTGCTCCTCCGCAAGGGAAATCCCCTGCAAATTCAGAATGGCTACCCGTCCCGCCAGAGATTCTGTCACGTTTTTCATCATCTCAAATTGCTGAGAGCCTGTTAGCCAAAACATGCCTGGCTGTTTTTCCTTATCGACCAGCATTTTGATAAAGGGGAATAAATCAGGCGCATATTGCACCTCATCAATCAACACGGGCAGGCTTAAACGATCCAGAAAGCCCGCAGGGTCTTGCCGGGCCGCAAGACGCATACCCAAATCATCCAAGGTAACGTAAGAACGGGAGGATTTTTGCACCTCTTGCAACAACGTTGTTTTGCCAACCTGCCGGGGACCCGTGACCAGCAAAACTTTGAAGGTATCGCTGGCCTCTTGGATGGCTTGCGCCAATGTGCGTTGAATCGCCAAAGTCATATCGTCTAATCCAGTATTGAAAACCAGAATAGACGAATTTTTTTCCAAAAGCAAGATGTGTTTCCTGTGTTGCTTACCACCCTATGGAATTTCCCAAAGACTTTTTTCAAACCATGAAGATTTTTAAAATCATTAAAAATCAAATCACTTGTCATTCCGCGCGCAGTCGCGGAATCCACCTGGATGCTGCGACTGCGCGCAGCATGACAAGAAAAGGGGTATTCGCATCAGGGACTATCAATTTCGCAGGGTGGTAAGGCGTTAGAATCCCTCCGCCCCCCTCACCGCATACCCCTGCTGATTCTGCCACTTCGCCGCAAAGGCCATCAACGCCGGATCCAGCGTGGGGGGCAGAACGATTTGTATGGTGATGAAATGATCCCCCAGGGTGCCATCGGATTGACGGAGTCCCTTGCCCTTTAACCGAAACACACGGTGGGAACTGGTGTGGGGCGGGATTTTCAGGGATACCGCCCCCTGAAACGTGGAAACGTCCATGCGGGTGCCAATAATGGCCTCCCCCAAGGATAGGGGGAGCGTCACATGAACATCCGCCCCCTGAACCTTAACCGTTTCATCGGGCATGACCACCACCCGGGCGATCAGCGGCCCTTCGGATGTGGCCATTTTTAACAAATCCCCGTTTTGGGATCCCTTGGGCAAAGAAACCTTCAGACCGCGTCCCTCTTTCCAGGCCACGGTAACTTTGGCCCCTTCGCGGCACTGGGCCTCAGAAACCGGTAAATCCAAATGCCGTTCTTGTGGCTTGGGGGGGGGAGCGGCCGCCTTTTTTTTCATCAGGCTGGACCACAGGGAACGTTCGTCTTTGGGGGGCGCTTTGGGCTTGGGCTGTGGGGATTGACGGGGGGACGGTTTTGATTTGGGCGCGGGTGTCAGCGTTGCATCATAAGCTCGCCGTTTTTCGGGGTGGCTGAGGATGGAATATGCCTCCCCCAGGGACTGAAAACGCTGGGTGGATCCCTCCGGCGCATCGGGATGATGTTGGCGGGCCAGGGCTCGATAGGCTTGTTTGATTTCCTCAGCTGAGGCCATGGCAGCCACCCCCAAAACATCATAATGGGTTAGGGGTGGCATGCGTCATCCTTACTTGGACGGCTGATCCCGCTTCGTTTTCACCACGACAAAGGCCATATCCACAGCATCTTCCCGCGTAAAGGATCGATCAATGGTGATAATACGGTCTGCTGTGACGCCCAAGGTACCCAGGAAAGAAACAATACGATCCATGCGGGATTGCGCCACAGCACGGGCAGCGGCCGGGGTTCCCTTGGGCCCCATAGAGGCTGATCCGTAAAGCGCCACGATTTCTTCAGGCTTCAAATGCGACACACGATCCTGCAAATCCAGTCTGGCCTGACGGGGCAGGGCGCTGCTAAAGGCCGGAAAGTCAATCCGCAGTGTCATGCTGAGAGTATCGTAATTTTTTTTCAGCATCTGGCGGGTTTTTTTACGACGTTCCGCCTCAGACATCAGGGGTTTGGCCGCGTAGGGTTTCTTGGACGCTGTTTTGGTTTTGGCTTTCGGTGTCACCGTGGCTGTGGGGGCAGCAGCCTTGGGCGTGGAAACGGACTGTCTAGGAGGGGCCACAACCGCTTTTTGCGTCTTCACAGGGGTAATATCGGTAATGATGGGCTCTTGAGATTCCGTCTTAACCGCAGGTGCAGGTGGGGGTGTGGGCACCACAATGCGCGCGGGGGAAGGATTCCTTGCCGTTTCCACGGGGGTGTCACTTTGGGGCGGTATCGCTTGGCTGGGCAGCACACGGACAGGTTTACTGGCAGGTTTACTGGCAGGTTGGGTGGCCGCTTTGGCGGGTTTGGGCTCATCCATCTTAGGCGCAGGGGCCGCGAAAAGAGGGATGGGTTCCTTCGGTGCCACAGGGGCCGTCACAGGCTGAGGCAGATGTTTCGGCATCGCCACAGGTTCCGCTTTTAACGGCTCTGGTTTTTGAATGTCTACGTTTTGAGGGGGGGCTTTTTTGGGTTCTCGAGGAAAATCAGGAAACAGAGGGGGCTCCGATCCTTTGACCACAGGCATTTCGGGTTTCCTAGGTTCTGGTTTTTGGGTCTCTGGTTTTTTAGGCTCAGGTAAAAAAAGCGGGGCCGGGGCCTGGGTCGTTTGGGGGGCCTCGGGGGCTTTGGCTTTGGGCTGCTCAGGGGGAATGCCAAACAGCGGCTCTGGTTTGGATTCAGCGGCAGGAACAGGGGCGGGAACAGCGGCGGGATTCTGGGCGGCAGGGGCTGCTGCAGGGGGTTGCTCTTTTTCAGACGGCTCACCCGCCTTCGGGGGCTGATTGGTGAAGCCAAAAAGGGTATCCAGCGAGGGATCCTCCGCCGCCCTAGCCGACGATAACGCCAAAGGCGAAAGGATCAAAAACACAAACAAGGAAAAAAGTAAATACGGCATAACAGAATACATCCCCTAAAGATAGGTTCACTATAATCAAAAACTATAAGAAAAATCTTAACAATATTAGATTTTTTTGGCAAGGCCCTTGTGTTCGGCTTTTTTACCACCCCACGGAATTTCCCAAAGACTTCTTTCAGACCATGAAGATTTTTAAAATCATTAAAAATCAAATCACTTGTCATTCCGCGCGCAGTCGCGGAATCCACCTGGATGCTGCGACTACGCGCAGCATGACGA
>JBILRW010000032.1:0-16600 GCA_044372405.1 Alphaproteobacteria bacterium
CGGTGTATTTGCAGCACGGGCAGATGATCCCAGAGGACCGGCTGGCCCAGCTTTTTGACGATGTTTTTGGGCTAAACATTGCCCCAAGAACGCTGGTTGCCTATGGGAGTTACCCAAAAAGTCAAATTGTTTCAGGGTCATTCAATGAAACCCGTTGAAATCCCAGTTTTCAGAGGCGCTGGAGATATAATTTTCAGAGCCATCAAGATACCCACAAAATCTAGCGTCTTGCCGCTTTCATTGAATGACCCTGAAATTGTTTATAATCCTTCTGGATCACCTAAAACGGTACTCTTCATTTGCCAGGTGTCTATCATGAATTTAAAACTTTCCTCTTACCCCCAGAGTTAAGAGGCAGCGTTATTTTAACCCGAAGACCCGGCCATTTATCGTTGCTTAACAGCTCAATGATGCCACTGTGGGCCTCGATGATACCCCGGCAAATTGATAATCCCAGGCCCATGCCGCCGTCTTGACGGTCCCCTGTTTGAAAACGGGTGAACATGTCAAAGGCGTGCTCCGCAATTTCAGGAGAAAGGCCGGGTCCTGTGTCTTGAATGTCGAAAATAAATTCAGCGTCCTTTTCAAAAACAGCAAAATAGATTTTTCCGTTTTTTGGTGAATATTCAATGGCATTACCCAAAACATTGACGAATACCTGCTCCAGCAAAACAAAATCCCCATAAAGCAACGAAAGGTTGGGGGGAACGTTCACAGAAAGTGTTCGTTTTTTCAGTTGTAATTCAAAACGCTTAATCGTGGCATTGACCAGGTCCTGGATATCAATCCAATCAAAGTTGGGTTTCAGGGACCCTGTACCCATTTTGGTCATGCTGAGCAGGTTTTCAATGAACCGATTCAGGCGTCCGGATTCTTCCAGGATTGTCTGGGTCAGATTGATGCGTTCCTCTTTGGGTAAGTGTTCATCGTATTCCAGCAAACGGAACGCTGAACCCGTAATGCTGGCCAAGGGTGTGCGGAAATCGTGGCTGACTGAGGAGAGCAAGGCCGCGCGTAACCGTTCGCTTTCGGTATACACTTTGGTTTCCGCGACATGGGCGGTCAGGTCAATGCGCTCCAGGGCAAGGGCCGCATGATGACAGACGGCATCCAAGAAACGCCGTTCATCCACATCAAAAATACCGGTGGCTTGACTTTTGGGAACAACACCAAGAAGACCAATCACGCGCCCTTCTTTGGTTTTAAAGGGCAGAAACAGCCACGCAGAGGCAGGCAACGTGGCGGATCCATGCCCGGCGACCTCGCCCTTAGCAAAGGCCCATTCTGCCGCCCCCACATCCACAGTCCCCAGCAAACTGTTTTGTGGCAGGGATTCTGTCGGTACGGGATTGAGCGTTTCATTTTCAGGAAGGAAAAGAGCGGTTTGAATAGTCAAGGAGACATGAACCTGCTCCACCACCGAAACGGCCACATCGTTGGCATCCATGGCCGCGGCGAGTTTTCGGCTGAGGGCATACAGATTTTCCGTGCGCTGGGCATAGGCCTGCACCGCCTGAACCTGGCGTTTCAGCCGGAGGGCAATGTTGCTGGCCAGGAGGCTGACAACCAGAAAAACCGCAATGGTCACAACATCGTTGCGATTATCGACGCTCAGGCTATACAGCGGTTCGGTAAAGAAAAAATTATAGGCCAGAACCGCCGTTATTGTCGAAAGCATAGCCGGCCATAACCCGCCAAAATACGCGGAGAGCGCGGCTACGGCGATGAACAAAAAGGATAGGTTGTGCAGCGGCAAGATGTCTTTGAAAACAAAACCCAGGCCAACGGCCATGCTGGTAAGCCCCAAGGCGATGAAGGACCAGAGAAGCGGAAAGGCCTTTTGTTGCTGGTGAGAAACATCAACAGAGGGGGCATTTTGGCGGGTTTGTAGCGGTGCCACCAGAACCTCGGATTGTCCGCCGCCGGTAAGAAGGCGCGTTGCCACCGACGGCTGAATCAAACGACGATACCACAGCGGACGACGAGAACGCCCCACCACGATTCGGGTGATATTACGGGCCCGTGCCAGCCGCAAAATTTCCAGGGCAATGTTGGTGCCGTAAACGGTCAGCGTTTCCCCGCCCAAAGATTCCGCCAGCTGGAAGGCCTGGCTTAAGCGTTGTTCCCGCTGCGCCTGTTTGTTATCGGGTGTTTCAACATGAACCACCAACCAACGCGCGTGACGTAACTCCGCCATCTGGGCGCATAATCGCACCAGTTGTTCGGTTCCCTCGCTGCCACTAATCAGCCCCATAATCCGGTCAAACGACGGCGTTGGGGCATCAATCCCGTGAACTTGCAGATAAGAAAGCATTTCCGCATCCACAGCCCGGGCCGCAAAACGAAACGCCAATTCCCGAAGCGCGGTCAGATTACCATCGCTGAAAAACCGATTCACCGCCCGCGCCGCCTGATCCGGCACATAGACTTTTCCTTCCGAAAGTCGTTTTTTCAGCTCGGCAGGGGGAATATCGATTAGGGCGATTTCATCCACAACCTTCAACGCCGCATCGGGAATGGTTTCCCGCACCTCAACGCCCGTAATGTCGCGAATGGTATCGTTCAGGCTTTCCAGATGCTGGATATTCAGGGTGGAATAAACATCAATACCGCTGTCCAGAATTTCTAAGACATCCTGATAACGCTTGGGGTGACGGCTGCCCTCAATATTGGTGTGGGCCAGTTCATCCACCAGAACCAGGGCGGCGCGGCGCTGTAAAATCGCATCCAAATCCATTTCTTCAAAGGGGCGATCTTTATAGATCAGGGACTGGCGGGGAATGATTGGCAGACCGGCGACCAGGGCCTCCGTTTCTTTACGACCATGGGTTTCCAGCATACCGATGACAACATCAACACCCTCGGCCTGGCGATCATGGGCCGCTTTTAGCATGGCATAGGTTTTGCCCACACCCGGGGAAGCCCCCAGGAATAGCCGAAGCCGACCACGTTTGGCGCGCTGAGTGGCTTCTAATAAGGATTCAGGGGTGGGGCGGAGTTGTTCATTCTGCATGGGTGTTTGCCAGCATGACATGGTTTGCGGAACCATAGTTCAGAATTTGTGTATCCCGGGTCAGAAGGGGAATACGATGCAGGCGCGCGGTTGCCACAAGGATACGATCGGCAGGATCAGGGTGGAAGGTGCCGGGAAGACTGTTGCCTTCTATTGAAATTTCAGCACTCAGAGGTAGACAGTGAATTTCCTCTGTCGCATTAATACTGTCAAAAAGTTCGCGCAACGGCATGGCGAGGGCAATCTTCTGTTTGCGAACCAGCATAGCGATTTCCCAGAAAGAAATAACAGAAACATAAACGGCACTATCCAGCAACGCCCTTCCAATCAGAGCAATTTCCGCCTTTGTCAATCGCCCATCATTGGTAAAATACCAGAGGACAAAATGGGTATCAATCAACATTAATCTTTGTTCGCTTCCCAATCATCTTCCATTGGTTCCAATAGGTCACCATGAATAATGATTTTACCTTCGAACATACCACAATAATAATTGTTTGCCTTTAAACGCTCTTCCCTTGTTTGAAGATCTGATTCTGTCGTCACTTTGGCATAGGGTTTGTTGCGCTTGGTCAGCAGCAGTTCATACTTGCCGGCATGCACATCATTCAGCATCTCCAGGCAATGCGCCTTGAAATGACTGACAGAAACTTGTTGGGTAGGAGGGGACATAAAAACCTCATAAAGGGTCATTTGAAATGACTATACGCCAATCCCCCACAATTTTCAAGGTTTTTGCGTGGTGTCGTTATTCATGGCGTTTGCAATGTTAATGTTTTGAGTGTATAGTCAGAAAATCCAACTTTCAAGCATGTAAGAACATTATGATCTCGGAAACAATGAAAATCGGTAAAAAGGGCGTTTTTGTCTTGCCGGCTTCTTTGCGCAAGCGGTTTGGGCTGAAAGATGGCTCTATGGTGGTTGCCGAAGAAAACGAGTTTGGGATTTTGCTGCGTCCTGCCATGGTGTTGCCCACAGAACTGTACACGCCAGAGCGGGTTGCCGAATTTTTGCTTTCCAATGCCGCTGATGAAAAAGAGTATGATGCGGCACAAACAGAGGTAAAAAGCATGGGCATTGACCCTGATTCCATAGACCATTTTAAAAAAAATCCCCCCCATGCACCGTCTGTTTCTTGATGCCAATGTTTTGTTTTCAGCGGGGTGTAAACCGGATTCACGTTTAAGGCTGTTGTGGGAAAAGCGGGATGTGGTGTTGTTATCCTCCCCTTATGCCCTTGAAGAAGCCACGCGCAACATAACGCGACTGCGCCCTGAACAAATGCCAGCTTTGCAAACCTTGCTCTGTTCGCTGGAGGTTGGTGAAAACAACGGCTTAGGATTACCGCCGGGAATCTCGCTGGCGGCTAAAGATGTTCCCATTTTGTCTGCGGCCATTGCCATGAGGGCAACCCATCTCCTGACCGGGGATAAACGGGATTTTGGGCACCTTCGGGATAAAGTGATAGAGGGCGTTTGCATTATGCAACCCGCTGATTATTTAGCATTATCCAGCGCTTGATTGATCAGCAACACATTCACCCGCGGCTGCCCCATAAAACCCAACGTCGGTTGTTTTGTTTGCGCCGCAATCAGAGCGTTCACTTTGGCAACATCGATGCCGCGGGCCTTGGCCACCAGGGGGGCTTGATAATAGAGCGCTTCCGGCGGCAAATGGGGGTCCAGGCCACTGCCAGAGGTGGTGAGCAGTGCCTCTGGCACCGGCGTGCTGCCGCCGCGCTGTGTCCATGCTAGGGCTCGTGCCTGTTTGGCGTCGCTTAAGGCTTGGCTGACGGGACTAAGGTTGCTGGCACCACTGGAAACGGTGGCAAAGTCACCGGCCGAGGGGCGTGGCTGGAAATAGCGGGGATCCATAAATTTCTGCGCCAAGAGTGTACTGCCCTGCACGGCGCCGGTTTTGTCTTTCACCAAACTTCCCTGGGCGGCATAGGGGAAGAGGGATTGCCCAATTCCCGTGATGGCCAGGGGATAAACAACCCCTGTGATCAACCCAAGGGTGATAAAAACGACGAATAAGGGACGGAGTTCAAGGGTTTTCATGGGTGTATCCTTATACCAAACCAAGGGCATTAACGAGCATATCAATCACTTTGATCCCCACAAACGGGGCAATCAAACCACCCAGGCCGTAAATAAACAAATTTCGTGTCAGCAGCGCTTTTGCACTCATGGGGGTGTATTTGACCCCTTTTAAGGCCAGGGGGACCAAGGCCAAAACGATCAGGGCATTAAAAATAATCGCAGATAAAATGGCACTTTCCGCCGATCCTAAGCCCATCACATTCATCGCCGACAGCTGCGAATAGGTGCCAATAAACAGAGCGGGAATAATGGCAAAATACTTGGCCACATCGTTGGCAATGGAAAAGGTGGTGAGGGCGCCGCGGCTCATGAGTAACTGTTTGCCCACCATCACCACCTCGATCAATTTGGTGGGGTTGGAATCCAGATCAATCATGTTGCTGGCTTCACGGGCGGCCTGGGTTCCTGTGTTCATGGCGATACCAACATCGGCCTGGGCCAGGGCCGGGGCATCGTTGGAGCCATCGCCGCACATGGCCACGAGCTTTCCGCCTTCTTGTTCTTTGCGGATGAATTCCAGTTTTTTTTCTGGCGTGGCTTCGGCCAAAAAGTCATCCACGCCGGCTTCGGCGGCAATGGCCGCGGCGGTCAGGGGGTTATCCCCTGTGATCATCACCGTGCGAATTCCCATGGCCCGCAAATCGGAAAACCGTTGTTTCAGGCCAGGCTTGATGATGTCTTTTAAATGGACAACGCCCAGCAGACGAGCGTTTTCCCCGACAACCAGGGGGGTACCACCACTTTTGGCAATGGTATCGATGATCCCCTGTAATTCTTTGCTGCCGCCCCCTGCCCATGCCATGACCGCATCGGAGGCCCCTTTGCGAATAGAGCGTCCGTCAATATCCACCCCACTCATGCGGGTGCGGGCGGAAAATTCCAGAAAGCGCGAATTTTCTGGTGTTGCTGTGAAATTGAATTTCTGACGGGCCAGGGTAATAATGGATTTTCCCTCGGGCGTGTCATCGGCCAGGGAGGAGAGATACGCGGCCTCGGCCAGTTCTTTTTCCGTGACGCCCCCCACAGGAACAAAGTTGTGTGCCATGCGGTTGCCAAAGGTAATGGTACCGGTTTTATCCAGCAGCATCACATCCACATCCCCTGCGGCCTCTACGGCCCGGCCTGATTTGGCAACCACGTTGCATTTTAACAGTCGCTCCATCCCCGCAATGCCAATGGCGGACAAAAGACCCCCGATGGTGGTGGGAAGGAGGGTAATGAGGAGCGCAACCAAATAGGGCATGGGAATGTCGGTTTTGCTTAACGCCGCCCAGGGCACCAGGGTTAGGACAACGATGAGAAAAATAATGCTCATGCCCACCAGCAGGATATGCAGGGCCACTTCATTGGGGGTTTTTTGGCGTTTTGCCCCTTCCACCATGGCAATCATGCGATCCAGAAACGATTCCCCCTGACGGGCCGTGATGCGGACAATAATCCAGTCTGAAACAACCCGGGTCCCCCCCGTAACGGCGGAACGATCGCCCCCACTTTCCCGTATCACCGGCGCGGATTCCCCTGTAATGGCGGATTCATCCACGGTGGCAATGCCAAGGGTAATTTCACCATCCCCGGGAATCAAATCACCGGCCTCCACCAAAACCAGATCCCCGGTTTGCAGGCGGGCCGCTGTTGTTTGTTCGTACGCTCGGGTTTTGATATCCGTCAGCAGTTTCGCCGCCGTATCACTGCGGGCCGAACGTAGCGAATCCGTCTGGGCTTTGCCCCGTCCCTCGGCCAGGCTTTCGGCAAAATTGGCAAACAAAACCGTCAGCCACAACCAAACGGCCAGTTGCCAATACAGCGCACTGCCGTGCAACAGGGCTGAAACGGTGCAAAGAACCGCCGAGACCTCAACCAAAAAAATCACGGGATTTTTGATCAGCAGACCTGGTTTCAGCTTGCGCACACTGTTTTTCAGGGCTTCCCCCAGCAAGTTTTCGTTCGTTGCCTTAACATGCGTATTCATGGGATGAATCCTCGCTTACTGTTAATAAGAGACGTGGCCAATAGACCCAAAGTGTTCGGCCAAGGGGCCCAAAACCAGGACCGGGAAGAACGTCAACCCCCCCACAATAATAATGACACCCGTCAGCAGGACCCCAAACAGCACCCCATGGGTGGGAAAGGTTCCCGATGTCGGCGGTGTCACTTTTTTGGCCGCCAAACTGCCCGCCAAAGCCATCAGCGGGATGACATACAGATACCGTCCCATGAACATACACAAACCAAGGGCAATGTTATGAAAGGAGGTGTTTCCCGTGAACCCACCAAAGGCCGAGCCGTTATTGGCCGTGGCTGAGGTATAGGCGTACAAAAGTTCCGATAACCCATGGGGGGCGGCCTCTTGAAGGGAAGACTGAGCATGACCACTGAGCAGAACAATCCCCCCCCCCATCAACACACCCACGGGCATAATTAACATGGTCAGGACCACCAATTTAATTTCCCGGGCTTCAATTTTTTTGCCCAAAAATTCAGGCGTACGCCCCACCATCAGGCCCGCAAGAAAGACCGTGAGAACGGCAAAGGACAGCATTCCATAAAGTCCACTGCCAACGCCGCCAAAGATGACCTCCCCCAGCTGCATGTTAAACATAGTGACAAGGCCAGAAAGCGGCATCAAACTATCGTGCATGGCATTGACCGATCCATTGGAGGCAACAGTCGTCGCCGTGGCCCAGACAACGCTTTCTGTGACCCCAAAGCGGGTTTCTTTGCCCTCCATGTTGCCCCCCTCAGCGCACAGCGAAACAAGGGTTCCCGCCAGCCACAACGCCAGCATAACAATATACAGGGTCCATCCCTGGCGCCTATCCCCCACCATTCCCCCATAGGTAAAACACAGCGCGGCGGGAATCAGCAGGATGCTGAAGAGTTGCAGAAAATTGCTTATCGGGGTTGGATTTTCCAGGGGATGCGCCGAGTTTACCCCAAAGAACCCACCACCGTTTGTGCCCAGTTGTTTAATGGCAATTTGGGACGCTGCGGGTCCCTGGGGAATGATCTGCTCGGATCCTTCCAGGGTTTTGGCCGTTGTGTAGGCATCAAAATTTTGCGGTACACCCTGTGCAACCAGCACAACACTGAGGATCACCGATAAGGGTAACAGGATGTAAAGCGTGCCACGCACCATATCCACCCAGTAATTGCCAAGGGTACGGATCTGGCGTCGCGTAATCCCCCGAATCATGGCGATCAAGAGCGCAATACCCGTGGCGGCAGACACAAAATTTTGTATCCCCAATCCCACCATCTGGCTGAAGTAACTTAAGGCGGCCTCGCCGCTATAGGCTTGCCAGTTGGTGTTGGTGACAAAGCTGATGGCTGTGTTCAAGGCCAGGGTGGGCTCTAAACCTGAAAATCCTTGGGGGTTTAAGGGTAAGCCCCCCTGAAATCGCAAAATCCCATACAGCACAAAGAGCCCCAGCGCATTAAAGGCCAACATGTTTAACGTGTATTGCCACCAGGTGTGCTCCGCCTGTGGCTGAATGCCCGCCAGGCCGTAAAACCGATTTTCAAGGCCGGCCAACAGGCCCTGTCCCTGAAAAACCCGCTGCATGTACCTTCCCAAAACAGGGGCCAACAGCGTTAAGAGTCCTGTATAAACAACCACGTATACCCAGTTAATGTCCTGCATGAGTAACGCTCTCTTTTAAAATTCTTCGGGATAAAGAAGGGCGTAGACAAGATAGCCCAGTGCGATCAGTCCACTCAATCCGCCGATGAGATATTCCAGCATAAAGGCCCCCCTCAGATTTTTTGGCACAATTTCATAGAGGCGTACGCAATCCCAAAAAATGCACCGACCAGAACCACCATAGCCACATCCAGTATCATAAAGAAACCCCCTGAATTTTGATCACTGGAATCACTTTAACCAGGAAGCCATTTAAAAACCAGAGCCGTGTTTGGGTAAAAACATAGAGTTTTCATATGGTTTTAATAGGACTTACGCACAATTGCGAGGAGCAAAGCGACGAAGAAATCCAGGGTTTCTGGGAGTTTTAGCGTTTCTGGATTGCTTCGCTGCGCTCGCATGACGATTAGTATAAAGTGTCTTGGGGTATGCCCTCACATTTTGATTGTCAAGCGCACCTTTCTCGGTGTATGAGGATATCCTGTAAGTGTGACTGTTTTATGGCGGGCGTAGCTCAGTTGGTTAGAGCGCTAGGTTGTGGTCCTTGAGGTCGTGGGTTCGAGACCCATCGTTCGCCCCAAACTCTTAAAAAAAATGTCTTGGGTATTGCATGACCTACACCGTTGCCTCTCGCTTAGGTCCTTATGAGGTTGTCATTGGGATGGAGGTCCACGCCCAGGTGATTTCTGAATCCAAGCTATTTTCGGGGGCGTCTGCGGCCTTTGGGGGGGATCCCAACACCCATGTGGCGTTTTTGGATGCGGGGATGCCCGGCATGCTGCCGGTTTTAAATGGCTTTTGTGTTGAGCAGGCCATTAAAACGGGCCTGGCCCTGAATGCGCAAATCAATCTGGAATCCCAGTTTGATCGAAAAAATTATTTTTACCCCGATTTGCCCACGGGCTATCAAATTTCGCAGTTTTATCATCCCATTGTGGGGGAAGGGGTCATCACCCTGGACCTGGCCGAGGGCGTCACAAAAACGGTGGGGATTGAACGCATCCACCTGGAACAGGACGCTGGGAAAAGCATCCACGACATGGACCCCCGTTACAGTTATGTGGATTTGAACCGCGCGGGTGTGGCCTTGATGGAAATCGTCTCCCGCCCCGATATGCGCAGCCCCGAAGAAGGCGGCGCGTTTTTAAAAAAACTCCGCGCCATCGTGCGCACCATCGGCACCTGTGATGGGAATATGGAGGAAGGATCCATGCGCTGCGACGTGAATGTCTCCGTCCGAAAAGCCGGCGCCCCGCTGGGCACCCGCTGTGAGATTAAAAACGTCAATTCCGTGCGCTTTGTCATGCAGGCCATTGTTTATGAAGCCCAGCGCCAGGTGGACATCCTGGAATCCGGCGGCAGCATTGATCAAGAAACGCGCCTGTTTGATGCCAGCACCGGCACCACTCGCACCATGCGCAGCAAAGAAGACGCCCACGATTATCGTTATTTTCCGGACCCTGATTTGCTCCCCATTCGCCTGGATCCGGCTTTGGTGGATCGTTTGCGGGCAGCAATGCCCGAGCTGCCCGATGCCAAGAAAACCCGTCTGATGAACAGTTATGGCCTCACCCCCTATGAAGCCGGACTGATTACGTCGGATCACGACATTGCCCGTTATTATGAAGAGGTCTTAACCCACCACAACGCCCCCAAATTGGCGGCGAATTGGCTGCTGGGCGATGTGTTTGCGCTGTTGAATAAATCGGGGCAGACGTTGGCGGATACGGCCCTGTCCCCCGCCGCCCTGGCCGAGTTGCTGGCCATGATTGAGGGCGGTCAGCTGTCGGGCCGCATGGCCAAGGATGTGTTGGTGACCATGGTCGAGCGCGGCGTTTCCCCCTCAATCATTGTCGCCGAACAGGGCCTGTCCCAGATCAGCGATACCAGTGAATTACAAGCTATTATCCAGCGCGTCATCGCCGCCAGTCCCACCCAGTTGGAACAATATCGTTCTGGCAAGGATAAACTCTTTGGCTATTTCGTCGGCCAGGTCATGAAAGAAACGGGCGGTAAAGCCAATCCCGCCGTGGTCAATGATTTGCTGCGGGCGGTGCTGGGGTAATCGGAGGACACCAAAACTGGCTGAGGCTGAGATTGTAAGTCCAGAGATGCTGGATAATGTGGCCTGCTTTTATGGATTCCGGAGATCCTCTCTATGTTAAAAAAGTTATGGATGCTTTGGGATCACGGGATGTTTTGATTCAGGGTGCTGCAAAATGGTCTTTGTCCAGCAATATGAAACAGCATGAATTGGTCGATCAAATTGTAAGATCAGAGGTTTTCAGGACTTACGTAGAGCCTTCGTCATTGCGAGCGTAGCGAAGCAATCCAGAAATGCCGCCACCGAAAATTCTGGATTGCCACGCCTCCTGCGGAGGCTCGCAATGACGTTGTGCGTAAGTCCTGGTTTTGACAAGAGACGGAGTGATAAAAAAAGAAATTAGTGAGTTGATTGCTGAAAACGCTCCTAAAAAATCTCCTTAATGAAAAAGGCAAGGTTTTGGTGTGAGAGGGAGAGGGAGAGGGAGAGGGAGCAAATATCCCCCTACCGCACAAACACTGACGTACGGTTGATTTTCTTTTGCAGTTGCATAATGCCGTACAGCAGAGCCTCTGCCGTCGGGGGGCATCCGGGGACGTAAATATCCACAGGAACAATACGGTCACAGCCCCGCACCACGGAATAGGAATAATGGTAATACCCGCCGCCGTTGGCGCAGGATCCCATGGAAATCACCCATCGGGGCTCGGGCATTTGGTCATAAACTTTGCGCAGGGCCGGGGCCATTTTGTTGGTCAGGGTTCCCGCAACAATCATCACATCAGACTGGCGGGGGGATGGCCGAAACACCGTTCCAAACCGGTCCAAATCATAACGGGACGCCGCCGTGTGCATCATTTCCACCGCGCAGCACGCCAGACCAAAGGTCATGGGCCACAACGACCCCGACCGCGCCCAACGCACCAGCTTATCCACCGAAGTTAGGACATAACCGTGGGTGTTGACCTCATCCGCCGCCTTGCGAATCAGGGTGTCGTAATCCAAGGTCTCGGGGGTCTCTGCGGGTTGCAGGGGGGTTATTCCCATTCCAGAGCTCCTTTTTTCCATTCATAAACAAAACCAACGGTTAGAATCCCCAGAAAAATCATCATAGAGGCAAATCCCGGCCACCCCAAATCCGTTAACACAATGGACCAGGGGAACAGAAACGCGACCTCCAGATCAAAAATAATAAACAGAATCGCCACCAGATAAAAGCGGACATCAAAGGTCAGGCGGGCACTTTCAAAGGGCTCAAACCCACACTCATACTGGGAAACCTTTTGATTGTCCGGCCGATGACGGCCCACAATCCACGAGGCCACAATCATCACGGTGGCCAAACCCACAGCGATGCACAAAAAAATCAGGATGGGCACGTACTCTGAAATCATAACCGATAACATTTTTATTGTGCGCCCACTATAGCATGGATGGGCAAGGGGGCAAGAAAAGAAGTGAGGTGGGTGGGGGGCCAGAGCCTAACCCACCGCCTGCCGCACCTCTTCAGCGAAATCTTTTTTCTCGATCTCAATGCCTTCACCCAGCTGATAACGGGCATATCCGGTCAGGGCGATGGGGGTGCCTTCGGCTTTGGCCACGTTTTCAACGACATCAGCAATACGGGTTTCGTTGTCCATGACAAAGGTTTGCTCTAGCAAAACAACCTCTTGATAGAATTTTTTCAGGCGGCCTTCGATCATTTTTTCGATAATGGCCTCGGGCTTGCCACTGGCGCGGGCTTGATCAGAAAAGACATCCCGTTCTTTTTGAATGGCGACAGGGTCCAAATCCGAAACGGCCAAGGACTGGGGAAACGCCGCGGCCACGTGCATGGCCAATTTACGTCCCAGATCCTTCAGTGCATCGGCTTTGGCGGAGGAGGAAAGGGCCACCAAAACACCGATTTTCCCCAAATTCGGAGCCAGTTCGTTGTGAACATAGGACACAACGGCGCCCGCAGGAACGGACAGGTGGGTTAGACGACGCAGGGTCATTTGCTCCCCAATGGTGGCAATCAGGTGGGTGAGTTCTTCCTCCACCGTGCGCCCCGTCCCCGGATAAGACTGGGTTTTCAGGCTGTCGATATGGGCTATGTTCTGGGTCAGAGCCAACTGGGCCAAGGTTTTGACAAAGCCCTGAAAGGATTCATTGCGGGCCACAAAGTCCGTTTCCGCATTGACCTCCAGCACCACGCCCCGGGGACCATCCACAGCCACAGCCACCAAGCCATCGGCAGCGGCGCGGGATGATTTTTTCGCCGCAGCAGCCAAACCTTTTTTCCGCAGCCATTGCTGGGCTTCTTCAAAATCCCCGCCGGTTTCGGACAGAGCCTTTTTACAATCCATCATTCCGGCGCCACTTTTTTCACGCAGGTCACGAACCATTTCGGCGGTAATTGTTGCCATAGAAAATCTCCCTTTTCAAATCAATGCTTAAGCAGCGGCGGTGTCAGTGGTGGTTTCTTCTTCGGCTCCGCCAGAACGGTAATCCGTCACATCCACCCGCAGGCCCGATAAAACAGCGGCGGCAAAGGCGTCACAGTACAAACTCAGGGCCTTTCGCGCATCATCATTGCCAGGCACGGGATAGGTAATACCTGTGGGATCCGCGTTGGTATCCAAAATACCCACGATGGGAATGCCCAGTTTATTGGCCTCTTGAACGGCAATGCGCTCGCGGTTGACGTCCAGAACGATAATTAAGTCAGGGGCTGCGCTCATCTGGCGGATTCCGCCCAAAACGCGTTCCAGCTTTTCCCGTTTGCGGTCCAGATCTAGGCGTTCTTTTTTGGTTAAGGTCGTGCCGTGGTCCTGGATGTATTTTTCCATTTGGGTCAGGGACTGAATAGAATTGGATACGGTTTTCCAGTTTGTCAACGTGCCGCCCAACCAGCGGTGGTTGATGAAATACTGGCCGCATTTTTTGGCCGCCTCAGACACGATTTCAGTGGCCTGTTTTTTGGTGCCAACGAACAGAATGCGCCCGCCCTTGGCGGCTGTGGATTCAACGGCAACCATGGCCTGCTCCAGCAGCGGAACGGTCTGTTCCAAATCCAGAATATGAACACCGCCGCGCACCCCAAAAATAAACGGGGCCATTTTGGGATTCCAGCGACGCGTGGTGTGACCAAAGTGCACACCGGCATTAATCAATTGACGTAAATTCAGATGGGGACGTGACATAATAATAAAGTTCCTTTTTTTCCAGTTAAACCTGGCACAAAGTGTTACCCGAAAATGTTACCTAATGGGCACCAGAAAAACCTTTGTGCGCGTGATGGACTCTCTCATACAGGATTTTTGCATGGGCGGCAAGGGGAAGGTTTTTAAGGGGAAGGTTTTTAAGATAATCGCGCGCTTCCCCTCCCCCATGATTTATGATAAAATGTCGTTGTTATGACTCTTTTACCGATTCTCACCGCGCCGGATCCTTTTTTGAAGAAAAAGGCCCTGCCCGTTACCGTTTTTGATGCGGCTTTGGCGCAAATGTTGGATGATATGCTGGAAACCATGGTTGAGGCCAAGGGCATTGGCCTGGCTGCGACTCAGGTGGGCATTGACAAACGCATGCTGGTGATGGACGTGGGGTGGGAAGAAAAGGGCCACCCCTGGATCATCATCAACCCCGTGATCACCTGGCTGTCAGAGGAAATGTCCAGTTATAACGAGGGCTGTCTGTCGGTGCCCACCCATTACAGTGATGTGATTCGGCCGGCAGCGGTGAAAATTACTTATCAGGACAAAACCGGCGCGCCGCAGACTTTGCATGCCACCGGGTTGCTGGCGACATGTTTGCAGCATGAGATGGATCATTTGGATGGTATTTTGTTTCTGGATCATCTATCATCCCTGAAACGCACGATGATTTTGCGGAAGCTGATTAAAAAACAGAAAGTCTCCGGCGCAATAACAACGGAATAACAGGCCCAGGGACGCACGATGAAATTTTTGGATGAAGCAAAAGTGTATGTGGAAAGCGGCCACGGGGGATCGGGTTGTCTGAGCTTTCGCCGCGAAAAATTTATTGAATTTGGCGGCCCCGATGGGGGCAACGGCGGACGCGGCGGTGATGTGCGCGTTGTGTGTCGGGCGAATCTGAACACCCTGATTGATTTTCGGTATCAACAGCACTTTCGGGCCAAGCCCGGCCGCCCCGGCATGGGCAAAAACCGTCACGGGGGCAAGGGCGCGGATATCGTTTTGACCGTGCCCCTGGGAACACAGATTTTATCCGAAGACAAAACCACCGTTCTGGCGGATTTCTGCCGCGATGGGGAAGACATGGTCTTATTGCCCGGCGGGCGCGGCGGCATGGGGAATGCGCATTTTAAAACATCCACCAACCGCGCCCCGCGCATCACGCAACCGGGGGAAGCGGGCCAGGAAATGGGCATTTGGCTGCAATTAAAAACCATCGCGGATGTGGGATTAATCGGCAAGCCCAACGCCGGGAAATCCACCTTGCTCAGCGCATTATCCCGGGCGCGGCCCAAGGTTGCCGATTATCCCTTTACCACCCTTCGGCCCCATTTGGGGGTGTTGCAGGTTTTTGATCGCACCTTGGTCGTGGCGGACATTCCGGGTTTGATTGAGGGCGCGCACGAGGGCCTGGGCCTCGGCGATCGCTTTTTAAAACATGGGGAGCGCTGTAGCCTGCTGATTTACGTCATCGGCCTGGATGATCCCGATCCGGCGGGGGCGTTTCAGATGCTGCGTCATGAAATTGAAACATACAATCCGGATATGGCCGAAAAGGCGTCTTTGCTGGTTTTAAACAAAAAAGACCTGGTGGATGAGGAAAGCCTGGCCCTGGTGGTGGCCTCCCTCAACACAAATCTGCCCATCGCGGTGACGTCTTGTTTAACCGCCGACGGGATTGCTGAATTAAAACAGGTGATGGTGGATTTTGTGGGGGAACAAAAGGAAGAAGAGGCTTTTTAAAAAAAATCGTTTTTGTGGCGAATTTTAATTGACTTTTTATTTTTTCTGTTTATAATTTTAAACAACATTACCTATGGAGGTTTTTTATCATGTTTACCCTAGATGTTCCCTATAATAATCAAGTTGCCCAGACAGATTCTGCATGCCCTTCAGCCATACACTCAGCCGTGGAAACGACTTTTCCTGATGGTAATTATTCAGTCACTCTAACGGATTTTGGGCAACGGTATGGAGAGGACTATAAGGGAACTTATAGCGTTCTGATTCAAAAAAAAGAAAACGAATCTGTCGGAGATCTTAGAATTCTTATTGCGAATACAGAAAGTACGGCTAACCCGGAACTCACTCTTTTGAATATTACAAAAATTACGGGTGAGGGTCCAGAGTACAACACTCTTCAGAGCGTACCTCTTACAAAAGCTGATTTTTCTGCGGTCGTGGAATGGGCCCAAAAATGCCAAGACGCTAAAAAAACCGCTGACTTTGGGAAACAGGATTACTTTGGGAAACAGGATTATACGACAGAGGCCAGAGCATTTTTTAATTTTGGAAAAGATTTTGGAAAAGATCGTTGATTTCCCTGCCCCCACCCCCACCGAACCTTACACCCCAGAGGGATCAGGGCCAGAATCAGCCTAAAAACCCATTTACCCATCGCCGTCACGTCTTGCTTAACGGCGGAGGGTATTGCTGAATTAAAACAGGTGATGGTGGATTTGGTGGGGGTGGGGGGGGATTTTGTCAAAGCAAATTAGAAATGTCCTCTTTTAGCAAATTAGAAATGTCCTCTTTTTGTTTTTTTAGATGCAGGAGGCGGGGCAGGTTTTTATCCACAAATCCATAGCCCTTTTTTTGAGG
>JBILRW010000061.1:0-5125 GCA_044372405.1 Alphaproteobacteria bacterium
CCGCCGCTGCGGGGACCAGGGACAGCGGCGTCATGCCAGGTTGGGTATTGATTTCTAAAAAAGCGGGGCCTGTGCTGGCCGCTGGATCATACCGCCAATCCACGCGGGCAACCCCCTCACAGCCCATGGCGTGATACAGAGCGACGGATTGATCCTGCAGGGTTTGGGTTAGGGCCTTATCCAGGGGCGCCGGAATGATAAAATCGGCATGATGGTTGGGATCATATTTGGCTTTGTAATCGTAAAAGCCCGGACCGGCGTCAATTTCAATAATGGTCAGGGGTCGTCCCTCCACAATGCCCACGGTGAGTTCACGCCCGGGAACATACCCCTCCGCCATAAAGGACGGGGGAAGCTGCGGCACGCACGACCGGGCCTGGCTTGCATCGCCCACAATAAAAACCCCCAGGCTGGATCCCTCATCCACAGGCTTTAAAACCAGGGGATAGGGGAGCGTATCCCAAAAATCATCGGGCGTTCGCTCATCAATCCGCCAACAGGGGGCGGTGTAAAGTCCAATATCCTCGGCAATCAACTTACTTTGAATTTTGTGCATGGCCAGGGCAGAGGCCAGCCGTCCGGAATGGGTATAACGCACCCCCAGCGTATCCAAAATCCCCTGGATCGTGCCGTCTTCCCCCCCCGGACCATGAAGCGCATTGAAAACCAAGGTATCTGGCCAGGCCAGCAATTCCGGAATCCATTGCATCAAATCCCGCGTCACATCCAGCAGGCGATGGGGCAGCCCCAGACGCGTCAGGGCCTCTGCCACGCACCGGCCGCCGTTTTGGGAAACAGGACGCTCTCCCGACCAGCCGCCGTACAGGATGGTAATGGGGGGTAGTGTCGTCATAACGGGTCTCCTAATCGCTTAATTTCCCAGGAAAGCTCAATGCCGGTTTGGGTCTGTACGGTCTTTCGGGCGTGGTTGCCCAGGGCCTCAAGGTCTGAAGACGTAGCCTGCCCCAGATTGATTAAAAAATTCGTATGCTTGGGGGAAATTTGGGCCCCCCCCAAACGATACCCCCGCAAACCCGCCGCGTCAATCAGGGACCAGGCACTGTGACCCGGGGGATTTTTAAAGGTACTGCCGCCCGTTCGGGTATTCACCGGCTGATCCTCTTTGCGTTTTTGGCGGTGCTGAGTGATGGTGGATTCAATGGCTTGGGGGTCGCAGGGAACCCCCCGCAAAAGAACCTCCGTCACAATCATCCCCTCTGGCAGGGCGCTGGTGCGGTACCCAAAGGTGAGATCCGCTGCCTCTAAATGATAAATCCTTCCCTGCCGGTCTACCGCGGTGGCTGAAACAAAAATATCCGCCAAACATGACCCGGCCGCCCCGGCATTCATGGCCACAGCCCCGCCCAGCCAGCCCGGAATCCCGCAAAGAAACTCAAACCCCGATAACCCCCAGGAAACACTCTGATCCGCCACTTTCATATCGCGGCACGCCGCCCCCACGGCAACGGTGGTTTCATCGATGCGGGATAGTTCCGAAAAACCCGCCCCCAACCGGATCACAACGCCGCGAACGCCCCCATCCCGAATCAAAACATTGGACATGCCGCCTAAAACCGTAACGGGGATGTCCGGGGAAAGGTCTTTGAGAAACAAAACCAAATCGTCCTGGGTTTTGGGTTCAAACAAAATCTCCGCCGGGCCACCAGTGCCAAACCAGCTGCGACTGCCCAGCGGGACGTTAGGACGGACAACTGAGGATAACATAAGGCACCCAGTAACAAAAGACAGGCAACAGAAAAGCCCGTCTTGTGTCTCTCGTCAAGCGTCAAGGCGAAAACGGAAAAAATCAGGCTGTGGATCTTTCAAATTGACAACCATCCCCGTCTAACTTATTCCATTGACAAACGTTCAGCAGTATCCTACATACGATCTCTGTCACTTTTTTGACGCGGGGTGGAGCAGCCCGGTAGCTCGTCAGGCTCATAACCTGAAGGTCGTCAGTTCAAATCTGGCCCCCGCAACCAAGGCTTTCAAATAGTTATACGATTTTCTGATTTCTTAAAAATAATCTGGTGCCGCATGGGTGCCGCATAGTATACCCCTATCGACTGAAGAGTAGCGTCATTGATTTATCTGTGTTAGAAGTGAGGGATGACGAACAAAAAGAAGATTCTGGATTTAACAGAGCGCAGCGTCCTGATCAAACGGCACAGGACGGAGCGGGATGGTCGTGTTCGGGACCGGATCAAGGCCGTATTATGGTCAAATGACGGTTTAACGGCCCAACAGATTGCTAAATTATTGTTTATTGACGAACAAACGGTGCGCCAGCATTTGCTGGATTATCAGGAATCTGAGAAATTGAAGCCGGAAAACGGGGGGTCTTCGCCCAAATTGAACCGCGAACAGACAGCCGAGTTGACGCAGCATTTGGACGATACGCTGTATGCCAAAATCAAGGATATTTGTGCGTATGTCTTTGAAACGTATGGGATTATTTACAGCGTTCGGGGGATGACGGATTGGCTGAAGCGTCAGGGCTTTACGTTTCATCAGCCGTGCGGGGTGCCCGCCAAAGCGGATGCAGCGGCGCAGGAAGTCTTTGTAAAAGAATACGAAAAACTGAAATCGACCTTGCCCGAGGGGGATCATATTCTGTTTATGGATGGCGTGCACCCCAGTCACGCCGTGCGTTTTGTGCGCGGTTGGATCCGCAAAGGCCGTCGGGTCGAGATCCCCACCAACGCCAGCCAGAAACGGATGAACCTATTGGGGGCGTTAAATTTGGAATCTATGACGCTGAATCGTAAGGATTATTTGACGTTGAATGCTGATTCGGTCATTGATTTCCTGGCGTTTTTGCTGGTGACCATACCCACGGGGATTTTGCACATCATTCTGGACAAAGGACGGTACAACTACTGCCAAGCCGTGTGGGATTTTGTGGAGAAAAATCCAAGAATAACATTGCACTATCTTCCGTCTTATTCCCCCAATCTCAGTGTCATCGAGCCCGCATGGAAAATCATGCACGAACACACCACAAACAATCAATACCACCGCACTTACAAAGACTTTACCGAAAAAATCAACGAATTCTTCGACAAAACCTTCCCCGAAAACGCCAAACACTGGATCGACCGACTCTCGGATAACTTCCGCGTCCTTAACTCGCCCCTCACATCAACCTAAAACGGTACTCTTCGTTTGCGAGGGGTATATGTTACGCCCACTCAATAGTCGCCGGGGGTTTGGACGTCACATCATACACCACCCGATTCACCCCGCGCACGGCGTTGATGATTTTATTCGCTGTTTGGGACAAAAAGGCATGGGAAAACGGGTAGCTTTCCGCCGTCATCCCGTCCAGCGACGTCACGGCCCGCAGGGCAATGACCGATTCGAAACTGCGCGCATCGCCCATAACGCCCACGGTTTGCACGGGCAAGAGAACACAAAATGCCTGCCAGATCTCGTGATACAGCCCCGCTTCGTGCAGGGCGTTGATGTAAATGGCATCGGCTTCGCGGAGGATTTTCAGCTTTTCCGGCGTAATGGCATCGGGAATCCGCACGGCAAGGCCGGGACCCGGGAAGGGATGACGGTTCAAAATACTGGGATCCAGGCCCAGTTCCGCGCCCAACAGGCGGACTTCGTCCTTAAAGAGCATCCGCAGGGGTTCCAGCAGCGTCAAATTCATTTTTTCTGGCAAGCCCCCCACGTTATGATGGGATTTAATGGTGGCGCTGGGCCCGCCGTGGGGGGATGTGGACTCAATCACATCGGGATACAGAGTGCCCTGCGCTAAGAACGTAAAGGTCTTCCCTGTGCTGCGAATATGCTGATCAAAAACGTCGATAAAGGTTTTGCCAATGATTTTGCGTTTTTCTTCGGGATCCACGATCCCCTCTAGCCGAGAGAGAAAAATGTCTGAGGCATCCACGTCCTCAAGGGGCAAATGATGGGTATCGCGATAGGTTTGCAGCACCTGTTTGGCTTCGTTCAGGCGCAGAAGGCCATTGTCCACAAACACACACCGCAGCTGATCCCCCAAAATCCGGTGCAGCAGCAGCGCGGTGACGGAGGAATCCACCCCCCCCGAAAGGGCGCATAAAACATTGTGATCCCCGACGGTTTCCCGAATTTTCGGGGTCATGTCGTCTAAATAGCCCCGCATTGTCCAATGCTGCGTTATCCCACAAATGCGGCGAGCAAAGGATTCCAGCAGGGCCGAGCCCGTGGGGGTATGAATGACCTCTGGATGGAACTGAACACCGTAGAAATTGCGGGCTTCATCGGCAATGGCGGCGTGGGGAATGCTGCCGGTGCGGGCCACGGTGACAAAGCCAGGGGGGAGTGTGGCGATATGATCACTGTGGCTCATCCAAACCGTGTGGGGCGTTTCGGGCTGCCAAATCTCCGCCAGCCAGCGCGTGGGGGCGGTGACAAAGCAATCCGCGTGGCCAAATTCCCGTTTTTGGGAACTTTCCACCCGTCCACCCAGCAGATGCACTAAGGCCTGCATCCCGTAACAAATCCCCAGAACGGGGATGCCGGCGGTGAACAGGGCGGCTTCGGGCAGAAAGCTGTCCGCATCATGAACCGACGCCGGTCCGCCGGATAAAATAATCCCCAAGGGTTTTTTTGCGAGAATGGTTTTCAGCGGTGTATGGGCCGGCACGATTTCACAAAAAACCTGGGACAACCGCAGCCGCCGCGCAATCAGGGCCGTGACCTGAGACCCATAATCCACAATCACCAGCGTTTGTTTCTGATCCATACCCTTAACTTCCCTGTTTCATCGAAAAACACACCATACAGAAACGAAAAGGGGCGGGCAAGGGGTGGGGAAAACACACCAGAGCCGTTAATTTCTGATTGTCATCCCGGACAAGCTCGCACAGCGAACGCAGATCCGGTATCCAGCGCAACTGTCAAAAGGCACAGCCTTTTGCCTTTATATTCTTTAAAAAACAAAGAATAAAACGCTTCGCGTTTTGGCATATATGCTGGATCCTGTCGGGGCGCTTGCTACGTTCGCTTATATCTTCTTTTCAGCTTTTAAAAGAGTCGCTATTTTTTAGAAGCGGGCGTGAGAGACCGTAAGTGCGCTAAGTCTTTGAAAGACTGTGGACCAGATTACGTCCTCACGCCCAAGGTGCCG
>JBILRW010000033.1:0-15973 GCA_044372405.1 Alphaproteobacteria bacterium
GTCCTTCACATAATCCGGCGGCAGCAGAACGGATACACCCAGGTTTAACGTGGGGGTCCAGGTGTCTTCGGTGGGGCTGACATCGCCCCGTTTGGCGGACTCGATGGCCTCGCGCAGCATGTGTTGATACAGCTCCGCCCCGACTTCGCGGATGTGGCCGGATTGTTCTTCGCCCAGGATATTGCCGGCGCCGCGCAGGTCCATGTCGTGACTGGCCAGGGTAAAGCCCGCGCCGAGATGATCCAGCGTCTGCATGACCTCTAGCCGTTTTTGGGTGGTGCTGGCCATTTTCATGCCCGCAGGCAGCGTGAAATAGGCATACCCCTGCCGCCCCGACCGCCCGACCCTGCCCCTCAGCTGGTACAGTTGCGCCAGCCCGAACAAATGGGCGCGGTGAATAATCAGCGTGTTGGCCCGGGGGATATCAATGCCGGATTCGATGATGTGGGTGGAAAGCAAGATATCGTATTTGTAATCCGTAAAATCCTGCATGATTTGATCCAAATCCGCCGCCGGCATTTGCCCGTGGGCCACGGCCAGCCGGGCGTTTGGTACCAGAGCGCGCACATACTCGGCCTGTTCCGCCAGGTCCTCAATACGGGGACAGACATAGAAGATTTGGCCCTCGCGGGACAGCTCGCGCAGCAAAGCCTCCCTGAGGGTCACATCGTCCTGGTGCAGAACAAAGGTCTTAATGGCCAAGCGATCCACGGGCGGCGTGGCAATCAGGGACAAATCAAACGTGCCCGATAACGCCAGCTGCAACGTCCGGGGAATGGGCGTGGCACTCAGCGCCAGATAGTGCACGTTGGTTTTAAAGGCTTTTAAACGTTCTTTTTGTTTGACGCCAAAACAGTGTTCTTCATCAACAATGACCAAGCCCAAATTTTTAAAGCCGATACTGCTGCCCAGCAGCGCGTGGGTGCCCACGACAATATCCACCGTGCCGTCCTTTAGGCCCTCTTTGGTGGCGGCGGCATCGCGGGGGGAAACGAAACGCGACAAATGCCCCAATGTCAGGGGCAATTCCGCGAAACGCTCCGCAAAGGTTTTTGCGTGCTGCCGGGCCAAAAGCGTAGTGGGGACGATGACGGCCACTTGCAGCCCCGAACTGGCCGCCACGAAGGCCGCCCGCATGGCGACCTCGGTTTTGCCAAAGCCCACATCGCCGCACAGCAGTCGGTCCATGGCGCGGCCCTTGGCCAGGTCCTCTAAAATTTCCGCCGTGGCGTTTAATTGATCGTCGGTTTCGGCGTAGGGAAACCGCGCCGCAAACATCGCGTACAAATCCGCATCGGGGGTTAAGGCTGGGGCGGCATTCAGCGCCCGCGCGGCGGCGATTTTTAAGAGTTCCTCCGCCATATCCCGCAGGCGTTTTTTTAAGCGGGCTTTGCGGTTTTGCCAGTTTGCTGCGCCCAAGCGGTCCAAACTGACCACCGTATCGGCGTCACCATAGCGGGAGAGCACATTACTGTTTTCGGCGGGAACATACAGTTTATCGCCGCCGTGATAGGATACCACCACGCAATCGTGGCGGGTGCCCTCCACCGTGACGGTTTCCAGCCCCTCAAATTTGCCGATGCCGTGGTCTTCATGGACCAAGATATCGCCGATTTCCATCAGGCTGGTGTCCAGCAGCACGGCCTCTGCTGTTTTGCGTTTGGGGGCAGCGCGGACCTTTTCGCCGAACAGGTCTTCTTCCGTCACCACAATAAAATCATCGGTTTCAAAGCCCCCCCGCAGCGGCCCCACCACCAGGTTGATAATGCGTCCGTTTTGATTCGCGGCCTCCGCCCAGGTTTCATGCCGAAAGACGGGTTGGGGGTATTGGTGCTTAAACAGCGCCTCCATCCGGTCCGCACTGACGGTATCCAGCGCAGTGACGATCACACGTTTTTTGGTGGATAGGGCGGGGGTTAGGGGGTGGGTCATGGAAAAAATGTTCCGTGGGTCATAAAGGTGCTATCATAAACCATCTTTGACGTAAGTCACGGCCTCCCCTTAACAAAGGGGAGGAAGATTTTTTAGAAACTTTACAAGTAAAAACAAAATAATACATCAATCGCCCAAACGATACGTGTGGCGCAAATCTTCGAGAGCTTTTTCCCCATCAATGAGCGTCTCTGGATGGTCGGCAGCCTGCCCCGCCCGTTGTTGCATGAGGAGGCCCTGACCATAATCATGAATGAACCCACGCAGGGCTTGCTCGATCATGGTATCGGAGCTAGGAAAAAATCCTGACGCAATAGAGTGCTGAATTTGATTTTCCAAATCCGCAGGCAAAGTCAGATACATTGTGGGATCAAAAATGTATTGTGAGGCATTCTCAGTTTATCACGGATGCCAGGGTAAGTTCAATGCGGTTTTTGGCCTGACATGACGCAAAAAAAACTTGCAAAAAAAAGAATGATGCTTTATTGTTAAAATAATGCTTTAAATTAAATATAATTATATTTATGTCGACGCACTACCAAACGCTTGGTGTTGACCCTGATGCCTCTTTAGATGAGATCAAAGCAGCCCATCGCCGTTTGGTCAAGTTATGGCATCCCGATGCCAACTTGGACGATCGAAATGACGAAGAGGCTGAAAACGCAAGACAAGCATCCGCTGAAGCCAGGCGCGAACGGTTTGAGGCCATAGAAAAGGCTTATCAGGCTCTAAAAGACCCCCAGCAGCGTTCTGACTATGACATTTCCCTTTCCAGAAAAATTCTTGAGGGCCAACCCCAAGCCTCTGAACAAGCCTTAACCGGTAAGAATGAAACTGAACGTCCTGCTTTAAGCCCTGCGATGGACTCTCAGCCCCAAAAGGGATCCCCCTTGCCTGCTTTTGCCTTTGTTGGGGCAGCCATGGCCCTGTCAAGCTGGTTAGGGGACGTTGTTGATCAAGCCAATGCCGCCAAAGAAGCCGCCCAGGCCGTGCTGCAAAACAATCTTGAGGCCCTGGGAAACGGCGGTCAGGCCTTAGCCGATAAAGCCAAAACTCTTGATCCAGAGTATGCTGAAAAGTGGTTGAATCATAGTGGTATCGAGACTTCAGGGTTAAATCCGGAACAAATGATGAACTTGGCTAAGGAGAAAATGACCACCATCGCTAATCAAACTAGCGAGGCCCACACCCAAGTTTTAGAAACCCTTAATGAAGGGGGCATGAACCTTTCAGAGAAAGAATACTTCGAACTCTTGAAAGACAAAAACCCCCAAGAAATGATCGCGTCTCTTGATACCCTTCAGCCCGATGCCTGGGGACAGGCCATGGAACACATCAGCGGTGCCATGGAAGCCCTGAACAATACAGGGGCTTTGCAGGCCGTTGCTTTTGCCTCCACAGCTTTTGCCGCTGTGAAATTGGGCAAAAGTGCCATTGAGGCGTTTCAAGAAAAAGATGCCGGTAAATTTTTTAATCTGGATAACGCAGGAAACGTCCTGCGTGTCGCAGAGGCCGCAACGCCAGTTGCGGTTATCGGGATTCATGCCGCGCAGACGATCATCAGCCTGTCCACAGAAGAAAGACTGAATCATTCCACCCAAAGACGCGAAGAAAACACTGCCTATGTGCAAACACTAACCCAGCAAATTCAAGAAGGACAGGGATCCTGGAAAGACAAAGCCCAAGTCGCCGCCGCCATAACCAATGGTGGTTTGATTGCTGCTATCAATGAATCCGCTAAGGCCATGAACGGGGCCCGTCAGTTTTTGCAAAACCTATTTAAAGGGAATGACAAAACCCCATCCATTGAATCGGATGGCACTGCTGCCCCATCTCTGGAAGGCCAACCCAACACGGCGCAGGCTTTGGAACCCTCCACCGAACCCGTGAAGAGTTTGCCCGAAGGGAAAACATCGGAAAACCGAATCCCCGAAACCATGCGTCAGTTGGCTGAAAAACTTGATGGCTACAAATTGAATCGTTCTGGTGATGCGTCTGATCCTTTGGTTATCGACGGTTATTTTAAAGCCAGAATGGATCTTATCGAAAAAAATGGAGGTAATGACGACGGGATCAATGCGGCGGTTTTAAGTTTGGAGATTGATTCAATGAAAAAACTTTCTCTAACTCCCGAACAACAGCAGGATTTAGATACGTTGAACCAGTATTTAAAAATATCATCCTCTGAGATTTATGGTCAAGGATCCCTTGAATCAAAAAAACTTTATATGGTTTCTTATGAATTGGATCAGCTGCTTTCAAAAAATGGCAGTGATAATAATGACAAAGTTTTTGAGCTTATATATGCCATGCAAGAGGGAACTTTTGATTTTAATGATCCTCGAGCCGTGCAAGGTGCCGCGAATCTTCTTGGTGCCGTCAAAGGAGAAATAGAAAACAGATTAGATAACGTCAATGATAATAATATTGACAAAGACATCAATCGTAAATACGAAACCATGGCCGAACAAGTGACGACTTACATCAAAGAATCCTTTGCCAAGAACGGAAACCAGAAGGATTTGGATGAAGCTATGAGCAACGCCGACATGTACGCAGACTTCAATGCAGCAGTAAACCAATACCAGCAGGTCGCCATGATGACGGGGGGGGCGTTCCGTTAACTCCCCCCTCACCACCGATGAAGAGAGGCCAAAGGCCAGAGCATTTTGTTGGTGTTGGCTAGGGCGTTGACGCAAAAAAAATCACCCCCCCACCGTCCCGTGATAAAAATAAACGCCCCAGCCGATGGTAAAAACCAGCCAGCCGTAAAGCGTGTGCTCCAGAAAAACCAGCCCAAAATGGCGATGGCGTTCATAGGTGTGCGCCAGGAATACCCCCCCGATAAAAGACAAAACCACCGCCGCCGGATTCAGAAAAATGCTATGGGCCGCCGCAAAGGCCAAGGCATTCCACAGGATGCGGGACCACCTGGATAGACCCGGAAACAGGTGCCAAAACACAGGGCGGAACACGATTTCCTGGGGAAAAACGGAAAGAATCGGATAAATGAGCATAACCAACGCATAACGCCAGGGCATGGCCAGGGGAAAGGCCAGAAGACGCTCAGGCTCAAGCGCCCATAACCCCAGGGTGAGAAACACCGCCCCCGCCGCTGCCCGGGCCAGGATGACACGGGTGTTCTGCCATTTCGGCCAACTCAGGCGCACCGGATGGCGTGATACCCAGTACAGAGTCAATCCCCACAGGGCGATGAAGCCCACAAGGGGCATTTTCAAAAAAACAATCGCTGCCGGAACCCCTGCAAAAATCAGCACGGCCAAGGCTGTGGATCGCATCATCCTCACCACGCTGTCAATGGCGGCAGGGACATCAAAATCGCCTCAACATTCCCATCGGTTTTCAGGCCAAACAAGGTGCCCCGATCATACAGCAAATTAAATTCCACGTAACGACCACGTTTCAGCAACTGCGCCTGGCGGTCCGCATCACTCCACGGTAACGCCATGGCGGCGCGGACAATTTTGGGGTAAACATCGGCAAACGCCCGGCCCACATCCTGGGTAAAGGCAAAATCGGCCTCAAAATGGCCCGTGTTCACATTATCATAAAAAATGCCCCCCACGCCCCGCATTTCGCCGCGGTGGGGCAGGTAAAAATACCGGTCACACCACTCTTTGAATTTGGGATAATAGGCGGGATCGTGGCGGTTGCAGGCCTCTTCAAGGGCCTTATGAAACGCTTGGGTTTCATACGCTTTGGGAAACACCGGCGTCATATCGCCCCCGCCCCCAAACCAGGTTTTTGATGTCACCAAAAACCGCGTATTAAAATGGGCTGCCGGAACATGGGGCGATCTTGGATGCGCCACCAAGGAAATGCCCGACGCCCAAAAATCCCCCGTTGCCTCCGCCCCCGGGATGTTGGCGCGAAATTCGGGGCTAAAGGTCCCATGCACCGTGGAAATGTTCACCCCCACCTTTTCAAACACGCGACCCCCCTTCATCACCGCCATAACCCCGCCACCACCGCCGGGACGGTCCCAGGGAATGCGGGCAAAACGTCCGGGGGGGCCAAAGGTTTCATTGCCCGCGTCTTCCAGGGCTTCATAACTGGCGCAAATCTGATCCCGCAGCTGCTGGAACCAGGCCGATGTGACGCTCTGTTGTTGCGAAACGGTCAGGGGAGAAGGCTGCGTTTGGGGGTGCATAAAACGAGGTTCCTTGTTGTTTATAGGGGTACAGACAACGCCAGAACTTACGCACAACGTCATTGCGAGCCTCCGCAGGAGGCGTGGCAATCCAGTCTTTCGGCTGACGACATTTCTGGATTGCTTCGCTGCGCTCGAGATGACGAGGGGTATGCGTAAGTCCTGAGCACTATACCCCGACACAAAACAAAGACGACAGATTTTTTGAAAAACCCCCGCTCAAAAAATCCTCAAAAAATCCTCAAAAAATCCTCTTGCCCCACCCAAAAAGTGATGATATTGAGAATCAATCTCAACATATAAAACAGGTCTCCCTCATGAAATCAGTCTCGTTTTGGACTCTGCTCTTTTTTGTGTCTCTTTCGGTTTCCGCCGTGGCGGAGAGCCAGGGTAATGCGTATATTCAAAAAAATCTGGTGGCCAGTCATCCCGAATGGGGGGCTGATGCTGTGGACCCCAAACTGATCAATGCCTGGGGCATTGCCATTCGTCCCGCAGGGGCCGGGGGTCATTTTTGGGTGACAGGGGCCGATCAAAGTTTTGAATATGTGGGCGATGTTCAGGCCTCCCCCGATCCAAAATTACGGACGCTGCATCTGGATGATCTGACCCACGTCACCTTGCCAGTGGGGGGAAAAGAAAGCTTTGCCACGGGCGTCGTTTTTAACGGCAGCAAAGACAGCTTTGTTATCACCCAGTCCGTCAAAGGGGCCGATCCCATCACCGCGCCGGCCAAATTCCTTTTTGCCTCTGACGGCGGCATTATCTCCGCCTGGACCGAGCGTAAAAAACCCGATGGGACCTTTGATTGGCCGTCTGAGGCCAAAACGGTGATTGACCTTTCCGAGGAAGGCGCCCAGTTTTTTGGCCTGGCCATCAATAAGGCTGAAAATCGTCTGTATGCCGCTGATTTTGGAAAAAACCCAAAAATCTATACCTTTGATGCAGCCTTTAAACCCGTCAATGTGATTTTTGATAATCCCTTTGATGACAACAAAAACGGTAAAGTCGATCCCGGCGAATACGCGCCCTTTAACATTCAGGGCCTGACCACGCCTGCGGGGGACTATCGTTTGTTTGTGGCCTATGCCAAAACCCAAGTCTGCCCTGATGAAGAAATCGCCGAGGGCACCTGCCGCAAAGGCGAGCTTTTTGTCGGTGAAGAAGACACGAGCAAACCCGGCCTGGGCCGTCTGGCCGAATTTACGGAAGACGGCAAGTTGGTGGCGGTCTGGAATGACGGCGAAAAACTCAGCGCCCCCTGGGGGGTTGTGTTCGCACCGAAAGAAGGATTCGGCGCCCTGTCCGGTCATCTGCTGGTGGCCAATTTCGGGGATGCCAATGACGGCACCATCGCGGCCTTTGATCCCAAAACCCGGACCTTTAAGGATTACTTACGGGATCCAAACGGAAAACCCGTGGTGATTGATAAGGTCTGGGGCCTCCTCTTTGGCAACGGCGAAAGCCTGGGCGATAAAAACGCCCTCTATTTTGCCGCCGGCCCCAAAGACGAAACCCATGGCCTGTTTGGGAGTTTGCGGGTTGTCAGGTGACAGGTGACAGGTGACAGGTGACAGGTGACGACAGTGGGGGGGCAGCAGGCCCTGGAAAATAATGTGTTATACCAATTCACTTTCAAAAAAAGGCCAATAGACTCCGTCATGCCTGACAAGAAGATATGATATAAAGTGAGCAACGCGAACGCAGATCCGGTATCCAGCGCAACTGTCAAAAGGCACAGTCTTTTGCCTTTATATTCTTTAAAAAACAAAGAATAAAACGCTTCGCGTTTTGGCATATGGGGGGGATCCCGTCGGGGCGCTCACTGCGTTCGCTGGTCCGGAATGACGAAAAACATAGGTTTTTTATAGAAATTAACGGCCCTGGGGTAAATTTAGCCCCTATTCCCCATGATTCTGACCCGCATAGTACCCCAATTCCATAGGGCGATGGACCATATCCCGATTCAGCTTGGGAAAGGTTTGTTTCATGTATGCCTTGGCCTCACCGGTTTTATCCACAATACCCAGGGCCACATCATCATTGGTAAAGGTGGGAACGGACATATAAACAATGGTACCCAGCAAAACCCCCAGCGGACTGGTTTGCTGGGCAATGATATTGGAATTTTTATACCCCTCGCGATCGGTGGTCAGGTTAATATCGCCCAGATAAAGCAGCTCCCCAGGTTTGACCTCAAAACCTCCATACATGGGTTTCAGACTGACCTTGTGCAGGCCGCCTTTGGCTTGCCATTCTTTGCCTAAATAAATGTGGTCAATCACGTAATACCCAGGTTTTAACGCAAACACTTGATAGGGCTGATCCACCGGCACCAGGGCAAAGTGTTCGTGGATCACGCCGCCGTAGGGGTTGACCTCTGTGACCGAGGCTCCCTCTTCATCAGAAAGCATGGCCGCGGTGGTGCCATCATCGGGGGAATCGTCGGTTTCAGCGGCAGGGTCAGTCTCTTTTGACCCTATGTCCACAGGTTTGGGTTGCCCCGTCATGGGGTCATAGGGCGTAAAGCGAAGGGTGGCGGCATCCTTAAACGGCGAATCCACGCGGGTGATGACAACACCGTATTCCTCTGGCTTTTCATCCACCATACCGCTTAAGCCATATGGATTTTTCCTCGGGGGCGGCTGATGAGCGCACGCGGAAAGTATGAGCAATCCCAACAAAACCCACGCTTTTTTTTGTGGCATAATCCGCAGCCCCTGTGCTAAAAAAGACAATGTTTGTTTTATTCGCAAAGGACCTTATCCGATGGTTTCCCGCTTTGTAAAGGCTGTTTCTGTCTTCTCAATTCTGCTGATTGTCTCGGCCTGTGCCCGCAATCTGGACCCCAATGTTTATTCTGAACGGGATGCGGGTCAGGTTTCAGATACGTTTCAGGGGGTTGTCCTCAGCTCGCGCCCTGTGACGGTGGGCGGCGCCGATGAAACCCTGGGCAACACCACAGGTCTGGTTGTGGGGGGAATCGTTGGGGGTCTGGCCGGTAACCAAATCGGAAACGGATCGGGTCAGGTGGCGGCCACCGTGGGCGGGGCCCTGGTTGTGGCGGCGCTGGGCGCGGTCATTCAGGGCGAAATGTCCAAACAGCCCGGCATTGAATATGTTATCAAAATCTGGGACAACAACAGTGCCTACAGCACCAGCGAAACCGTTGAGGATTACAGGGGCCGCACCACCAAACGCAACAAAGAAAGCCGCCGTGATAACGAGAGGGTCTTAACCATCGTGCAGGGACCAGAGTCCACGTTACAAGTCGGCCAGCGCGTTTTTGTGATTGTGCAGAACAATGGCCGTTCCCGCGTCATTGTGGATAACAGCGGCACGGGCGTAATTAATGCGAAAAAGACGGGATCGTAAGCCGTCTTTATGATCAAAACCCGCTTTGCCCCCAGCCCCACCGGTCGTTTGCACGTGGGTAATATTCGTATTGCCCTGATTAACTGGTTGTTTGCCCAAAAAAACGGGGGGTCTTTCCTGCTGCGTTTTGATGATACGGACATTGAACGCTCGGAAAAAATTTTTGAGGACGGGATTATTCAGGATCTTCTCTGGCTGGGCCTCACCTTTGATGATACCGCCTATCAATCCCGCCGGTTTGATCGGTATGCGGATGTTCAGCAGCAGTTAATGGCGGCGGGTCGGTTATATCCCTGTTATGAAACGGGGGAAGAGCTGGCCATCAAGCGCAAAATTCTCTTAAGCCAAGGAAAGCCTCCCCTTTATGATCGGGCGGCGTTGTCCCTAACTCAGGCGCAAAAAGACGTTTTTGAGGCCGAAGGTCGCATCCCCCACTGGCGGTTTTTATTGAATCATGCGCCTGTGACCTGGCAAGACATGGGGCGCGGGGCGGTGCATTTTGAGGGGCAGCATCTCTCGGACCCCGTCCTGTTTCGGGGAAACGGCGTGCCGGTGTATTCCCTGGCCTCAGTCGTGGATGATATTGATTTTGGGATCAGTCATGTGATTCGGGGGGAAGATCACGTGGTCAATACGGCGTCCCAAATCCAACTCTGCCAGGCGCTCAGCCATGATCACCCCACCTATTGGCATATCCCCCTGCTGGTGGATGCCAAGGGGGGTGAGCTTTCCAAACGCCTGGGCAGCCTGAGCATCGCCAGCTTGCGGGACGAGGGGTTTGAGGCCGTATCCATCACCGCGCTGCTTTCCCGTTTGGGATCGTCGCTGCCCATTACGCCGCTGGAAACATTGGATCAGGTGGTGGCGGGATTCGATGAAACGGCCTATAGCCGCGCCACACCCCGTTTTGACAGTGACGAGCTCCGTCACCTGAACGCCCGCATTTTGCACAAAACCCCGTTTGATGCCGTCAAAGACCGCCTGGTTTCCCTGATGGGTCCTGACGTGGACGAGGCTTTTTGGCGGGCCGTCCGCCCCAATTTGGTGTTTCTGGCGGATGTTTCCCCCTGGTGGACCATGTCCCGGGGCGACATCACCCCCCTGATGGCTGAGGAGGATAAGGATTTTTTGCAAACAGCGGCGGCTTCCCTACCCCCCGCCCCCTGGGATGCCAACACCTGGGGAATCTGGACAAAAACCCTGGCGGAACAGACGGGACGCAAGGGCAAATCCCTCTTTCTCCCGCTGCGTCGCGCCCTGACCGGTCAAGAATCCGGCCCCGATATGCCGGCGCTACTCCCCCTGATGGCGCCGGAGGTGGCGCGGCGGCGGTTGTTGATCTGACTTTAACAGGACTTACGCAGAACCTTCAAAACCCTAAAAATGCCGATTTTTTGTATCAAAGCCTTGGTCAGATTGAATCCGGTCAGATTCATCGGGTGGCGAGTGATGAGGCATGAACCTTGTCTTTTCTCAAAAAGCATGGGATCAGTTTTGCGCCCTGGCGGATCAGGACCCCAAATTGCAAAAGAAAATCAGAACGCTGATCAAGGAATGCCTAACGTCTCCCTTTTCTGGCCGTCATCCGATGCCGCCGCTGCCAGGATGGGGTGTACCGGGTTTCCATCACCCCCTGATGTCGGTCGGCGTGTAAAAAGGTCTCTGCCGTCAAGCGAAACGCGAAATGGACGGGGTCTTGGCTGAGCGAAAAAATCAGAATATCGCCGTCTCTCGTCTCTTCCCGGGGGATGAGGCGGGCGAAGGATAAAAAATGCTCTTTTACGGCGGCGCGTTCCATGTCCGTTAGGGCTTTGGGGTCATGGGGATAAACGGGCAGGGCAGGGGGGCGCAGCCCCATGTCCCGGGCCACCCCCACAATCAAGCCATAACAGTCGCAGCCCACGCCCTTCAAACTCGCCCCATGGTGAAAGGGGGTGCCGATCCAGGACCTTAAGACGGCGGGATCAAAAAATCGTACAGCCCTGTTTGAATCTCTGGTATCACCAAGGGGGGCGGATGCCCCTAAAGGGAAATTTATGCGCATTTTACAAGTCCTTCCATCGTTGGTTTCGGGGGGGGTTGAGCGGGGAACGCTGGAAATCGCCTCGGCCTTGGTGGCGGAGGATCACCAGGCCCTGGTCGCCAGCAGCGGCGGACCCTTGGTGGCGGAGCTGGAAGACATGGGGGCCAACCATGTTCGCCTGCCGCTGAATACAAAAAATCCCTGGATCATGGGCAAAAACGCACTGGCCCTGGCATCGTTGGTTCGGCAGCAGGGGGTGGATCTGATCCACGCCCGCAGCCGAGCCCCGGCCTGGTCGGCCCTGGCGGCGGCGCGGCGGTGCGGCGTGCCCTTTATCACCACCTATCACGGGATTTATGGTCAGGGAAATGCAGCCAAACGCTTTTACAACAGCGTCATGGCCCGGGGGGATGTGGTCATTGCGCCGTCAGAATTTACCCGGGATTATCTGATGCAGCATCACCCCAAAACACATCCGGATCGCGTGGTGGTGATTCCCCGGGGGGTGGATACGGATTATTTTGATCCGACGTTATGGGCGGGGCAGGCCCTGGAGATTCCCGCCATCGCGGCCCTGATTCAGCGGGCCATTCGACCGCTTTGGATTCTGCCTGCCCGGTTGTCGCGGTGGAAGGGGCATGATGTGGCCCTCTCCGCCTTTGCGGCCTCGGGCGTTTCGGGATCCCTGATTTTTTGCGGGGCCGATACGCCGGATGCCCCCTATCGTCAGGAACTCAGCCAGCGCATACGGGATTTGGGCCTGGGCGAGCGTGTCTTTTTCGGCAATGTCCCCGCCGCCACCATGCCCGCCCTGTACGCGGCGGCGGATTATGTCCTCTCGCCGGCGCTGAAGCCCGAAAGTTTTGGCCGCGTCATCATCGAGGCCGCCGCCATGGCCAAAATCGTCATTGCCACAAACCACGGCGGCGCCGCCGAAACGGTCATTGCTGGGGAAACGGGGTTTTTGATTCCGCCAGAGGAGGCCGAATCGGCCCTAACCCAGGCCATGAAAACCGTCTGGACCCTGCCCGATGCCGCCCAACATACCCTGGGCCAGGCCGCCCGCCAGCGCATGGTGGATCATTACAGCCTCTCGGCCATGCAACAGGCAACGCTGGGTGTTTATGGGGGGCAGGGGGGCAGGTGACAGGGGACAGGTGACAGGGGACAGGGGACAGGTGACAGGTGACAGGTGACAGGTGACAGGTGACAGGTGGCAGAAACAACCCCCGTCCTCTGTCTTCGATCCGAACGCTGCTCCATAAAATACAATTTTTAGATGCGTTTTACGCCGTTCTATGCCATAAAATCTTGAGACATCTCTTGGAAAAATGATTAAGGCCAATTCGACCATTCCTTCGTGGTGGGGAGCGATAGACAAAAAAAGCAATCACCGAGGAACTTTCCATGAACCTGGGGCAACATCAGGGAGGAAAAAATTATGATCCTTACACCAGACGATATTAAACGACGGGTTGAGCCCAGTTCACTCATCATGGCCATTGATACCATTAAAAACGGGCATATTCGCATTCAAACCACATTTCAATATCCCGAAACCTCTTATATCGACGTTTACATTAAGCAAAACCCGCAACCTCCCTTGCCATCGCTGGATACTCAAAAAGTTACCCTGACCGATTTTGCGGGCAGCCTGATGTTTTTGATGGATTGTCAAATCAATCCCCGATCCCCGTCTAATCGCAAAAGAATGGAGCACATCAAAGAAAGCTATGGTGTTGTTTTCAGGGAGGGAGCCATTGAGTGCGACGTTTCCTTGGATTCCCTTATTGAGGGCATTATTCGTTTGGCGCAGGCCTGTTTGCTATTTACAAGCTTAATGTTTACAAAAAAACTTAGCCTAAGCACGGATTTCAGTCAGAAAGTTGAAGATATTATGGCAGAGTGTGAAATCGACTACGAAACGAATGGACACATTTTGGCACGAACAGGCAATCTCATCGTTGTGGATTTTCTGACCAAGGGAAAGCGTACCGAATCAGGGATTATGGCACTTTCCAGTAGGAACGAACATTACGCCCATCAACGCGCCAATGAAATATTCACCCGCTGGTATGATATTCAGACATTGTCTGATTGGGATGGTCAAAAAATTACGGTTGTGGATGAAAGCAGCGTCTATCGCGATGACGATTTGAAACGTATTGAACGGGAAAGTACTCTTGTGTTTGCCTCGGACATCAAAACATTCTGTGATTTGTTAAGGGCAAGCTAAGGCGTGAATATCTCGTAACTTTCGCCTGCCGTTACAGAAAATCAGAAAGTGGCGTCACCCCCCCCCACCCCCCACAAAACAGTTGGCAAGAACACCAGATGTAGTATGATGGGGGCCAGCGACATACTATATATGGTAGTTTTCACTGTTTTCTCAGGGAAAAAACCACGGCAAAAAATAAAGGAAAAAACGTTATGGGCACCATGGTAGCGATAAAGGAAAAAATCCACGTTCGCATTGATCACACGCGGGATGCGTTGTTGACGGACTTTGGGAAGGCCGTTCTTCAGGATCGGTATTTGATGCCCGGAGAGAGCTATCAGGACCTGTTTGCCCGGGTGGCCTGTTACTATGCGGACAATGTGGATCATGCCCAGAGATTGTATGATTATATCAGTCGGCTGTGGTTTATGCCGGCAACACCGGTGCTGAGTAACGGCGGCACCACGCGGGGCCTGCCCATTTCGTGTTTTTTGAATGAGGCCAGCGACAGCCTGGAGGGCATTGTTGATCTGTGGAATGAAAACGTCTGGCTGGCGGCCCGGGGCGGGGGTATCGGCAGTTATTGGGGCAATTTGCGGTCCATCGGGGAAACGGTGCATGGCAATGGAAAGACCTCTGGCGTCGTGCCGTTTATTCGGGTTCAGGATTCCTTGACCCTGGCCATTTCCCAGGGCAGCCTCCGCCGGGGCAGCGCCGCCGTGTATTTGCCCGTGAGTCACCCGGAAATTGAGGAATTTATGGAACTCCGCCGCCCCACCGGCGGGGACCCCAACCGCAAGGCGCTGAATCTGCACCACGGGATCCTGATTCCCGATGCCTTCATGCGCGCCGTGGATCAGGACGATGAATGGGCCCTGACCAGTCCCAAAGATGGCGCGATTATTCGCACCATTTCCGCCCGCGCCCTGTGGATTCGCATACTCACCGCCCGCATTGAAACGGGGGAGCCCTATATTGTCTACATCGATCACGTCAACCGCGCATTACCAGAGCATCAAAAACTGGCGGGCCTGCGGGTAAAAACATCGAATCTCTGCAGCGAGATCACCCTGCCCACCGGCGAAGATCTCTACGGCAAGCAGCGCACCGCCGTGTGTTGTTTGTCCTCGCTGAATCTCGAGACCTACAAAGAATGGGAAGACCACCCCATGATTTTAGAAGACGTCATGCGGTTTCTGGATAACGTGCTGCAGGATTTCATCAAAAAAGCCCCCGAATCCATGGCGCGGGCCAAGTATTCCGCCATGCGGGAACGCAGTGTGGGCCTGGGTGTTATGGGCCTGCACTCGTTTTATCAGCAAAACCTGATTCCCTTTGAATCGGCCCTGGCCAAATCGTGGAATATGCGGATGATGAAGCACATTCGCGCCGGTGTGGATATAGCCTCAGAAAAGCTGGCCTTTGAGCGCGGTGCCTGCCCCGATGCGGCGGATTTTGGCATCAAAGAGCGCTTTTCCAACAAGCTGGCCATTGCCCCAACGGCGTCCATTTCCATCATCTGCGGCGGCAGTTCCCCCGGGATCGAGCCCTATGTGGCCAACAGTTATACCCACAAAACCCTGAGTGGCTCCTTTACTGTGCGCAACAAACACCTCGTTAAGTTGCTGGAGGACAAGGGCCACAACACCCCCGAGGTCTGGTCCAGCATCAGCACCACCGAGGGGTCTGTGCAGCATCTGGATTTTCTGGATGAGCATGAAAAAGACGTGTTCAAAACGGCCTTTGAGCTGGACCAGCGTTGGTTGATTGATTTGGCGGCGGACAGGACCCCCTTTGTGTGTCAGGCGCAGTCGCTGAACATTTTCCTGCCCGCCAACGTGCATAAGCGGGATTTGCACCGCCTGCACCACATGGCGTGGGCGCGGGGGGTCAAAAGCCTGTATTACTGTCGGTCCAAATCCATGCAACGGGCCGATGTTGTGGCCACCAACGTGGCCACAGCGCCGGCATCCCTGATCGCACAGGCCGAAAAAAACGCCGCCATGCCGCTGCTCTCCCCCGTCAACGACGAGGGAAATAAGTATGAGGAATGCTTGGCGTGTCAGTAGGGGGGGTTTCGCTTAGCCACCTCTAATAACCGTGTCATCCCCGCGAAAGCGGGGATCCAGTTCTTTGATTTTTATGGATTGGCATCGATGTTTTGTGTAAATCCTATAATACTAATCTTTGTAACTCCCTACCTCCCCTTTAAACGGGGATGGGGGGTGGCTGACCTGCGAAGGCATTTTTGATG
>JBILRW010000034.1:0-15789 GCA_044372405.1 Alphaproteobacteria bacterium
CTTCCCTCATTGTTCCCCAAATATCCTAGCGGGGGCTTGGGGGGCGGCAATGAGCCCCCCAATACCAAACCCACACATCATTTTCCCCTTGACCCGAAAGACAGTATCTGGTCCGGGATGACGACGGGGTTCTTTTTTTGAAAGTGGATTGGTATCATCGGGCCTACAACCCCGTTTTTTCGTTCAATTTCAGTTCATCAATGATTTTGAAAATCACATTCATTTCATTCAAAATCAACTGAATTTCTTGGGTAAAGGTGGCCGGCTCAAAAATCGATCCTGTATCAAAGTCCAGAAGAATGATTTTCAAAATCGCTTCTCCATTGTCGTTACTCAGCGTCGCGCCATATCCTTGGGCGATGAAAACCAGCCCCATCACCACCCCAGCCACAATCAGGCACAAAGAAAAAAAGGCCCGCTGGCTCAAACTTTTCAACGTGGCGATGCGCCGGCGTTCAAATTCCTGGATTTCCGGTTTGATGAAGTGTTCATAGTGGGGGGCAAAGGATTTTTTGGCCCCCTCATGGTCCTGAAAAACAGCGTTTTCGGTATAGGGTTCGGGAACCCGCCCCATCACCAACGCCCCGAATGTTTTGAGCTTGGATGTATTGACGTCCCGAACATCCTCTTTTAACTGATCAAAGGCATCCCCAACACCGTCGATGTTTAACATTTCTTTAAGGCCCTAAACGCTTTTCGCTTTTAAAAAGTCATCCACGTTCACAGGGGCGCGGGCGGCGGCGTCGGTTTCGTAAAACGGCATTTCCGCAATCCCCACCGCTTTGGCAATCAGGCGTTGCCCCCCACCCTCTGATGCAGTATAGATGGGATCCCCTTTGATCCCATAAAGAGCGACAGAATGACCCGCGATATTGCCCTGGCCCACGGCTTAACCGATGATGAATACGATAAAATCGTAACACTCATCGGGCGCACCCCCAACATGACGGAAATCAGTATTTTTTCGGTGATGTGGAGCGAGCATTGCAGCTATAAATCCTCAAAAATCTGGCTAAAAACCTTACCGACGGAGGCACCCTGGGTGATTTGCGGCCCCGGGGAAAACGCCGGTGTCATTGACATTGGCGATAATCAAGCCGCCATTTTTAAAATCGAAAGCCACAACCACCCGTCCTTTATCGAGCCCTATCAAGGCGCCGCCACCGGCGTCGGGGGGATTTTACGCGATGTCTTTACCATGGGGGCGCGGCCCGTGGCGGTTTTAAATGCCCTCCGGTTTGGGTCCATGGATCATCCCAAAACAAAATCCCTGGTTCAGGGGGTTGTGGCGGGCATTTCCGGCTACGGCAACTGTATGGGCATACCCAACATTGGCGGAGAGTGCGAATTTGATTTCGCGTATAATGGCAACATTTTGGTCAATGCCATGACCATCGGCATTGCGAATCAGGACAAAATTTTCTATGCTCGCGCCGCCGGTCTTGGCAACGCCGTGGTGTATGTGGGGGCGAAAACGGGCCGTGATGGGATTCATGGGGCCACCATGGCCTCGGCTGAGTTTTCCGAAGGGGGCGAGGATCAACGCCCCACGGTCCAGGTGGGGGATCCCTTCACCGAGAAAAAATTGCTAGAGGCATGTTTGGAACTGATGCAACAAGACGCCATCATCGCCATTCAGGATATGGGGGCGGCGGGGCTAACCTCTTCATCCATCGAAATGGCATCCAAAGGCGATGTGGGATTAGACCTAAATCTGGACAACGTGCCGTGTCGGGAAGAGGGGATGAGTGCCTATGAAATGATGCTGTCCGAAAGCCAAGAGCGCATGCTGATGGTCCTGCGTCCCGAAAAAATTGACCTGGCCCAGCAGATTTTTAAAAAATGGGAACTGGATTGCACTGTCATTGGGACCCTGACCGATACCAAGCGTTTGGTTATTAGTCACAAAGGCAAAATCGAGGTTGACGTGCCCCTGTCCTGTCTGGCGGATACGGCGCCGGAATACAACCGCCCCTGGGTGCCCTCCCCTAACCGCCCCGTGTTTTCTGGGGGTGAGGAAACGCTGAGCCACGACACGGTCCTTTCCATGACCAACGCCCTGCTGGGCCACCCCAACATCCAAACCAAAGAATGGATTTGGGAGCAGTATGATTCCACCGTCATGGGCGATACCCTGGCCACCCCGGGCGGAGATGCCGGTATTGTCCGCGTTCACGGCACAAAAAAGGCCCTGGCCGCCACCACCGATTGCACCCCGCGCTATTGCTATGCCGATCCTGTTTTGGGGGGAGTGCTGGCCGTAACCCAGGCCTATCGCAATCTCTCTGCTGTGGGGGCGCAGCCGCTGGCCATCACCAACAATCTGAATTTCGGCAACCCGGAAAAACCAGAGATCATGGGCCAACTGGCCGGTTGTGTTCAGGGCATGGGCCAGGCCTGTCGCGCCCTAGCTTTTCCCGTCATTTCAGGAAATGTTTCGCTGTACAACGAAACAGATGGCCGCGCCATTTTGCCCACCCCTGTCATTGGGGGCGTGGGGATTTTGCGGGATTATACGCGGCACCTGTCTTCTTTTGTCAAAGAGGCGGGATTTTCCCTTGTCCTCCTCGGTTCCCAAGGCCCCGGCTGGCTGGGCTGTAGTTTATGGCAACAGGTGTGCACAACGGATACCACCGTTTATGCGCCGCCGCCGGTGGATTTGGTTTTGGAAAAACACTTATCCGAAACAATTCGGACTTTGGCCCAAAACGGCCTGGTCAGCGCGTGTCATGATGTGGGGGAAGGGGGTCTCCTCATTGCCCTGATTGAGATGTTGGGGCATTCGGGGTTGGGGCTAACCCTCACCTTTCCCCTAACCGCAGGGGCGTTGTTTGGCGAGGACATGGGCCGCTATATCCTGGCCACCCATGATCTTGCTGGCCTGAAAAAAACGCTAGGCGGGATTCCTCATACTGTTTTGGGCAACACTATCCCAGGCCCCGCATGGGTTGTGAACGAAAAAACCTTATTTGCGGGGGGTGTCAAGCGGCCTGCTTTGGTATTTTAGGGTGGACTCATACAGAACAAAGTAATCGATAGGCTCCGCCCCAAAATCAATGTAGGATGGCCGGGTTAACGCCTGTCGATCTCGGGATTTTTTTTATGAGCTTTATGTCTCAGTTGATTGTTTTTGTTCTCATCTGGTGGATCGTTTTTTTCATGATGCTGCCCTGGTGCTACACCCCCAACACAGATCAAGGACAGGGACAAGATCCCGGGTCTCCGCAACGTGCCTTTATCGGGAAAAAGGCGCTTATCACCACATTAATCACGCTGCCCCTGTGGTTTTTTTCGGTGTCTTATTTAAAGGGCGTTGATTTTGCGGACCCACAGGATTTGTCCCAGATTAACGCCAGCGTTTGCCAGGCCCCACCATGCCCCTAACCCTTGGTTTTTACGATCCTGGTAAAATTGGCTATGGCCTGATCCATGCCCTGATGCGGGATCATCCAGCCTTGCAGGCCGTGGCCTATATTAAGCCCCAACATCGAAACGCCCCCCCTCCGGGGGTGGTCATGACCCCAACATTGACCCACCTTTTTCAGGGACCTGATTTTTTTCAGGATAACCTGGATGATTTTGTTCATCAATCGGATCTAATTTTCTTTTGTGGCCGGGCCCGCCATGGGTTTCAGGCTGTGCAGGCCCTGATCCAAACCCCCGCCTGGCAAAACCAAAAAACAAAAAAAATCATCAATGTGTCTAAGGGATTGTGGAGGAATCTTGAGGGCGTTGTCAACTTACCCTCAGCCCATTTTCCAGACCTATACACCGCTGGCCGATTGGGGATGCTTTCGGGACTGAGCTTTCACACAACCCTGCTTCATGATTATCCGGTTCGGATGGCCTTGTCGGCGGTGGCTCCCTGGGCTCAGGAAGCCAAGATCATGAATCGTCCCCATCGTCTCATCGTGGAAACGGATACGGCGCTTCGGGCCGCTGAACTGTATGGCATTATGAAAAACCCCTTGGCCATTGCGTCGGGGTATTTTGATGGGGAGGACATTCCCGTGTTGCTCGGCACGTTGGCATCTCTGGAAACGGATCGGGTGGCCCGAGCGTTTTATCAGGGCAGGGCCGGAGCTTTTTCGCCCTGTTACGCCCTGGATGATGTGTGGGGCAGCATGACACCCCTATCCCGTAATTTTCGGTATGGTCAGGATTTGCGTCGCCATGGCCCCAGAGCTGCCGATGTGTACAGGGCCCGCGAAGGCACCCAAAGCCTGCCCGAGGGTGTCGAGGGGTGCGTCACCTGGCATCTTTATCGAGAAACCTGGGGACAATCTTTGCCCCCTACCCCCCTGATGAACGCCGTTTATCACCTATGTCAGGGACACACTGATGCCCATAAAAAAATGAGTCAAGCCGTCGAAGCGTATCAAGAATGAGGAGGCTATAGAAACCTTGGGATCGTAGGATTCAGGGAAGGAGGGCGGCTCCAGGCCCGCAAAAGAAAACATAAAATGTATGGGGTTCCCAAGAGAAACGCGGCGGGGTGAATCAGGTAACAGGTTGCAGGTAACAGGTTACAGGAAAAAAAGGGTAGAACAAGATGTATCAGCGAAATAACAAGCCCCTGAGAACGGGATTTTCTGTCACCTGTTACCTGTCACCTGTCACCTGTCACCTGTCACCCGCAAAGCCCCCCACACAGCGGGCGAAAGCGCCGCAAAGGGCTGATTTTCCAGAATTTTTGAATCATATGGCATGGGTTCGCCGCTTTCCGTAATCACCATGCCGCCCATGGCCCTTAACAGGGCATCGCCTGCGCAGGTATCCCAAATCATGGTGCGGCCGGGGCGGGGGTAAACATCAGCGCGATCCTCGGCAATGCGGCAGAATTTTAGGGAACTGCCCGCGTGCAATTCCGTCGTCACCTGGGCAACAGGGGCCAGCATGTCCAAAAAAACCCGGGGGGAGGCCTTGGTCTGGCGGCTGGTCACCATGCGCAGATGATTCAGGGGATGATTGCCCGGTTTCAGCAACACCGAAATCCCGTCGCGTCCCATCATACAGGTGCCGCGACCTTCCCGGCCGAAGAAAAGAGATTGCTCCACAGGAATATAAATCATCCCAAACACAGGAACCCCCTGATGAACCAGGCCCACATTGACGGTAAATTCATCGGTATGGGTCAAAAATTCCCGCGTGCCATCCAGGGGATCCAACAACCAAAAGGTTTCATAGGAAACCGCAGGGGGCGCCTTGCCTTCGCAGTCTTCTTCCGCCACAATGGGAAATACTTTTGGTAGTGCATTCAAGGCTGTGCATAAAATCGCCTCTGCGTCCCGATCCGCCACGGTGGCGGGGGAGCCATCGGCCTTAACCTCGGGCGTTACGTCCGTTTTGTAATGGCGCATGATCAGATCACCGGCCTCAAAACAGGCAGAGACCAAACGGGGCAGGCTGTCGTCCAAAAACGCGTGTAGGCTCATTCGCTTTCCTCAGCGCCTTTTTTAAAAAAGGGCAACGCCTGTTTCACATACAAAACAAAGCTGTGCATGGTTAAAATGGCGGCAACGACCAACAAGACCTCGCCAATAATATTCATGGTGGTATCGGTGCGGGCCAAGGCAATCAGCAGCATCGTTATGGCCAAAAACTGAACGGCGGTTTTGACTTTGGCAATCCAGCTGACCTCAACGGGGTGGCCTTTGTGGGCCATGGCCTGGCGCAGGGCCATAATGCCGACCTCGCGCCACAAAATACACAGACCGGCGATCAGGCCGAAAACATGCAATTGACGCTCAAAAATCAACATCACAATGGCTGTCATGGTCAGCAGTTTATCCGCCACAGGATCCAAAAAGGCACCAAGATCCGAAGTTTGTCCCAATTGACGTGCGAAAAAACCATCCAAAAAATCCGTTAACGCCGCCGAAATAAAAATCACCAGGGCGCCGTAGGATGCCCAGGGAAAGGGCAGCCACATCAGCACCACAAACAGGGGCAAAATCACCAATCGGGACAACGTCAGGATCATGGGTAAAGACATAGCGGGTAAAACCTAAGAAGGAGATTTAAAAAAAACCATTATGAAAACCCTGGGGGCGTTTGTCTAATGAAAAGTCGTGATTTTGTTTTTTTGCCAGAATTTACGCAGAACGTCTGCGAGCCTCCGCAGGAGGCGTGTCAATCCAGTCTTTCTGGGGCTGGCATTTCTGGATTGCTTCGCTGCGCTCGCATGACGAGGGCTATGCGTACGTCCTGTTGCATACGAAACATTCCCTTTCCCCCTTAAGAGATGACCCGCCCGACCCCCGCCAAGACGTCCCCCAATGTTTTGCCTGTGGGATCCAGGGGCAAACGGGCCAATAGGGTCAGATCCAGGGGGGGGGCGACCCCTTGGGGGAAAACATCATGCTGGACATCACAAGCCGAACAGATAAAAAACGCCATGTTTTCAATAACACCCAAAACAGGCACCTGCATTTTTTGAAACATGGCCGCGCTGCGCCGGGCATCGGCCTTTGACAAATCATGGGGGGTGGTGACGATGATGGCCCCATTCACAGGAATTTTTTGGGCCAAAGTCAGCTGCACATCCCCCGTCCCCGGGGGCAGGTCCAAAACCAGGGTATCCAAGACGGGCCAGGCCGTATCGCGAAACAATTGTTCCACCGCGCCCATGACCATGGGTCCCCGCCAGATCACGGCCTTATCCGGATCCACCATATAACCGATGGATTGCACGATCAGGCCCTCCACCGTATGGGGGATCATCTTTTTACCCGGATCCAGGGGTGGCGGCGGCAAAGCCCCCAGCAGTGTCGGCAACGACGGCCCAAAAATATCCAAATCCAGGAGGCCCACCCTTTGCCCCTGATCCCGAAGCGCGCGGGCCAGGCCCAAAGCCACCGTCGATTTTCCCACCCCGCCTTTACCACTGGCCACGGCCAAAATCCGGGTAATGGTGGGCAAAACGATGGGCGTTAACGTGGGGGAGGCCCCCTTTTTCACAGCCCGGGGGGCCGAATGGGTGGTGGTGATGATGCGCAGGCTCAGGGCGGGATAGGCCTGATGCAACGCGGCTTCGGCCTTTTCCTGTAACAGGGGCAATTGGTGGGCCTGATCCTGGGGCACATCCAAAACAAACCCAATATGATTGTTTTGAATGACCAAACCCTTCACCCACTGCAGAGACACCACATCGCGACCCTGGGCATCCCCAGGAATGCGGGATAAAACGGCAGTAAGATCATCGGGCGTGGGCAGGGTCATGGATCCATACTAAAGACTCAAGTGATGTGTCGCAAGGGGGGTGCATGGGCGGAGGGACGGGGGACAGCATAATGGGGGCTTTCTTACAGGGGGCTTTCTAACAGGAGATGTATGCAAGCTCGGGTCATTCCCCAGGGGTGTTCATTTCTGGTTGTCATGCTGCGCGTAGTCGCAGCATCCAGGTGGATTCCGCGACGACGCGCGGAATGACGCATCATTTTGTTTTTTTAATGATTTTGAAAAATTTTGTGGTGTGAAATTCCAGTCTCTGAAAATCCCGTAGGGTGGCAAGAGGGGTATTAAAGATGCCTCAGAATATCCATTCTTTCATGTAAAATTCTCATAATAATCAATTGATTATAGTGCACGTGATAGATGATGATGTGTTTGCCAACGGAATGCATCTGGTAACCATCGGGCAAATCGCTTCGGGGGCGACCGATTGTGGGCAGTGTTGTCAGTTTATCCAAACTATTCAACAAAGCCGTCATATACCGATTGACCTGAAGGGCCCCAAAATTCTGAAATGTGTACTGCGCAATGTTTTCCAGATCGTCGCGGGCGTTTTGGGTGATGATCAGATCAAGCATCGCCAGGCAAGGCATCACAATGGGTGTACGGCTTTTTCTGCTCAGCACGCTTGATACCGTTTTCCACGATTTCAGCCTTTAAGGCATCCGTCAGCGGCATGGTGCGGCCATGGCGCACATCATCGGCGCCGGCTTGGATGGCCTGATAAAAACGGTTTTCTTGGCGTTCGCGCATGGTGCGCACGGCGGCACGAACCAATTCTGTTTCACTGGTAAACAAACCCTGTTCAACCTGATGGGCGATAAAGGTCTTATCCGCTTCAGCAAATCGTATGTGCATAATGTCCTCGATGGCAATGAACTACGACCATAACAGTACCAGATCTTGACCTAAAAAGCAAGGCTCGGGTCATTCCCCAGGGGTGTTCATTTCTGGTTGTCATGCTGGGCGTAGTCGCAGCATCCAGGTGGATTCCGCGACGTCTGGGTCTGACACGCCGTCGGCACCAAGAGCAGAACCAGAATCAAGATGGTTTTTTTCATCAGGCAACCTTTCGTTTTTTAGCGGCCGCCATCCTCCGCTCCAACTCTGGCCGGAAATGCCGGATCAATCCCTGCACGGGCCATGCGGCGGCGTCGCCCAGGGCGCAGATGGTGTGGCCCTCGATTTGTTTGGTGAGGTCCCACAGTTGGTCGATTTCTTCGGGCTGGGCGTTTCCGGATACCATACGGGTCAACATGCGCCACAGCCAGCCCGTGCCCTCACGGCACGGCGTACATTGGCCGCAGGATTCGTGTTTGTAAAAGTACGATAAATTGGCAATGGCGGCGACAATATCCGTGGATTTATCCATAACAATGACCCCGGCGGTGCCCAGACCCGATCCAACCTCGCGCAGGGCGTCGTAATCCATCAGCAGGGGGTCACATTGATCCGCGGGCACCAACGGCACCGACGATCCACCCGGGATGATGGCCAGCAGGTTATCCCACCCGCCGCGCACGCCGCCGGCGTGACGCTCGATCAGGTCTTTTAGGGGGATGCTCATGGATTCTTCCACGTTGCAGGGGGTGTTGACGTGGCCGGATATGCAGAAAATTTTTGTCCCCGCATTGTTGGGGCGGCCAAAGGACGAAAACCACGCGGGACCGCGGCGCAGAATCTCCGGCACCACCGCGATGGTTTCCACGTTGTTGATGGTGGTGGGGCACCCAAACAATCCCACACCGGCGGGAAAGGGCGGCTTTAGGCGCGGCTGGCCCTTGTTCCCCTCTAAACTTTCCAACAAAGCCGTTTCTTCGCCGCAGATGTACGCCCCTGCGCCGCGGTGAACGTAAATGTCCATGGCCCAATCGGTGCCGCAGGCATTTTTGCCCAGCAAGCCCGCCGCGTAAGCCTCATCCACCGCCGCCTGCAGGCGCATGGCCTCGTTATAAAATTCGCCGCGCACGTAAATGTAAACGGTGTGGGCGCGAATGGCAAAGGCCCCGACAACGCAGCCCTCTAGCAGGCGATGGGGATCATGGCGCAGGATGTCGCGGTCTTTGCAGGTTCCGGGTTCGGATTCATCGGCATTCACCACCAGATAACTGGGCAAATCGCCATTTTTGGGCATAAAGGACCATTTCATGCCGGTGGAAAACCCCGCCCCGCCGCGACCGCGCAGGCCAGAGGCTTTGACCTCCTCAATAATCGTCTCATGCCCCTTTTCCAGCAGGGCTTTGGTATCCTGCCAAATGCCACGGGCGCGGGCCCCCGCCAAACCCCAGTCTTTATCGCCGTACAGGTTGGTAAAAATGCGGTCTTTGTCTTTTAAAAACATCAGGCGGCCTTTACGTTGTTGGCAGAGGGTTTGATCATATCCAGCGGCTGCACCCATGCGTCAAACTGTTCGGCGGTGAGCAGATTCAGCGACAAAGCCGCCTGTTTCAGGGTGGTGCCCTCTTCAAAGGCTTTTTTGGCAATTTTCGCCGCATTGTCATACCCGATGTGGGGATTCAGGGCGGTCACCAGCATTAGGGATTCCTGCATCAGCTTGGCAATGCGGTCGGTGTTGGCCTCGATCCCGTCAACACAGCGCTCGCGAAAGGACGCCGCCGCATCCGCCAGCAACCGAATGGATTGCAAAACGGCATAAATCATCACGGGTTTGTACACGTTCAACTGCAAATGGCTGTGGGAATTGGCCACGGCCACCACGGTGGCGTTGCCGATGACTTGGGCGCAGACCATGGTCAGGGCCTCCACCTGTGTGGGGTTGACCTTGCCTGGCATGATGGATGACCCGGGTTCATTGGCGGGCAGGCTGAGCTCTCCTAAGCCCGAGCGCGGACCACACCCCAGCAACCGAATGTTGCTGGCCAGGGCCATCAGGGAACTGGCCAAGGTGCTGAGCACGCCCGAAACGTCAGTGATGGCATCGTGAACAGACAGGGCCTCGAACTTATTGGGGGCGGTGACAAAGGGTAAACCCGTTAAATCCGACACGGTTTTGGCGAACGCCACGGGGAAATCGGGGTGACAGTTGATCCCCGTGCCCACGGCGGTGCCGCCTTGGGCCAGCTCGTACAACGCGGGCAAGGTCCCCTGAAGGCGGGTTATGTTGTTTTTGATTTGGGTGACATAGCCCGAAAATTCCTGCCCCAGCGTCAGAGGGGTGGCATCCTGCAGGTGTGTGCGGCCGATTTTGACAATATCGGCGAAGTCTTGGGCCTTGTGTTCCAAACTGCTTTGCAAATCGCGCAGCGCGGGCAGCAGATGGCCCGTGATGGCCTTGGCCGCCGCGATGTGCATCACGGTGGGAAAGGTATCGTTGGACGATTGCCCCATGTTGCAATGATCGTTGGGGTGAACGGGGGTTTTGACGCCGCGGGGGTGGCCCAAGCGTTCGTTGGCGCGGTTGGCCAGAACTTCGTTGGCATTCATGTTGGTTTGGGTGCCGGATCCCGTTTGCCACACGGCCAAGGGGAATTGACCCACCAGAGAGCCACTGAGCACATCATCCGCCGCCGCCACGATGGCATCCGCCACGTTGGCGGGAAGCAGGCCGAGAGCCTTATTCACCAGCGCCGCGGCCTTTTTTTGGATCATCAACGCGCGGATCAATTCCGCCGGCATTTTTTCAATCCCAATGGGAAAATTATCCAGCGAACGCTGCGTCTGGGCCCCCCAATAACAATCAGCAGGAACCTCAATAGGGCCAAGGGAGTCTGTTTCCGTGCGGGTTTGTGTCATTATGGGGCCTTTCCTTTTCCTTAAAAACCTTCTCCCGTTCTATCATGGGGAACAGGGCGGGGTAAAGGGGGAAACAACGGCCTGCGGTGGGACAAAACGCAACTGTTGTTTTTTTTCCCTCTTTATGTTATACATGTCATACAGTGAAAATTTAGGGGGATTTGGTCATGTTGGTTCTTCGTTTACCCGCGGATGTTGAGCAGCGTTTAAACGATCTGGCCCAAAGGACCGGTCGCACCAAAAGTTATTACGCCCGCAAGGCCATTGTTGAGGCACTGGAAGATATGGAAGATGTGTTTTTGGCGGCTGAGCGGTTGCGCGAAAAAAACCCCACAGTGTCTTTGGCGGATTTTAAAAAAGAGATGATGTTACCCCATGTGGACCATTGACATCGATGTGGGTGTTAAAAAGGACATGAAGGCCATGTCCCCAAGGGATCGGCAGCGTATTTTTGATTTTTTGGAAAACAGATTGGCCCCCTTGGAAAACCCACGATCTTTAGGGAAAGCCTTGACGGGTCCCTTTCGGTCTTTGTGGCGTTATCGTGTCGGGGATTACCGCATCATCTGCCGAATCAAGGATCAATCCTTAACCGTGGTTGTTATAGCAGTGGGCCACCGTCGCGACGTTTATCGGGATGAGGGATAAAAACGATCCTGGAAAGATTGGATTTTTAAATTTTTTCAGTTCCTTGCTTGATTTTATGGTCTTTTTATGCTATAGATGTCATACAATAAAAATTCAGGGAGCTTAAGTCATGTTGGTTCTTCGTTTACCCGCAGATGTTGAGCAGCGTTTAAACGATCTGGCCCAAAGGACCGGTCGCACCAAAAGTTATTACGCCTGCAAGGCAAAATCATGAGTAGATTTTAGACAAATGATTGGCTATAGGTTGGCTGGATTAAAAAACCCCAAAAACCGGGGTAAAGACAGGGACGTTAAGGCCCCCCATTGCCCAACGGTTTTTCATAAAACACCACCCCCACCCGATCAATATGATCCAACAATGCCGCGTGGCTTAATTTATTTTTTATTGATAAATCAATTGTATATGGCAGAAGCAAGTCATCTAAATCATGATGAATAGCCCCCAAAATGTCATGGGTTACCTCATCACCCAATAAGGTTAGGTCAATATCTGACCCTTCCCGGAAATTGCCTTTCGCCCGGGATCCGTAAAGAATCGCCCCTGTGACGGCGGGAAACTTGGAAAAAACGCCGTTTATACGATGAATGGTCCCCTCGCTTAAACCAAACGGCATCATGGGGTATCCTTCTTTGCCGCCAATTCATCTCGCATGGTCATGAAAAGGGGATAGAACGTGTTTAAGATATCCTCCACCATATCAAGAACCACATCAATATTGTAGGTATGAGAGCTTAGATTCCGCGCCGTAATCATGGCCATCCAAGCGTCTCCATTTCGAATCAGGCCTTCTTTAAAAGCCATCCGGGTGGTGTCTTTCGATCCCATAAGGTCCGAAAACCCCTTGTCTTTCAAAAAGTCCCTCAAAACATTCCATGCCAATTCATGTGTGAATTCAAAACTTTGAATCAATCCTTGCTGTTCCAATTCGGATAGCTCGCGCGTTTCCGCCAATGTGACCGCACGGGTCAAATTGTTTAACGCCCTAACATAGTTATCATAGCGTTGTTGCCAGCGACAATCGGTCATAATGGTTCTCTCACCCCACCCCTTCCAGCAGGGGTGTAATGGTTTCATCCACCTCTTTCAGGGCGATTTCTTTTGGGTCTTGGGTGCTTAGGGCCAGGGTTTGGAACTGGCGGGCTTTGGGCAATAAACGGGTTTGGAAGCTGGCCACGGCCTGGTTGTAACTTTTGTTGGAACGCTGCATATGGGTGCCCACATCCTGCAAATGACCCGCAAAGGTCTGCAGACGGCCATACAGTTCCCGGGCGATTTCCGCCGCTTTTTCCACATGATCCGCCAGATGATGCTGCTTCCAGCTGTGGGCAATGGCCATTAAGGTCGCCATCAGCGTGCTGGGGGTGGCCAAAATAATCCGCTGTTCCCATGTTTTGGCCAGCAGGTCCGGGTCCTGCTCAATGGCGGCGACAAAGGCACTTTCCAGCGGCATAAACAAAATCACAAACTCGGGGGCCTTGTTCTGGTACTGCTGCCAGTATGCCTTTTGCGTCAGTAACTTAACGTGTGTCATCACATGCCGCACGTGGCGATCCAGGGCGATTTGGCGGGATTCCTGGTCTTTGGCATAGACCACTTCGTAATACGCATCAAAGGGAACCTTGGCATCCAAAATCACATAGCGATTGCCGGGCAAATGCATCACCACATCGGGCCGCTGCAGTTTTTGATCCGCGTCCCGCTGGCCGTCCTGTTCCACAAAATCACAGTGCATCATCATGCCAGCCTGCTCCAGCACGCGCCGCAGGGTCATTTCCCCCCAACGGCCGCGCACCTGGGGTTTGCGCAGGGCCTCCACCAGTTTTTGCGTTTCGCCGGTGACGGTGTTTTGCAGATCCATCAGGGATTTAATCTCGGTTTTCAAGCTGCTATAGGCTGTTGTGTGCTTATCATTCAAATCCAAATGTTGTTTCTGAATGGCATCCATGCAGGTTTTCATGGGCTCTAGCAGGGTCTCAATGGCCTTTTGCCGACTGAGCAAAGTATGCTGGGCATCCTGCTGGGTTTTGTTCAGTTGCTCTTTGGCCAGCAGCAGAAAGTTTTCGTTGTTTTGTTTCAGGGCCTCCTGCGCCAGGCTTTGAAAGTGAACCTGCAGGTTTTTTTGTTCGCGTTCCAAAAAGGAAATCTGCTGGTCATGCAGTTCCTTTTGCTGAGTTAGTGCGTTGTTTAGGTGCCGGGCCTCGGCTTCGGCATTTTGTTGAAACGTCGCATGGCCAAAACGCACCCCCACCAAATGCCGCCACCAGAGCAAAGAAACCACGCCCCCCGTTAAAATCACAATCAGACCAAAAACCCCCAGGTAAAAACCAGGAAGGGGGGGCAGGGAAGACAACACATCCACCATAACGCTTAGGCCCCCGTGGCCTCCAGCATCCAGGCGAATTGATTGTGCTGCTCCAAAACGCCGTCCAAAAACGCAACGGTGATGATTTTGCCCTCAGTCTCCGCCAGGGCGCGGGCTTTGCTGGCCAGCTCAATAACGCTGCGATGATCGGCGGCCAGGGACAGGACCATATCCCGGGCCTTGGCATTTTCGTTGCCGTCCTTAATGACGGATTCTTTTTGAAACACGGCCAAACCGGCGGGGACTTTACTGCCCAGGGATCGAATGGCCTCCGCCACGCCGTCCACAAGGGGCAGCAGCGCGGTATACTGCGTTTCAAACAGGGCGTGCAGGGCCGGAAATTCAGGGCCGGTTACGTTCCAGTGATACGTTTGTGTTTTTAAAAACAACGCATACTCACTGGATAAAAGCGCGTGAAGAGAAGAAACGAGGGACATGGGGGGACTCCTTATATGATCATCCGAAAGACAACTGTAGTCCTTTCGGGGGGCGGTCACAATGGGAAATTAACGGCTGACGTGTCCCTAAAACACCCCCTAAGCCCACAACGGGTGCAAACTCTCTGTTTCATAGACAGAATAGGGTGGTTCCTCGGATCCCAAAGACACCTCTTCATAGGCATCGGGATCAGAAAACAGCTCTGTTAATAAACGGTAATTCAGAAAGTGGCCTGAGCAATAACCGTAAAACTCCCCGATCAAGGGCAAACCGGCCAAATAAAGGTCCCCGATGGCGTCCAGGACTTTGTGGCGGACGCATTCGTTTTCGTAACGCATGCCTTCGGGATTTAAAACGCGGGTGTCGCCGAAAACAATGGCATTTTCCAAACTCCCGCCACGGGCCAGGCCCATTTTGCGCAGGGTCTCAACGTCCTTTTCAAAGCCAAAGGTACGGGCGCGGGCAATGGTATCACAAAACCCATCCAGGGAGGGAAGGGTAAAGGTCTGGGACCCAATGGCCGCATGGGAAAAATCAATGCGACAGGTAATGGTCAGGTCTTTGCCCACGGTGGGCAAAAGAGACGCCGTTTTTTCACCGTCATAAACATGAACAGGGCGCAAAACACGATAGGCGCGGCGATGCGCCGTTTGGTGAATCACCCCCGCCGACATCATCCCCTGAACAAAGGGGGCGGCACTGCCATCCATAATTGGCATTTCCGGTCCATTGATTTCCACCAAGACATTATCAACGCGGCATCCGGCCAGGGCGGACAAAAGATGCTCAACCGTGGCAACGCGGGCCCGGCCACAGGCACTGACCAGGGTTGTGCATAGCGGAGACGGCTCAACCAATGTATGATGGGCGGGAACGGCAACCTGTAAATCCGTTCGGTAAAAAACAATGCCATGATTGACGGGCGCGGGCTTCAGGGTCACCGTGACAACATCACCGCTGTGCAGGGCAACACCGGATAAGGAAACAGGGCGGGCCAAAGTCGTTTGTTTTCTGGTCATTTGGTTTTTGGTCATTTGTTTCGTCATGGGAAAACGGCCTTTATGGTTTTCTTATCGATTTTCTTATGGTTTGTTCTTGTCTTTCATGTTTATGAACCTTGTAAGCACCCTACACATCTCTTTCCCCGTAAACAACGCGGGATATGTTACGAAATGTAACGGTGTGTTTTCCAGGGCTGTTCATTTCTGTCTCAACCCAATATTTTTTGTCATCCCGGACCAGATACTGTCTTTCGGGTCAAGGGGAAAATGATGTGTGGGTTTGGTATTGGGGGGCTCATTGCCGCCCCCCAAGCCCCCGCTAGGATATTTGGGGAACAATGAGGGAAGATGTG
>JBILRW010000010.1:0-46682 GCA_044372405.1 Alphaproteobacteria bacterium
TCATTGACATCATCCAAATGGGTTCGCCCCACCATGGTCGTGATGACGCCGGCGTGGGCCGATCCCGTCTCTTCGTGGTTATAGCTGCCAATCAGGATGCTTTTGCCCAGTCCCACGGAATAAACGGTGTTGCCTTGATCGGGGGCGTACATGGCCTCTAATCCCAAATCAAACCGGCTGCTGGGCCGCGTGCGCCAAACCCCCAGGGCTCCGTAAAATAACGGGGCGTCTTCTCCCAGGGTAATCGTGCGATACGCGTACAAGTGACGGTCAACATTCACAATGGCGTGGGGCTTATTCAGACCCTCAAGCAACGTGGTCTTTAACGACGACACAGACATAGACACGGATCCTGTTTTCATAAAGTATACCCTAAAAAAAGATGGTGACAATGTTAAAATATAGTTTATAATAATAAAATTTTAACGAATTGTCAAGGTGTTTGTTTTTGTCTTTGTCTTCTGGGGCTATTTTTGGTCTTTATGACGAAAAAACGTGCGTTTTTGCCCAAAATGCTTTATGACAAAGGCCCTCTTAACGGTGAAGGAACGCAATCATGATTAAAATTGGTGTTGCAGGTGGCGCAGGGCGCATGGGAAAAGCGATTGTCGCGGAAATTGCCCGCAATCCCCGCTGTGAACTGGTGGGCGCCACGGTTCTGGAGCAGGACCAAAGCCGCGGCCGCGATGCCGGCGAAGTGGCGGGTATTGGTCGTTTGGGTGTTCCCCTGCGACACACTGCCGTGGAAATGTTTGAATCGGCCGATGTGGTCATTGATTTTACGTCTCCGGCGTCGTCTCTGGAACATTGTATGCTGGCCCATGAATACAAAGCCGCGTTGATCATTGGCACCACGGGCTTTAGCCCCAAACAAACGGAAATGCTGAAAAGCCACGCGGAGACGGTTCCTCTTTTGGGGGCCCCCAACATGAGTTTGGGGGTCAATTTGCTGCAGGCCATCACCACGTTGGTGGCCAAAATTTTGGATGAACGGTTTGATGCCGAAATTCTGGAAATCCATCACAGTGCCAAGCGGGACGCGCCGTCGGGCACCGCGTTGGCCCTGGGTGAGGCCGTGGCCAAAGGGCGCGGCGTCCGGTTATCCGATAAAGCCGCCCATGATCGTTCGGGCCAAAGAGACATGGGCGACATTGGCTTTGCCGTTTTGCGGGGCGGTGATGTGGTGGGGGATCATACGGTTATGTTTGCAGGTCCGGGGGAGCGTATTGAATTATCCCACCGCGCCAGCAGCCGCGTGATTTATGCCCACGGCGCCGTTCATGCCGCCCTGTGGATTGCGGATAAGCCGGCGGGATTTTACACCATGCAGGATGTTCTGAATTTGGGATTATAAGTCGTGCGCTATACCCCCAAAGACACCGAAGCCAAATGGCAGGCCGCCTGGGACCAGGGCCAGGATTTTGCCGTGGATACGGTTCTTGCCAGGCGCCCCTATTACGTTTTGGAAATGTTCCCCTATCCGTCGGGAAAAATCCATATGGGGCATGTGCGTAATTATGTCATTGGGGATGTCATGGCCCGTTTTGCCCGGGCCCAGGGGTATGATGTGTTGCATCCCATGGGCTGGGATGCCTTTGGTTTACCTGCCGAAAATGCGGCCATTGAGCGGGGCGTGCCCCCCAAAAACTGGACCCTGCACAACATTGCAGCGATGCAGGGACAACTGAAAGCCTTGGGGCTTTCCTATGATTGGGACCGCACCTTTGCCACCTGTGATCCGGATTATTACCGTTATGAACAGGCGTTTTTTCTGGATTTTTACCAGCGCGGTTTGGCCTATCGCCGGGAATCTTGGGTCAATTGGGACCCCATAGAACATACCGTTCTGGCCAACGAACAGGTGGTGGATGGTAAGGGCTGGCGTTCCGGCGCCCCCATTGAAAAGAAAAAACTGGCCCAGTGGTTTTTAAAAATCACGGACTACGGCGATGCCCTGTTATCGGGGCTGGAGGATCTGAAAGACTGGCCTGATGCCGTCACGCTGATGCAAAAAAACTGGATCGGAAAATCCTCCGGCGCCCATATTCATTTTGACATTCGGGATCAGAAGGAAACCATCACCGTTTTTTCAACGCGGCCGGAAACGTTGTTCGGGGCGGCCTTTGTCGCCATTGCCCCGCATCATCCCCTGGCTGAACAGCTGGCCCAAAGCAATGAAGGCCTGGCCCATTTTATTGCCGCCTGTGATGCCGCGGGCACCAGTGAGGCCGCCATCGAAACCCAAGAAAAACGGGGCTATGATACGGGGCTCAGGGCCATTCATCCCCTGGGTGGCCAAGATGTGCCCCTTTATGTGGCGAATTTTGTGCTGATGGATTATGGCACGGGGGCCGTGTTTGGCTGTCCGGCCCACGATGCGCGGGATTATGCCTTTGCCTCAACCTATAATCTCCCCATCCGCCGTGTGGTGGCGGGGGATGCTCCTTTGCCCTACACCGAATCCGAAGGCACAATGCTGGATTCGGATTTTCTAACGGGTCTTTCCGCGCCGGAGGCTAAAGAAGCCGCCATTGAAAAACTGGAAACCCTGGGAAAAGGTGCCCGAAAAATCACCTATCGCCTGCGCGATTGGGGCGTTTCGCGTCAACGGTATTGGGGGTGTCCCATTCCCATGATTCACTGTCCCACGTGCGGTGTTGTGCCGGTGCCCAAGGATCAACTGCCCGTCACGTTGCCCGAAGATGTCACCTTTACCACTGGCGGCAATCCCCTGGCGGCCCATCCCACCTGGAAACATGTATCGTGCCCCACCTGCGGGGGAAAGGCCCAGCGGGAAACAGATACCTTTGATACCTTCTTTGAATCATCATGGTATTTTTTCCGGTACATTGTCCCTGAGGGCGATCCCTTTGCCCATCCCGACGTTTTGAAAAAATGGCTGCCGGTGAATCATTATATTGGCGGGGTGGAGCATGCCGTGATGCACCTGCTGTATGCCCGTTTTTTCACGCTCGCCCTCAATACTGTGGGCCTGAGTCCTGTTACCGTGCCGTTTCAAAAATTATTGACCCAGGGCATGGTGTGTCATGCGTCCTGTAAACGCGCCGATGGGGCGTGGCTGTATCCCGAAGATGTCGTCTTTAATAACGATGTGGCGACGTGCCGCACCACTGGCCAGGCGGTGACGGTGGGTCGCGCCGAAAAAATGAGCAAATCCAAAAAAAACCTGGTGGATCCCGAGGCCATCGTGGCCACCTATGGTGCCGACACGGCCCGTTTGTTTGTCCTCTCCGACACCCCGCCCGAGCGGGATATGGAATGGTCGGAAGAGGGCTTAGAAGGCGCCTGGCGTTATACCCAGCGCGTGTATCGTTTGGCCCGTAAAGCCATCGACGTCGGGCGGGGCGCGGGAAATCCGGATCGAGCCATTCTTGTTGCCATGAACAAAACCCTGCGTGATGTGGCGGAAGATCTTTCTCATTGCCACACCAACCGCGCCATTGCCCGGATTCGGGAATTTAGTAACGTACTGGAAACGCTGAATCCGTCAAAAAGTGTGGATCAAGCGGGGCTGTGGCAGGGGGCGCGCACGCTTCTTATCCTGCTGGCCCCCTTCATGCCGCACCTGGCGGAGGAACTTTGGCAGGCTATGGGGCAATCGGTGCGCCTGTCCAAAACCCAGTGGCCCACGCCGGATCCTGCCTATTTGGTGGAAAGCAACGTCACGCTGGCGGTTCAAATCAACGGGAAACGTCGCGGGGAAATTACCGTGGCGGCGGATGCCGATGTTTCAAGCATTGAACACCAGGCCCTGAATGATCCCCAGATTTTGCCCTATCTTTCGGGTCAAACCATCAAAAAAGTGATTGTCGTGCCCGGGCGGATTGTCAGTGTTGTGATTTAGGGGTGGCAGAGAGGCCTCATTCCCACCGCTGCCCCACGCTTGCATCCACCACCAAAGGCACACTCAGCGCATAATCCGGTAAATGGGCCGTTTCCATGACGTTAACCAGCTGAGACAAAAGAGTATTTTGTTCCTCTGCCGGAACCTCAAACACCAATTCGTCGTGAACTTGCAGGATCATGCGGGCGCGATACCCTTTTAATAAGTCCGCAACACGAATCATGGCGCGTTTAATCAAATCCGCCGCTGCCCCTTGCAGGGGCGCATTGATGGCCGCGCGCTCCGCAAAGGCCCGGCGGGCGGGATTATTATCCCCCAACCCTGACAGCGGAATTCGACGCCCAAACAGGGTCGTGATGGCTTGATCGCGACGAGCCTGTTCCAAAACCGTGGTCATATAGGTTTGAATCCCGGGATAGCGGGCAAAATAGGCATCCATGATGGCCTTGGCCTCGGCCTTAGTGCATCCCAGTTGCTTGGCCAGGCCAAAGGGCGTAATGCCGTAAATCATCCCGAAATTCACGGCCTTGGCCCGATAGCGCAGGGCGGGCGTGACCTGCTCAAGAGGCACCCCAAACACATGATGGGCGGTTAGGGTATGGATATCGCTTTGGGTGTGAAAGGCCTGTTGCAACGTTTCGATGTTGGCCAAATGGGCCAGCAGGCGGAGCTCGATTTGGGAATAATCACAGGAAATCAGCACCGATTCCGGGGGCGCGTAAAAGGCCGTGCGGATTTTTTGGCCCTCTGTGCTGCGCACCGGAATGTTTTGCAAATTGGGATCACTGGAACTCAGGCGCCCCGTGGCCGTCACAGTGGCGGAAAAGGTCGTATGAATACGCCCCGCTGCGTCAATCATGGGGGGCAGAGCATCGGTGTAGGTGTTTTTCAGCTTGGCATAATGACGCCAGTCCAGAATATCCTGGGCGATGGTGTGGCCCTGTTCCACCAGGGTTTCCAAAACATCGGATCCCGTGGAAAAGGCCCCCGTTTTGGCACTTTTCTGGCTGTGGGGTAGCTTCATTTCCTGAAACAAAACCTCCGCCAACTGTTTGGGAGAGCCCACATTAAAGGCATGTCCGGCCTGCATGGTGATCCGATCCTGAAGCCGGTCCATTTGGGTCCCAAACTCCGTGCTAAGGGTGGATAAAACCGTTGTATCCACAGCAATGCCCGCCTGTTCCATGACGGCCAAGACGGGAATCAACGGGCGATCCATGGTTTCATAAACGCTCATGCTGCGGGCAGCGGCCAATTTTTGATACAAAACAGGAAATAAACGGGCGATGACGGCAGCGTCTTCCCCCGCTTGTCCGTCTAGCGTGTGATGCAGATAATGCCCCGCCGCTGCGGCCAGGGTCTGGCCCGTCATGGACAATACATATCCCATGACCAGGGTATCCTGGGGCAAGATTGTTAAGCTCAACCCCAAAGTCTTCAGCCTGTGCATTTGGGTTTTAACGTCGTGGCTGATCCACAGCACACTGGGATCAGAGAGTAAGGGGGGCAGCACCGCTTGCGCAAAATCTTGGGGAAGGTGCCAGACAGTATCCGCTGATCCGCACACATCAACACCGGATTCAGTCACGGTAAAGGCACAGATGCCACTGCCGCGAATGTCTTTCATCATCAGCGCAATATCCGCATCACCCTGGACAGGGCGATAAGCAAAAGCGTTGGTGGTATCCTGGGCCTGACCCGGAACCTGGAACCGATGAACCAGGGATTGAAACGCCAGTTTTTGTAAAAAGGATAAGAAAGAGGCATGATGAATGTCCCGAACCAACGCCTGGGGCGCATGGGGCAGGGGCACATCGCGGCGCAGGCGCACTAATTCCCGGGATAGCCGCGCCATGGCGGCCCCCTCCACCAAGCGTTCCCGCCGTTTGGGTTGGGCGATGGTGCCTGCTTTTTCTAAGAGAGCGTCTAAGGATCCAAAGGTCGTGATCAACTCAGCGGCGGTTTTCAGCCCAATGCCCGCAATGCCCGGGATATTATCGCTGCTGTCCCCGGCCAGGGCCTGAACGTCAATGACCTGCTCCGGATACACCCCGAATTTTTCAAAAACCTGATCCCGCTCGATCACTTTATTTTTCATGGGGTCCATCATGAAAATGGTGGGCTCCACCAGCTGCATTAAATCTTTATCCGATGACACAATGCAAACCCGCTGCCCCTGCTGCGCCAGGGTGGTGGCCAGGGTGGCGATGATGTCATCGGCCTCAAAGCCCTCTTGCTCAATGGGCACCAAATCCAGGGCCTCCACAGCCTGGCGAATCAGGGAAAATTGGGGAACCAGGTCGGCGGGGGCGTCTGGACGATGGGCTTTGTATTCGGGGTACAGGTCCTGGCGAAAACTGCGGCGGCCCGCATCAAACACCACCAACAAACGCTGGGCCCCCACATCCTGAATCAACTTTAACATCATGGAGCAAAACCCATACACCGCATTCACCGGCGTGCCATCGGGGGCATTCATGGGGGGCAGGGCGTGATAGGCCCGAAAAATATAACCCGAGGCATCCACAATGTGCCAGAGAGGAGGGGTGTCACTCATAGGGGCAGAGGGGAATTCGGGTCTGTCTTCGCCCCGGTATCCCCGGCAAGGGGCGTTAACGATAACCGAAACCCAAGTCCCTTTAAAATCGAAGTCATGGTTTCCAGCGTTGGATTCCCCTGTTCAGACAGGGCCTTATAAACCCCCTGCCGATTGGACTGCGTGCGTTCTGCCAGGGAACCCAGCCCCCCCTGCGCCCGCGCCACGTCCCGCAGGGCCAGCAAAAAGAACTCCTTATTGCCGTCCTCGGCGTAATCTTCCAGGGCAATGTTGAGGTAAATTTGGGCCCTTAGGGGGTCCCCTAACCGTTCCAAGTGCCATGTTTCAAAAGACGTTGTTCTATCCATAAAATAAGTTCCTGTGTTTTTGCCAATAGATTTTGGCTGTTTCGATGTCTTTGGTTTGGGTTGATTTATCACCCCCACAAAGGAGAATCACAACGGTGTCATTTTCTTTTCCGTAATAAACCCGATATCCTGAACCGAAGAAAAAACGGAGTTCAAACACACCGTCCCCCAAAAATTTACTATCCCCAAAATGCCCCATGGCGATCTGGCGGATTCTTTTGGAAATTCGTTCCTCCGTCACCATATCCCTTAAACCCGACAGCCAACGGGTGAAGGGCTCCCTTCCATCCTCTGTTTTGTAGATTTTAATCGTAATCATTGTAAACTAAAAACGACAATCTTGCAACCCCATTTTCCCCAAAAACGCCCCCTGGCTCAGGGTTTCCGTGTCGGAACTGCCCAGGCGGCGGAGGGTCACGGTGCCTTCTTCGGCCTCTTTCGCCCCGATGATGGCCAGCAGGGGGATTTTTTTCAGGGAATGCTCGCGGATTTTATAGGATACCTTTTCAGGGCGCGTATCCAAAATCGCCCGCACACCGGCGGTTTTTAGGGTTTCGTAAAAGGCCCCAGCGGCATCATCCTGGGCGCTGGTGATGGTCAGCACCGCCACCTGTGTGGATGCCAACCACAACGGCAAATGCCCTGCTGTGTTTTCCAGGAGGATACCGATGAACCGCTCAAGACTGCCCAAAATCGCGCGGTGCAGCATGACGGGATGGACCTTTTCCCCCGCCGTGTCCACATAGTGAGCCCCCAGGCGTTCGGGCAAAATAAAATCACATTGCAGGGTGCCGCACTGCCAATCCCGTCCGATGGCATCGCGCAGAACGAATTCCAGTTTGGGGCCGTAAAACGCGCCCTCCCCAGGATTCAGGGTAAAATCCAGGCCCGAGGCAATGGCGGCCTCTTTCAGGGCGGCCTCGGCCCGGTCCCATGTTTCATCGCTGCCGGCCCGTTTTTCGGGGCGGTCGGAAAACTTGATCCGGACATCGTGAAATCCAAAATCGGCGTAGACGTCTTTCAGCAGCGCGCAAAACGCCACGGCCTCGGCATTAATCTGATCCGGCGTACAAAAAATATGGGCATCGTCCTGGTGAAAGGTTCTTAGGCGCAGCAGTCCATGCAACGATCCCGATGATTCATTCCGGTGAAGGGTATTAAATTCCGTCAACCGCAGGGGCAAATCGCGGTAACTTTTAATCCCCTGTTTAAAAATCTGAACATGCCCGGGGCAGTTCATGGGCTTAATGGCAAAGGTTTTTTCGTCCTCCCCATGTTGACAGACAAACATATTGTCGCGGAATTTGTCCCAGTGACCGGATTGTTCCCACAGGGTTTTATCCACCAGAATGGGGGTGCTCACCTCTTGATAACCGTGGTCCTGCATTTTTTTCAGGATGTATTTTACCACGCCCTGATAAACGGTCCAGCCGGCGGGGTGCCAGAAAATACTGCCGGGGGCTTCTTCCTGAAAATGAAACAGCTCCATGGCGCGGCCCAGTTTCCGGTGATCGCGCTTTTCGGCCTCTTCCAGCATCGTCAAATAGGCCGCCAAGGCCTCCTTACTGGGCCAGGCGGTGCCGTAAATTCTTTGCAGCATAGGATTTTTGGCATCGCCGCGCCAATACGCCCCGGCCACCCGCTGCAGTTTAAAGGCCGTGCCTATGTGCCCCGTGGTGGGGAAGTGAGGCCCCCGGCATAAATCCACAAAATCCCCCTGGCGGTACAGGGTGATGACTTCGGTTTCGGGTAAATCGTGGATAATTTGGGCCTTAAAGTGCTCCCCCATACCCTTAAAAAAAGTGATGGCGTCGTTACGGTTCCAGACTTCGCGCACCAGGGGGATTTTCGCCTCAACAATCTGGCGCATTTTGGCCTCGATGGCGGCCAGGTCTTCCTCACGAAACGGCTGCGGCGCGTGAAAATCATAATAAAACCCGTTTTCAATGGACGGGCCAATGGTCACCTGAACGTCGGGGTACAGGGCCTTCACCGCCTGGGCCATAATATGGGCGGCATCGTGGCGCAGGGTTTCCAGGGCGGCGGGATCATCGGTGGTTAAAATCGCCACCCGCGCATCCCGATCAAGGGTGTGGGACAGGTCATAAAGCACGCCCTCCACCGACAGCAGCGCCGCGCGCTTGGCCAGGCTCTTGCTGATAGTATCGGCCAGTTCCAGGCCGGTTAACGGGGCATCATAGGTACGCTGGGCACCATCGGGCAGGGTCAGGGTCAGGGTCATGGAACGACGAAGAAATACTGTTAAAAGAACCTTTTTAACAGAAGCCACGGGGCGGGGATAGGGGGATTTCGTGGAAATAAGAACAATAACAAAAACCGACTTTGGTCCTCACCCCCACCGCATCACCACCGCATGCCGTCCGGGGCCATAATAGTCACGGCGTTGTCTTAAGGTTTGAAACCCCAGGCTGAGGTATAGGGCCAAAGCCGCCGTGTTGGTGTCTTCAACCTCCAGAAAAATCGGATTTTCTGGGATTAAGATGGCCTGCATCAGGGCGCGCGCGATGCCACCGCGACGATGAAGGGGATCCACGGTGAGCAATAATAAATCCTGATGATCAATGTTATTTTGAAGCGCTAAAAACCCCGTGATTGTTTCCCCCGACACCGCCACCCAAAACGCATGATTATCAAACCAAGCCCGGAATTCGGATTCATGATACGGTGACAATCCGGTTTGTTGGTGCAGGGGCCACACAAACGCAAAATCCCCGTCCTGTTTCTGGCGAATTACCACTTTGAAAGCCTGAGGATAATTTGGGTTCCTTGAGAAGTATCAGTGTTTAAACGTAAAGCGTGGCCATGCCGCTTGGCAATATCCTCGGCAATGGATAGGCCCAGTCCCACGTGCCCCCCCATAATGGGGCGTTCATCCTCTAAACGGACAAAGGGGGCCTTGGCCCGCTCAAAGGCCTCAAGGCTAAGACCGGGGCCATTGTCCGCAATTTTTATATCGATACAGGGTCCCTGAATTTGGGTGCTGAGGGTACACAATGTCCCATAATTCAGGGCATTGCTGATTAAATTCACCAAACAACGCTTCAGCAGCAGTGGTTTGGCCCGCACCGTTACGGCATCCCCCGGGATGATTTTCAAACGGGCGCTATCAAAAGAAGATGTTAGATTGTGCAAAAAATCATTTAAGTCCACCGGCTGCCAGTCTTCCCCCTGATCATCCCGGGCAAAGGCCAGATAGGAATCCACCATGGCCTGCATTTCCAGAATATCGGGCAGCAGATCCTGTTTGGCCTCTTCCGGCATCATTTCCAGGGCCAAACGCAAACGGGTTAAGGGGGTGCGGAGATCATGGGAAATACCCGCCAGCATCTCGGTGCGCTCTGCCACATTTTTCAGGATATTGTCCTGCATGGCATTAAAGGCCCGGGTGGCTTTGCGGACCTCCAGGGCGCCCCGGGGTTTCAGGCGTTTGGGGGTGCCTTCTTGACCAAAGGCCTCGGCCGCCATGGCCAGATCCCGTATGGGATGCATTTGATTGCGCATGAACCCCCAGGCCACCAAGACCAGCAAAATACACAGGGCCACGGACCAAATCACATACACAAAAACGGTGCTGGAAAAAATTTTTTTGGGGGTTGTTGTTAGGGTAATTTGATGCTGGGGCAGAAAGACCGTCACGCGGACCCAGTTTTTGTTGCTGTCGACGGTCAGGGGATAGGGCAATCGGGCCTCTAATTCCCGGCGCAGCGTCCCTTCCCGATCCAGCAGGGATGTCAGCCATTCAACCAGGCCCTGGCGATTCCCAAATGTCGGGGAAGGGGAAGCCCGCGTTATGCGAATATCCAGGGCCCCGGCCATGTCCTCCACATGGGGATAACCCTTGGCCTCGGCCTGAACCAGCATGACCATTTCATTGGCCAAGGTTACGGCCAGGCGGCGTTCCAACGTGTCCCAGTGATGATTAAAAAAAATATAGCTTGTGACCCCCTGGGCCAGAATAATGGGCAGGGCCATAATCAAAAAGGAACGACCCAGCAATCCTTGGGGGGAAAGGTGCCGCAAAAAACGCGACAGGCTGGCAAAGGGGGCTAAGAAAAAGGGGGCCTTTTGGCCCCCTCTCTCGTTACGCCGATTTTTTGTCGTTTTCATTGACCTCTTCAAAATCAGCATCGACAACATTATCGCCCGCATTGGCGGCTGAGGAAGAGGCTCCTTCCGTCGAAGCCCCTTGCTCTTGCTGCGCTTTATACATGGCCTCCCCCAATTTCATGGTGGCCTGGGCCAGAGTGTTGGTTTTTTCGGTGATTAAGGATACATCTTCGGTTTCTCTGGCGGCCTTCAGGTTCGTGATGGCCGTTTCAATGGCTTGTTTTTCCGAATCAGAAACATGGCTGCCGTATTCGGCCAGATTTTTTTCCGCCGTTTGAATCAGGGTTTCCGCCTGGTTGCGGTGTTCCACCAGATCGCGTTTCTTTTTGTCCGCTTCGGCGTTGGCCTCGGCATCTTTGATCATTTTTTCCACGTCGGCATCGCTGAGCCCGCCTGATGCCTGAATCCGAATTTGCTGTTCCTTATTGGTGGCTTTGTCCTTGGCCGAAACATTCACAATACCATTGGCATCAATGTCAAAAGTCACTTCGATTTGCGGCATACCCCGGGGTGCGGGGGGAATTCCCATCAGGTCAAACTGGCCCAGCAATTTGTTATCGGCGGCCATTTCCCGCTCGCCCTGGAACACCCGAATGGTGACGGCGTTTTGGTTGTCTTCGGCGGTTGAAAAGACCTGGCCTTTTTTGGCGGGAATGGTGGTGTTGCGCTCAATCAACCGCGTAAACACGCCCCCCAGGGTTTCGATACCCAGGGATAAGGGGGTCACATCCAGCAGCAAGACATCCTTCACATCGCCCCGCAGAACACCCCCCTGAATGGCGGCGCCAATGGCGACAACTTCGTCGGGGTTGACGCCTTTGTGGGGTTCTTTGCTAAAGAAGGCTTTCACCAATTCCTGAACCTTGGGCATGCGGGTCATCCCACCCACCAGGATCACTTCGTCGATATCCGAGGGTTTCAGCTCTGCATCCTTCAGCGCAGCCTTGCACGGCTCCATGGTGCGTTGCAGGAGATCCTCCACCAAAGATTCCAGCTTGGCCCGGCTCAGCGGCACATTCAAATGTTTGGGGCCCGTCTGATCTGCTGTGATAAAGGGCAGATTCACGTCGGTTTGTACGGAACTGGACAGCTCAATTTTCGCCTTTTCCGAGGCCTCTTTCAGACGTTGCAGGGCCAGGGGATCGGCCTTTAGGTCAATGCCGTTGTCTTTTTTAAATTCGGCGGCCAGGTAATCAATAATGCGGTTGTCAAAGTCTTCACCGCCCAGGAAGGTGTCCCCGTTGGTGGCTTTAACCTCAAAAACCCCATCCCCGATTTCCAAAACGGAAACGTCAAAGGTTCCCCCGCCCAAATCGTACACAACAATTTTACCGCCAGCTTTTTTATCCAGGCCGTAGGCCAACGCCGCCGCCGTGGGTTCATTAATAATCCGCAGAACGTCCAAGCCGGCAATTTTCCCGGCATCCCGTGTGGCCTGACGCTGGGCGTCGTTAAAATACGCGGGGACGGTGATGACCGCCTGGGTTACGGTTTCGCCCAAATGGCGCTCGGCGGTGTCCTTCATTTTTTGCAAAATAAAGGCACTGATCTGGCTGGGGGAGTACGGGGTGCCCTCGGCCTCAACCCACGCATCGCCATTATTGCCTTTAACAATGGTATAGGGGACCAGGCCCTGATCTTTTTGGGTTAAGGGATCATCAAAACGGCGACCAATCAAGCGCTTAACGGCAAAAATGGTGTTTTTGTGGTTGGTCACAGCCTGACGTTTGGCGGGCTGGCCCACCAGGCGTTCGCCTTTGGCAAAGGCGACAATCGAGGGGGTTGTGCGCGCGCCCTCAGCATTTTCAATCACAACCGTTTGATTTCCATCCCGAAACGCCACACAAGAGTTCGTGGTTCCCAGATCAATCCCAATAATTTTGGACATAGTGTTTTCCTTTATGATAGCAAGGTGTTTTCTCTATCAAACAATATGGGTGCCTCTTTGTGCGGTTTCAAGGGCTCTCGTGAAGAAATTTCTCATGCACCGGAAAGACCTTTGCCATGACCGCTCCTTTTCATCGCATTTACCGCGCTTTGATTCACTCTTGTCATGGACTGCGCGCGACTTGGATCAGTGAGCCCGCATTTCGCCTGGACGTGTGGATTGTGGCGGTGGCTGTTGGCATTGCCCTCCTTGTGCCCGTTACACCGGGGGAAAGGGCGTTGTTAATCCTGGCCGCCTTTTTGATTTTGGGGGCGGAGCTGGTGAATACCGCCATTGAAAGCACCATTAATCGCATCGGGCCCGAGATTCACCCCCTGTCCAAAAAGGCCAAGGACATCGGCAGCGCCGTGGTTTTTGTTTCGTTTTTTCAGGCTTTGGTTGTTTGGGTAATTGTGCTGTGGCCCAGGGTTTCCGCGTGGATATAAATATCTTCCCCGATTTTTTGGTGACTCAGGATGCCCAGCCTGTGCTGCTGTAACTGTTCGGTCAAAAGATCCCCCAGCAGGGGCCGCGCGTCCCCCCCCAAAAAAACAGGGGCATAAAAGAGATGCCAGCGATCCACCAAATGTTCCCTAAATAATGACGTGACCAATCCGGCGCCGGCCTCAACCATCACCTGGTTGATGCCCTGGGCCCCCAGGCCCAAAAGCCCATGGTTTAGGGTATCCTGGTCCTTCATAGGTATGATACGATCAAAGAGGCCGGCGACAGAAGACGGGACGCCGTGCCATGTCATCAACCATAACGGCCCCCCGCCCTGGAAGATGGGCAGGTCCGGCGTTAATCGGTCGGCCTGACCCACCAAAATGCGCACGGGTTGCTTGTTTTCACGCCCTGGCAAACGGCACGTCAGACGGGCACCATCCACCCGCACGGTTTTGCATGAGGTTAAAATCGCATCATACTGGGAACGCAAATTCTGAACGTGGGCCCGCGAGGCCTCCCCCGTAATCCACTGACTGCGCCCATCGGCCAGGGCCACGCGACCATCCAGGGACAGGCCCATTTTCACATCCAAAACAGGGCGATGATGCTGGATGCGGCTAAAAAAGCCACGGTGGGCTTCCGTGGCCTCTGCCATACCATCCCCCAGAGTGACCTGAATCCCTGCCTGGCGTAGCATCGCCAACCCTTGACCCGCTGTGCGAGAGTCTGGGTCTTGAACCGCCGCGACAACATGGGCCACCCCCGCCTGTATCAGTTTCGGGGTGCAACCATGGGCGCAAGGCTCCAACGTGACATAAACCGTGGCCCCTTGGGCCTTGGGGCCTGCCTGCTGTAGGGCAACCCCTTCGGCATGGGGACGCCCGCCCCGCTCTGTGATCCCAGCGCCAACAATATGATTTTCCTGAATAATAATACACCCTACACCCGGATTGGGCCAGGTCTGACCCCTATTTTCCTGGGCCAGGTTCAGGGCTATGGCCATGAAGGGAGAGCAACTCATTGAACAACCGTTTCCAGCATTGACTTTCCCTGGTTTACCAGCGTTTATAGAAAAAAACACCCGAAAGCGTCATTATGCCCCCTTCTCAGCGGATTATCGGTTTGGATCCGGGCCTGGGCACCACAGGATGGGGCGTGATTGAGGTTGACGGACAACGCCTAAAATACCTTGACGCTGGCCATATCAGCCCACCGAAATCCCTGAATCTTCCCGAAAAACTGGCTTTTTTGCACAAAAGCCTCTGTCATCTTTTGGAAGCCCATCGTCCGGATCGGGCGGCGGTGGAAATGGTGTTTATCAACGTGAATGCCAAAAGCAGCTTAACGCTGTGTCACGCCCGGGGGGTTGTGCTCATGACCCCCGCCGCCTTTGGGATTCCCGTTTTGGAATATCCCGCCAACACCATTAAAAAATGTGTGGTGGGGGTGGGGCATGCGGATAAAATCCAGGTTCAGGCCATGATTCGGCACCTCCTCCCCACGGCGCCCACATTTGCCAAGCATGATACGGCGGATGCCCTGGCTGTAGCCATCTGCGGCAGCCTCGCCCCACGCGCATAGCGCCACACGTGTGACAAAAAAGCAGCACGCCCTTAAAAAGTGTATTTTTTAGAGAGGCAAAACACTTTTTTGACCTTCTTTTAAAGAAGCATGACCTTACTATACTATAAAATGTTGTTACTGACCCAAAGAACCCATAAAAAATGCGCCACAACAAAGTTCTTAAAGTTCATCTGTCAGACTCTCTGGATGGTCCCCTTTCCGTTCCACCGTTTTTGTATTTGCTTTTGTTTTTGTTGGCCATTGCCCTCTTTGTGATGGATACCCAGGGGATGCGTCCCGCTGTTGTCATCAAAGAGGCATATCAGAATTCTCTGGACCAGGCCCTGGCCGGCGTTCAAACCAAAGCCAAGGGGTGGCAGCGTTTGGTTGGTGACTGGAAAAATTTTTATGAAGCGGATCAAATTAACCAAGAGCTAAAGGCCAACATTGTCGCGTTGCGTGAAAAAATGCGCACGGCAGAGGCAACGCTGAAAAATTTAGAAAATCTGAAAGAGCAGGTCCATTTTTTACCCACGGGGTCGCATTCTTTTGTCACAACAAAAATTCGTCGGTATAATTACGGACCCTCTGCGCAGCGGATGTTGATTGAGGCTTTACCTCATCCCGCCCTTGCGCCCCGCCATATTGTGACCGCTCACTACGCCATGGTAGGGCGGATTTTGTCGGTACGTCCCGGGGGGGCTGAGGTTCTGTTGATCACAGATAAAGCATCAAGGGTCCCTGTGATCGGGGAGATGTCAAGACAAACGGCATTATTGCAGGGCACCAACGGTACATCGCTGGACATGCGCTATACCCACGGCGAGTCCTTTATGCACGGTGAAATCCTCCTGACCACAGGGGATGATCAATTTTTACCCGCGGGCATTCCTGTGGCAAAAGTGGTGGTTAAAGACGGCAGTACTTACGCCCTGCCCCTGTATCAGCCCAAAGATATTGATTTTGTTCAGGTGCTTTACTGATATGGCATCATCTCCCCTTCATGCGTTGCGGCCTTTTCTGGTTTTGCCGACATTGTTTTTTCCTGTCATTTTATTGACGCTGTCTGTTTTTTTATCGTTTTTTTCTGTGGATATGGGACGCTGGACGGTGTCTTTGCAGGCGATTTATGCCGTGATTTTCTTTTTGATGATCGTTCAAAATCATCATATGGTCCCCCCCTGGTTTGTGTGGATCTTGGGGCTGTTGCAGGATATGGGATCAGCCATGCCGCTGGGCACCAACGTCCTATTATCCCTGATGTTTTATATTATTTTTTCTAACCAAGAGTCGCTTTATCAAAAAAATCCCAGGCCCTTTTTTGTTTTTGGGTTTGCGTTTATGTCGGCCATTTTGTTTTCCAGTCAGTGGTTAATCACCAGTTTGCTGGTGGATTCTTTTTCAGGGTTCCCCCATATCCTGGCCACATGGATTGTGGCTAATGCGCTCATGATCTGTCTTTGCGTTCTTTTTCTGCCTTCGCGGGGGCATCGATGATTTTAGAAGACAACCGATTTACTATGTTTTCCCGTCGGGCTTTCCTGCTGGGAACGGTCAAGCTGGGCTTGTTTGGGGTTTTGTATGGGCAGCTGTACCGCTTGCAGTCCCATGAATCCATGAAATATAAAGAAATTGCCGAGGAAAACCGCGTTAATGTTCATCTGATTTCCCCCCTGCGCGGGCGGATTGTGGATCGCAATAACAAAATTCTGGCGCAAAATGAACAACAGTATCGCTTGATGTTGTTGCCAGAACATATTGATCATATGGATAAAACCATTGATATCCTAAGCCAACATTTTGCTGTTAGCCCCAAGGAAAAAAAGGCCCTTCTCCGGCAGGCCCGTCGGAATCCCAAATTTGTACCCCTAACGTTTAAGAAAAAAGTCAGCTGGCAGGACGTTTCCAAGGCTGAGTTTTTGAGTGCGGAAATTCCTGGCCTGATCAGTGAGGAGGGCATGTTTCGTACCTATCCCCACGGCCCCATACTGGCCCATATTTTGGGGTACGTTTCCCCGGTGTCCGAGGCGGAGGTTAAGGCCAAAAACGATGACCCTGTTTTAAAACTTCCCGATGCGCAATCTGGAAAATTGGGGATTGAGGAAACCAAAGATAAGGAACTGCAAGGGGACCCCGGGGAACGCCACGTTGAAATCAATGCCGCCGGACGCATTATAAAGGAAATCAGTGTCACGCCACCCCAGGAAGGCAAAACCCAAACGCTGTCGTTAGATTTGGAACTGCAACGGTTCGCCTATGAACGCATGGGTTTGGAAACGGGATCTGCCGTGGTTTTGGATGTCCGCACCGGGGAAATTTTGGTTCAGGTTTCAACACCGTCCTATGACCCCAATGTCTTTACCTCTGGCGTGGATCAGGCAACATGGCAGCAATTGGCGCAAAACACGGACAAGCCCCTGATCAACAAACCCATTGCAGGACTTTATCCGCCGGCCTCAACCTTTAAAACCTTAACGGCCCTGGCATTATTGCACTATAATATAGTTGATCCCAACCAGACAGTTTTTTGTCCAGGGCACTATTCCTTTGGCAATCGTCTATTGCATTGTTGGAAAAAGGAAGGCCACGGCAATGTCAACTGGCATGATGCCATTATTAAATCCTGTGATGTTTATTTTTATGAAATGACACGCCGTTTGGGGATTCAAAAGCTGGCTGATTTTGCCCGTCTGGTGGGCCTGGGCAGCAAAACAAACATTGAATTATCGGGGGAAAAATCCGGCATTGTTCCGGATCCAGCCTGGAAAAGAGCCGCCAAAAAGGAAGTCTGGTTTCCCGGGGAAACGATTATTGCGGGTATTGGTCAGGGGTATTTACTCACCACCCCCCTGCAATTGGCGGTCATGTCCGCCCGTTTGGCCACGGGATATAATGTTCATCCCACGTTGTTTCACCGTGAACATCCTAAGGCCTTCACGCCGCTGGGTATCAGTCTGGATCATCTGAAGCTGATGCGTCAGGCCATGAGTGATGTTGTGAACATCCCGGGCGGAACGGCATATGCCCAGCGCCTGGTGGATGTGGGCTTTACCTACGCCGGCAAAACGGGAACCGCCCAGGTGCGCCGTATTTCCATGGCCCAACGGGCGGCGGGCATTAAAAACGAAGATTTACCCCGTGAATATCGGGATCATGCGCTGTTTATTGCCTTCACCCCCGTTGATGATCCCAAATTTGCCAGTGCTGTGATCATCGAGCACGGCAGCAGTGGATCCCGGGCGGCTGCGCCCATAACCAAGGATATTTTTCTGAAAATGCACGAGCTCGGCTATGTCTAAATACCATGGTTTTCCCATGTATATCGCCATGGCGAAGGCCCATTTTCGGCGCCTGCCCACGGGAATTTTGGTATGTTCCTGCCTGTTGGCGTTGCTGGGTGTCATGACACTCTATTCTGTGGCCGGGATGTCTTTTGACCCCTGGGCCAAAAAGCAGATCTTGAGATTTTCTTTTTGCTTTGCGTTGATGATTGGCGTGACGTTGGTGCCGCTACAAACATGGCTGAAATATGCTTATTGGATTTATGGGGGTATGGTGCTGCTGTTGGTGGTGGTCTTTTTTGTTGGCCACGTGGGTATGGGGGCCCAGCGGTGGATCAATCTGGGTTTTATGCAACTGCAACCCTCAGAAACCATGAAAATCGGCCTGATTATGGCCCTGGCCCGGTATTTTCATGGGGTCATCCCTGAGGAACGCAAACGCGTTTCGTTTTTGATGATTGCCTTACTCATGATCGCCATTCCCTTTCTTTTGGTGGCCGAGCAACCGGATTTGGGAACAGCGGGCGTTATTTTTGCCTCGAGCATTGTCATTTTTTTCTTAACCGGCATCCCCATGTGGATTTTTATTACGGCGGGTCTTCTGGCCCCCCTGATTGGGATGATCGGCTGGCGTTATGCGTTACATGACTATCAAAAACAAAGGGTTTTGACGTTTTTGGACCCTTCACGGGATCCCCTGGGGGCGGGGTATCACATTACGCAGTCGAAAATTGCCTTTGGATCGGGGGGATTTTGGGGGAGAGGCTGGGGCCAAGGGACCCAAAACCGCCTGGATTTTATCCCCGAGCGTCATACCGACTTTATTTTCAGTGTCTTTGCGGAAGAATTTGGGCTGGTTGGCACCGTTTTTGCGCTGTCTCTCTGCCTGATTCTGGTGGGCTATGGGTATAGTATCGCCCTGTCCTGTCGCAATCAGTTTGGACGTTTGCTGTGCCTTGGCATTACAACGCTGTTTTTTATGCACGTTTTTATTAATCTTGGGATGATTACCGGGATTGTCCCCGTTGTGGGTGTGCCGTTTCCCCTGATGTCCTATGGGGGGACATCCATGTTAACCACCATGATCGGCTTTGGATTGATTTGTAACGTATCCCTGTATCGCCGTGATGAAATTCGCCGGGCCACGTTTGGGGCACGGAAGTCGTTTTTGGGGGTGGGGTAGTTAGGTACAACGTCATTGCGAGCCTCCGCAGGAGGTGTGGCAATCCAGGGTTTTCGGGAGTTTTAGCCTTTCTGGATTGCTTCGCTGCGCTCGCAGATGTGATTATGCGTCAGCCTTGAGTTATTTTTTCTTTTTCAAACCAAAGACATAAGTCACAACCTTGGCCACGGCTTCATAGTGTTCAAAGGGAATTTCCTGATCCAGCTCCACCTGATACAACGCCCGGGCCAGGGGGGGATTTTCCACCAGGGGGATGTCGTATTTCTTGGCCTCTTCCCGGATTTTCATGGCCACGGCGTCCACCCCCTTGGCCACAACAATGGGGGCGGCGGCGCTGTCTTTGTCATAGACAATGGCAATGGAATAGTGGGTGGGGTTGGTGATGATGGCGGTGGCGTCTTTGACTTTGGCCATCATGCGGCGTTTGGCCCTCTCGCGACGGATTTGTTTGACTTTAGATTTGACCTTGGGGTCCCCTTCGGTTTGGCGGTATTCCTCTTTGACCTCTTGTTTGGTCATGCGCATTTCTTTGCGGAATTGAAAAAACTGGAATGCATAGTCCGCCCCGGCAATAACCAGCATGGCCCCCATGGCCCCGCCCAAAATGCGCAGCGCATAATGACGTAAATAAATCATCTGATCGCCCAGGGACAATGTTGGCAACACCGTGATTTCTTCCCCGAATATCGGGATCACGAGTGATGACACAATGGCCCCAATGATAATCAGCTTGGCCAGGTTTTTCCCCAGCTCCACCACGGATTTGACGCTGAAAATGCGCTTAAACCCCTTAAAAATCGAGATACGATCCAGTGACGGGGTAATGCTTTGGGTGCTGAATAAAAACCCATGTTGTAAAAACGATCCCAAAAATCCCGCCATCATCATCAGGACCGCAAACAGCCCCATGACCATGCCCACGCGCAGCAAAATATCAATGAAAATAGACCTAAGGCCCGAGGCCGACAGGTCCATATCATGAACACGCCCCAAAAAGGGCTGCATAAAATCGGTGAGTTCCGCCCCCAACCCCGGCAACACAATCATCAGGGACAGGGCCCCGCCCAGCAGGATAAAAAAGTGGGATAGCTCTTTTGAGCTAACCGTTTGTCCCTTTTCCTTCGCCTGCTCTAACTTTCGCTGCGAGGGATCTTCGGTCTTCTGGGAATCGTCCTGGTCTTCGGACATATTACGCCGTTAAGGAGTGGTGTTTCAAATCGTCGTCCGTCAGGGGTCTGGCTTCATCCCGCAGCATAATGGGAATCCCGTGACGAATGGGATAGGCCAGGCGGGCCTGAACACTGATCAGCTCCTGGTGCTGGGCATCATAGCGCAGCGGCCCCCGGGTTTCCGGACAGATCAGTAGGCAGAGCAATTCAGGATCCGGCGCGGACATGGGATGTTACCGCGTCAGCAACAACGCCACACACAGCAGCGCGGCGGCCTGAAAAAAAACACGGGCCTGCATCATTTTGTTGGATTGAACACGGGCCTGATCGGATGATCGCAAAAAGCAAAAGAGCCCCGCCAACAGGCTGAGCAGGGTCAGGGCCATGAACGCGTAGAGGACATAGGACATCAGGCAGCTCCCCGTATCGTTTGGATAAAGGCCAGGTGGCGCTCTTTTTCAACATCGCTGGGGGCGAAAGAGCGCGGCGACCTTATTGTTCTTTGTACCGCATTTTCACCAAAGGCACAATCCCTTGTTTTTTCCGATCTTTCGGCATCCAGGCCAAAGCCAGGCTGGCGACCCCCCATCAGTTCCAGGTAAACGTCCGCCAGCAGTTCAGCATCCAGCAAGGCCCCGTGTTTTTTTCGTCCTGAAAGATCAATGCCAAAGCGTTGACACAGCGCATCCAAACTGGCCCGGCCCCCGGGAAATTTCCGCCGCGCCAGGGATACCGTATCAATGGCCCGCTCCATGGGCAAGGGATCCAGGCCGTGGCTGGAAAGCTCAGCATTCAAAAACCGCATATCAAACTTGGCATTGTGAATGACCAGGGGATCGGACCCGATGAAGGACAAAAAATCCCCCGCAACATTCCGAAAGGGGGGATGAGTTTTCAAAAAGCTCTCGGACAGCCCATGCACCTGAAACGCCCCCGGGGGCATATCCCGCTCGGGGTTAATATACTGATGAAAAACCCGTCCCGTGGGCACATAATGAATGACCTCCACACAGCCGATTTCCACCAAACGGTGGCCGTGGGCCGGATCCAACCCCGTGGTTTCCGTATCCAAAACAACGTGACGCATGATCTGTTCACCCCAACTTTGTGTCCCCTCACCCTAGCAAACGGTGGGGGAGGGTGGCCAGGGGAAAGTTATAGGGAGTAAACACCTACGAAATGGATAACCTCTGCTACGAATGCGGCTTTTCTCGTCATGCTGCGCGTCGTCGCAGCATCCAGGTGGATTCCGTGACTGACGCGGGGAATGATTTTTAAAATAAACCATGATTCTTAACCCCCTCTATTATACACTCTTGGGGTTAGGAAAAGTGGGAAGGCCCCCGTCGTGCGTTTGCTGATTTTGTTTTTGATTTGCGTGCTGTTTGCGGGGCCCCATCTGTTTCGGGTGCCGTCCCCGCCGGTGGTGGCGCCGGTGTCTCAGCCGATGGAGACGGCGCAGCCCGGGTTTTGGGACCGGTCCGAGGATCGCATCAACGGATGGATGAAGCGGAACCTGCCCAATTTTGTTTACACCGGGGCGCCTATGCTCTTTTCCCCTATGATGGGAACGCTGAAGAGCCTTTACGGCTGGAGCCGCACAGTAACCCTGGATCCCCAGGCGGGTTTTATCGAATTCAAAGGGGCCCGCGCCGTTCTGTGGATGTTTTATCACCCCTGGATCAGCGGCTTTCTGGGGCTGTTATTGATATGGCGGGGACGGCGGTGGGTTCTTTGGCCCCTGCGGCGGGTTTTGTTTCGGCGGCGGTAAGGCTGTGTCCCTAAAAATTCCCTTGTAAAATATAAGACATTGTGTTACTTTTGGTTATGATAACGGTTCTTGAAACAGATGAGTTTGCGCAAAAAGCGGATGCTTTGTTTTCCCCAAAGGAAAAGGATGATCTGGTGACCTATCTTTCCCTGTATCCGGAATCGGGCGACGTTATTCAGGGGTCCGGGGGTTTAAGGAAATTGCGCTGGCAATCCAAAGGACGCGGGAAAAGCGGTGGGGCCAGGGTCATTTACTTTTTTTACAATGACCAAGTGCCCTTATCGCTATTGACGGTTTACGGAAAAAACAAACAGGAAGACCTGACCGCTGCCCAGAAAAAAAACTATGCTGATTTTGTTAGGATATTGAAAAAGGAGTTTAAAAAATGACCGATGATTCCCTTCACGATTCCATTATGCGGGGTTTGCAGCAAACGTTGGCCTATGCCAAGGGGGATGCCAGCCAGGTTCGCGTTGTGACCGCCCCAAAAATCCTGCCCGATGTGAAAAAAATCCGTAAAGGTCTTAAAAAAAACCAAAAAGATTTCGCCTTGGCCTATCACATTAACCCCTCGACCCTTCGCAGCTGGGAACAGGGAAAACGCACACCGCCGGATTATGCCATTGCCTATTTAAAAGTTATTGAGCAATGCCCTGAAGTTGTTGAGGAGGCTTTGGCTTCTTGATGGGGTAGCGGCTTCTTGAGTAACCCTTCTTGAGTAACCCCCTTGCCACCCCCATCCTTTCGCCGCATAATGGGGGCATGGAACAAACACCCCTACCCGATATGATTATTGTGGGCGGCGGCCTGGCGGGGGCGTTGTGCGCGCTGAGTCTGGCCTCGGTAGGGGCCCGTTGTGTAGTGCTGGAAAAAAGCCGCTTTGATGATGTCATTGCCCGGGATACGCGGACAACGGCCCTAAACAGTGGGGCGTTGCCGCTCTTAAAGGAACTGGGCGTTTGGCAGCCCATGGCGACAGGGGCCGGGGCCATTCGCCGGATTGAAATTGTCAGTGATGGCGCCCAGTGTACCTTTGACGATACCCTGAATGATTTGCAACCCTTTGGTTATATTGTGAATAATCCCGCGTGGCGGCGGGTGTTAAAGGATGCCATGGAGGGCCACCCCCTCATCACCCTGGTGGAGGAGGTTACGGTCACAGACCTAACATCCGATCCCACCGGCATCGCGGCCGTCGATGCGGTGGGGCGGATGTGGCGGGCACAACTGCTCATTGCGGCGGATGGCCGAGAGTCTCCGGTGCGCGCCCTGGCCGGTATTGACGTACGCCGTCATGCCTATACCGAATCGGCCATGGTGGGAACAGTGCGCCATGCACAGCCCCATCATGAGACAGCGTTTGAGGTCTTTTTGCCCACCGGCCCCTTGGCGTTACTCCCTTTGCCCGATGAATACGCGTCGGCGTTCGTTTGGAGTGAACCGACGGACCATGTCAAAGCGCGCTTAGGCGCGGGCTCGGACCTCTTTCTTCAGGCCCTGTCCCGGCAATTTGGGTCCCATCTGGGGGCGTTGCAACTGATCGATACCCCGCAAATGTGGCCGCTGACCCGGACACTGGCCTCAACCTATGTTCACGATCGGGTGGTGTTGGTGGGCGATGCCGCCCATGCCATTCACCCCATCGCGGGCCAAGGGCTGAACTTGACCTTGCGCGATCTTGTGGCCTTACGTCGCGCTTTGCAGTCGCGTTTGGAAGTTGGGCTTCCCCTGACGGGATCCCTATCGATGTACAACCGGTTGCGCCTACTGGATGTGTCCGTGATGGCCGAGGCTACCCACGGGCTTAACACATTGTTCCTCAGCGCAGGGCCGCTCCCCAAGATCGCACGCAGGGCGGGATTACGGTTGCTGAATCGCCTTCCCATGGCCAAAAGGCCCTTCGTCCGACATGCCACAGGCACATCGCGTCTGGCCAGACTGGGATCTTAATTCAAAACATGAAATTCATCTGTCAGATTAAGGTTAACCTGAATTTACATATACTATCAAAAAGACCTGACTTCCTTCATAACTTACAAAGTCTGGTGGTTTTTGTCAAGGGGGGGGACGTTGTTTTCTTTGAGCCGGCGGAAAGGGAAGGGCAGGGGGGGGCTCCCTCCCCCCTTGCGGGGGAGGGCTGGGGTGGGGGGCTGGTGGTGACGGGGCCCTTTGCCGACGCTGTCCCCACCGATGAAACCAACAGCATTGTGCGGGCGCACCGGGCGTTTGAACAGGCGGCGGGCTACCCCATACCGGGACGTTGGCATTTGGAAAAAACCGTGCCCGTGGGGGCGGGGCTGGGCAGTGCCTCTGCCAATGCCGCGGGGGCGTTGCGGCTGCTGCAAAAAATTCATTTTTTATCGGAAGAAAAATTATTAGATATCGGAAAATCCATAGGTTCGGATGTTTCCGTTTGTCTTTTGAATGAAAATGCTCTTATGGAAGGAACGGGAGATCGTCTAACCCCCGCCCCGGATGTTGCGACGCTCCCCATGGTGATTGTTTTCCCTGGGGTTATGTTATCAACAAAAATGATGTTTAATCATTTTTATGATTTTCAATCAAATTATTGCGATGAAATATCAATTCAAAACATGAAAGATATTTTGGCCACCCATAATGCCTTTGAACCGTTGGCTTGTCAGCAGGCCCCAGTTGTGGCCGAGGTTCTTTCGGCTTTGCGTGCGACGCCCGGCTGTACCTTGGCGCGTTTGTCCGGCAGCGGCAGTGCCTGTTTTGGTCTTTATGAAACACAGCAGGCCACCGAGGCCGCCGCGCAGGATATTAAAAAACGTTTTCCTGATATGTGGGTGCGAGGGTATCCATAACTCTCGTCATCTAGCGCAGCGAAGCAATCCAGAAAGGCCCGCCACCAGAAAGGCTGGATTGCCACGCCTCCTGCGGAGGCTCGCAATGACCTTCCCGTAAATCCTGGTAAAGACTTTTTTGACAAAAATCATTAAAGTAATCGCAACTTTCCCTTGATACATTCATATTATTCTTATTGTTCTTTAATGGCTCACCCTTAAAAAATCATGCCCCTGATCGATAAACTTTCAATGTTGCTTCGTCATCGCAGGGCGGGTCCCGTGGATTTGAAACGCCAGGGAAAAATCCGTTTTTTGCTGGATAAATCACCGCTTCCGTCATGGATTCGGGATAAAAAGATGGTGTTGCAGTATTGTAATTTTGCCTATGCCGATGCCTTTGAAACAACGCCAGAATTTATTATTGAAAAACAAATTTCTTTTTATATAGAAGAGAGCGATCCCCATGCCCTGGCCAAATCAGCGCTGGAGCGAGATACCGTTCAATCAACGACGGCCACGGTCATTGTGGGGGGAAAGCGTCGTTTGTACGAAATTACGGAAATTCCCACGCTGGATGGAGAGGCCGTGGTGGGCTATGCCAGCGATTATACAGCCATTGAGGATTTACAAAGCTCGCTGGAGCGTCATATTCAGGCATCCCAAGATATTTATGAATTTTTGGGTGCAGCCGTGGCCATTTTTGGATCCGGGCGGACATTGCAATTTTATAATCATGCCTTTGTGCAAATGTGGAAACTTGAGGAAGAGTGGCTGTCCCAAGGACCCACGATAGGGGAATTTTTGGATCAGTTGCGCAAACGTCGTATGATCCCGGAATCCCTGGATTTTCAAAATACGCGCCGTGATTATATGGGGATGTTTACGTCCCTGCTGGAACCCAAACAGTCCCTGTGGCATTTGCTCGATGAACGGACCATCAAAATCACCATTGTTCCCCATCCCCTGGGGGGGTTGTTTTTTTCCTATGAAAACGTAACGGATCGTTTGGCGTTGGAGCGTAACTACAAATCCCTGCTCTCTGTTCACGAATCCGTGATGCAGGATTTGGAGGAAGGGCTGCTGATCTGGGGATCCGATGGTCGTATTCGGACAATGAATGAGGCCTGCCGAGAGTTTTTTTCGTTGGAAAAAAACCGGGATTTTTATGAAGGCATGCGCATGCATGATATCACGGAAATCCTTAAGCCTCTTTTGCTGCGGCGTTTACCGGTGCATCGCTGGTCAGCGTTTCAAAAACGTCTTCTGGGTGTTTTGATGCGTCCTCTTCAGCGTCGGGGTCTTTTTCGCCTTAACAATGGAATACTCTTGCGTTATACGTTTCGTCCCTTGCCGGACGGGGCGTTTTTGCTGTCTTTTTTAGAGTTTTCCCGGGCCTCAGAAATCCCATCTCCTGCAGGAGGGGTCACAAAAAAAGAGGCATCAGGCTCAGAATCAAGGTCTGATTTTATGACAATGGCCTCGGTTCTGGGTATGATGGATGCTGTGATTCCTACCTTTCAGGGACAATTTCAGTATAAAGCGACATCCATTTCTCTCAGCAATACAGCGGGGCAGGATGTGATGTTGCCCCAAACGTTGTTTGAGGACACGTTAAAAACAGTGTTATCTCTCATTGCCTTATGCGTTAAGGCCAAGAGCGAGGTTGTCATGGCCCTTAAGCTGCTCAGAGGTTATGTCGTTTTGAATATTACCTTTACGCTTAGTAAAGAATCTTTTCACCTTTTGCCCCGAGATCTAACATCTTTGCCAGGGATTACCAGTTTGGTACGACAGTATAGCCAATATATTAAACTTGATGTAGAGTTGGCCGAGGGAGATGTTATGAAACTATCTCTGGCTTTTTTCCCGAATCATCACCTGTCTTAACCTGTTTCATTGTTATTGGCTTTTAAGTTATGTCCCGTATTCTTATCGTGCGTGCCACGTTTTATCCTGATATTGCCGATCTTTTGCTGAAAGGCGCGGTGTTTGTTTTAGAGGAAAAACACGCCAATTACAGCGTTTTGGATGTTCCCGGGGCGCTGGAACTTCCCCAGGCCATTGCGGGGGCCCGTTCGGCCTTTGATGGATGTATTGCTTTGGGGGCGGTCATTCGGGGGGAAACCAGCCATTATGATGTGGTTTGCCAAACCAGTGCTTATGGGCTGATGACGCTCGCTCTCTCCAAAAATATGATTATTATCAATGGTATTTTGACAGCGGAAAATCGGGAACAGGCCATCGTGCGTGCCGATCCCGCGCAAAAAAACAAAGGGGGCTATGCCGCTGCGGCCTGTTTAACGATGATTGATAAAAGGGACGCAGCATGAGTAAATTTGACGATGCCGCCCTGAATTATCACGAATTTCCCAAGCCTGGGAAGCTGGAGACCAAGCCCACAAAAAGCCTGAGCAATCAGCGGGATTTGGCCCTGGCGTATTCCCCGGGGGTGGCGGCCCCGTGTCGGGCCATTGTGGTGGATGAAGAGGCGATTTTTCGCTATACCAATCGCCCCAATCTGGTGGCGGTTATCAGTAACGGCACAGCGGTTTTGGGCCTGGGCAATATTGGCGCCAAAGCGGCCAAACCCGTCATGGAGGGCAAAGCCGTTCTGTTTAAAAAATTCGCCAATATAGATTGTTTTGACATCGAAATTGATGAACAAGATCCGGGCAAACTCATTGATATTGTGGCTTCCTTAGCCCCCACCTTTGGGGGAATTAATCTGGAGGATATTAAGGCCCCCGATTGCTTTCTGGTGGAACAGGCCCTGGCGGCCCGCCTGGATATTCCCGTGTTTCACGACGATCAGCACGGCACAGCCATTATTGTGGCGGCGGCGTTGATGAATGCGACGGAAGTTGCTGGAAAAACCCTAGAAAATGTTAAAATCACGACATCGGGCGGGGGTGCCGCGGCGCTGGCGTGTCTCGATATGCTGGTCAAGCTGGGGGTCTCCCGGGACAATATTATTGTCACGGATTTGCACGGTGTTGTGTATCGGGGCCGTGAGGAGGGCATGAATCCGTTCCTAAGCAAATTTGCCTCTGGCACAGCGGCCCGAACCCTGGAAGAGGCCCTGGTGGGGGCGGATATTTTCCTTGGACTTAGTGCCCCCAACGTGGTGAAGCCCGAATGGCTGAAGGCCATGAATAAAAACCCCATCGTCTTTGCCCTGGCGAATCCCGATCCTGAGATTCTGCCGGAACTCACCAAAGCCGCCCGTCCCGATGCCATTATTGCCACAGGGCGGTCTGATTATCCCAATCAGGTCAATAACGTTTTGTGTTTTCCCTATATTTTCCGTGGGGCCCTGGATGTGGGGGCCACGTGTATTAACGATGCCATGAAAATTGCCTGTGTGAAGGCCATTGCGGATTTGGCCAAAGCAGAGCCCTCTGAGGTTGTGGCCCGCGCCTATAACAGTGCCGAATCCATGATTTTCGGGCGGGATTATTTGATTCCCAAGCCCTTTGATCCCCGTTTGTATGTCCATATCACGGCGGCGGTGGCCCGGGCCGCCATGGATTCGGGGGTGGCGAAGAGGCCGCTTAGGGATGTGAAGGCGTATATTGAGGGGCTGAATCAATTTGTGATTCGCTCAGGACTCCTGATGCGGCCCGTATTTGAGCGGGCGCGGGGCAGTGGCAAACGCATTGTCTTTGCCGAAGGGGATGATGACCGCGTGCTGCGCGCCGGTCAGATTTTGGTGGATGAGGCCCTGGCGCGTCCTGTTTTCATCGGGGATCCGGCTGTGATTGCGGCGCGGTTGGAGCAGTTGGGCCTGAAAATTCAGCCCGGTACCCATTGTGATGTCATGGACCCCCACCATAATCCCGATTATGAAAACCATTGGCGCCTGTATCATAAAATTACCGCTCGTCATGGGGTATCACCGGATAAGGCCCAGTTTATTGTGGGCACGGATACAACGGTGCTGGCGGCCCTGATGGTCAAAGGTGGCCAGGCCGATGCCATGTTGTGCGGGATTCGGGGATCGTATCAGGAAAGTTTAAAGCACATTAACCGCATCATTGGCTTAAAACCGGGTGTGAAGCGTTGTTCGGCGTTGTCCATTTTGATTTTGCCCCGGGGAGTTTATTTTTTCTCGGATACCTATGTCAATCCGGATCCCACGGCGGAGGACCTGGTGGATGTCATTTTTCTGGGGGCGGATCAGATTCGGCGTTTTGGGCTCCAGCCCAAGGTGGCCTTGCTCTCCCATTCCAATTTTGGCAGCAGCAAGTTGCCGTCGGCCAGAAAAATGGCCCGCGTTCGAGAATTGTTGCTGGCGCGGGATCCGTCTTTTCCTGTTGAGGGGGAAATGCACGCCGATGCCGCCCTGGATACCATTGTAAGGGACCGCGTTTTCCCCGATGCGGCGTTTGTGGGGGAGGCCAATTTTCTGGTGATGCCTTCCCTGGATGCCGCCAACATTGCCTATACCATGACCAAGGTTTTGGGGGAGGGTTTGCCCATCGGGCCGTTGTTGCTGGGGGTGGATCGTCCGGCCTATGTGGCGACGCCCTCCATTACGGCGCGGGGTCTTGTGAACATGGCGGCCATTGCGGTTGTCGATGCGAAAGGGTAGGGGGTCATGGCCGATGAGCGCGAATGGACCCCGGAGGACTTATCGGCTCTGCTGGCATCAGAGACGTTGGACAATCGTGTCGCGCTGCCGGCAGCCCTAAGAACCCTGCACCCGGCGGATGCGGCGGAGTGGATTCATACCCTCAGCGATGAAGATCAGCGGGATGTGGCGTGCCGCTTGGATGCCGATACCCTGTCGGATATTTTGACGTATTTAAACGAACGGTCCCGGGAAATTATTATTCCGGACTTGGAAGAAAAAACCCTCACCGAAGCCTTTCGTCAAATGGACACTGACGATGCGGTGCAGATTATTGAGGCGTTCCGGCCCGAGGATAAAGAACAGCTCCTTTCGGCTTTGCCGTCCCAAGAGCGGGTGATTTTGGAAGAATCGTTGGTTTATCCCGAGGAATCCGCGGGACGATTGATGCAGCGGGATTGCGTTGTGGCGCCGGAACACTGGGATGTGGGCCAGATGATTGATTACGTCCGCAGCCAGCGGAATTTGCCCGATGATTTTTATGATATTTTTATTGTGGATGCCAAAAATCGCCCGCTGGGCGTGTTGCCGTTATCGCGGTTGATTCGGTCACGGCGCAGTCAGGCCCTCTCTGAGTTAATGGAAACCCAGCTGCACACCATTGCCGCCGAGGAGGACCAGGAAAACGTGGCGTTTTTGTTTCGGAAATATGGTTTGGTGTCTGCCCCTGTGGTCAACAAAAGTGGTCATATTCTGGGCATGATCACCGTGGATGACGTGGTGCATATCATTGATCGGGAAATTGAGGAGGATTTTTTGCGCCTGGCGGGGGTATCCTCCAGCGGGCAAGTGTATAAGGCTGCCTGGCGCTCGGCATTGGGCCGCTTTCAGTGGTTGTTTGTGAATTTGTTGACGGCCATTCTGGCGTCCTTGGTCATTGCCCAGTTTGAGGGTTCTATTAACAGCCTGGTGGCCCTGGCCGTGTTGATGCCCATTGTTGCGTCCATGGGCGGGAATTCCGGGACGCAAACCCTGACCATTATCGTTCGCGCCCTGGCCATGCGGCATATTGGGAATGAAAACCGCCTGAAAGTGGTAAGCAAGGAAATCATGACGGGTTTGCTGCTGGGCACGCTCTTTGCGGTGCTGAGTGGTGTTGTGACGTATTTATGGTTTCACAACGCCAAGTTGGGGATTGTGATGGCGGCGGCCATGCTGGTGAATTTGCTGGCGGCCAGCGCGGCGGGGGCCCTGATCCCGCTGAGTTTGAAAAAGCTGGGTTTGGATCCGGCGTTATCCTCAACCGTTTTCTTAACCACAGTAACCGATGTTATTGGGTTTTTTGCCTTTTTGGGGTTGGCGAGCGCGTTTTTGGTTTAGGGGTTTTATGTTTGCTCTCCTTTTGGGGTCGGAAAAGGCGTGGTGGGGCAGCAGGGTTTGTCCTCCAGGTCCAGGGCGAGACGCCAAAAAAGTTGCGTAGCAAAGCCCCGAAGGGGCGGTCTTTTTTGGTGCGAGGCGAAGCGTACCCTTGAGCTGGGGGACAAATTCTGCTGGGTGGGAGCCTTTTCCTTGGGGGCCGAACGCGGCTCCCGCCCCCACATTTTTCTTTTTAACTCAAGGGGTCCACTGCGTCGATCCGGAAAAAATCATCCTCGCGCCGCCCTCTTCGAGGCCGCCGCTGCGGTATTTTTTCCGTCTTGCCCCTTGATTCAAAAAGAAAACCGTCCCACCCCGCAGCGTAAAGTCTTGTCACTTGGATATGGGAGATTCAAAGGTGGGACCAATTTTGCCGGGAATGACTTCAATATGTTCCCAAACACGGCCGATGACGTAGGGTTCCATCGTCAACCAGTCATCCACGGCCTCTCTGGAGGGCATATCCACGATCATGACAGAGCCGCACATATGGCCATTTTCATTGAGCATAGCGACGCCATAAAGTTGTTGTCCCTTTCTCTTTGCATCATCGCTAAGGGCGATGTGGGCTTCGCGCGCAGCCATTCTTCGGGCTAAAGCCTCGGGATCCTGATAATCTCTGGCAATGATGATAAAGTGCATAATTGTTTTTGTTGAAGATTTTGTAGATCACTCTGAGGTTGATAGAAGTGCCTTGGCATTACGCCAAATTCCAAACACCCTCCCGCGCAAGGGCATCGTGCATGGCATCGGGGGCCAAATCCACGCCGCAATTCCATGTGACAACCCCCAGATGCAGGTGAACCGTGGAGAACATGGCGTTATCCCCCAAAGCCGAAAACACCCCGGCATTGTGGGCTGTAACGCGTTTGGAAAGATCCACAATCCCGCTGATCCCGTCATTAAAGGTCACGTGCAGGCGGTAATTGTCCAAAAGAGAGACTTTGGCCACACGCCACGGCGCCACAGGACGAAGGGGCGGGACTATGTTAACGGCGGTATGGGGAGAGGCATTTGGTTCTGTGTGCATAATTCCCAATGTCCAATAAAAATTCTCTAAAAACAACGGATTTTTAATCCGCCCCCAAAATCGCCATGCGAATGGCGACGCCGGCGGCGACTTGGTTTTGGATGACGCTGGCGGGGTGGTCCACCAGGGCGCTGGCGATTTCCACATTGCGGTTAAAGGGGCCCGGGTGCATGATGAGAGCGCCCGGTTTCAGGTGACGGGCATCGCTTTCTTTCAGGCCAAAGGTGGTGAGGTAGCCCGATAAATCCGGCATCACGGCCATGCGTTCCTTTTGCACGCGCAGCATCATCACGGCATCGGCCTGGGGCAAAATATCCCGTAAGCGTTTGTGGCGTGTATAACAAGAATCCGTCAGATCCAGGGGATCATCGTTATCCGGCACAAAATGAACATGGGCCCCCAAACGCGGCAGTAGCGCCAGATGACTGCGGGCCACGCGGGAATGCTGGATATTGCCGCAAAGGACAATGTGACGGCCGGTCAGGTCCTCTCCCCAGGCCTGGCGCATGACCAGGACATCCCCCAGCGCCTGGGTCGGATGGGCGCGGGTCCCGTCGCCGGCGTTAATGACGCGGACATCGCTTAAGGTTGACAGGGCCTGCATCGCCCGATTTTCCGGATGCCGAACGGCCACGGTGGTGACACCCATGGCCCGGAGGGTGCGGACAGTATCCAGCAGATCTTCCCCCTTTTGCGCGGAGCTGGTGGCCATATCCAGGTTTAAAACCTCCATCCCCAGCCGCCGGGCGGCCATGGTAAAGGAACACCGTGTGCGGGTGGACGGTTCATAAAACAACGTCGCCAGCCAGCCCTTAACCTGGGGATCCGGAATACGACTTTCATAAAAATCTTGGCCATGGGAGAGCAGAGCCCGTAAATCCTGATCCGATAACGACGCAATATCCAGCAGGTGATGCATATCAGGACCCTTTAACCTCAGAAATCACCCCGTTTTCCATGCGGACCACACGGTCGGAACCTTCCGAAAGATGATCATTATGGGTGGCAATCAGGGCGGCGGTGCCTTCTTCGTGGGCGGCGGCCAGCAACATTTGAAACACCAGCATGGCATTGGTGGGGTCCAAATTCCCTGTGGGTTCATCGGCCAAGAGTAACTTCGGCCGGTTGGCCAGCGCCCGGGCAATGGCCACACGTTGCTGCTGCCCCCCCGACAGTTGATTGGGCATTTTTTGGGTGTGGTCTTGTAACAACAAACGACTGAGCAGGTCCATGGCACGGGTTTTGGCCTGAAGATCCGTGGCCCCATTGATTTGCTGGGGCAACATGACGTTTTCCAAAACGGTGAATTCGGGCAGTAAGTTATGAAACTGAAAAATAAAGCCAATATGGCTGCGGCGCAAAATGGTGGTTTGGGTGATGGACAAATGACGCGTGGATTGCCCCAAAATGACCACATCCCCCTCATCCGGGGTTTCCAGTAAGCCCGCCAGATGCAACAACGTGGATTTTCCGGTGCCGGAAATGCCCAGCAGCGCCGTGACCTTCCCCGGGGCCAGTTCAAAATCAACCCCGCGCAGAACCCGCAGCAATCGCCCATTCCCCTGGGGATAGGATTTCGAGAGGCCCGAAAGAATCAGGGGGGAGGGACTATTCATTGCGAATGGCCTCCACCGGGTCTAGGCGGGCGGCCTTGCGGGCCGGGTACAGCGTGGCCAGCAGGGAAAACGACAGCGCAATCCCCACCACCAAACTCACCTCGTCCCAGTCAATAATGGCGGTGATTTTGGATAGGAAATAAATTTCCTTGGAAAACAAATCGGTGTTGGCAATGCGTTCGATAAAACGCCGAATGGCCTCAATGTTTTTCGAAAACAAAACCCCCAGGGCAAAGCCCAGAGAGGTCCCGAGCAAGCCAATGGTGCTGCCCGTCATCATAAAAATGCGCATAATGCCGGACGGGGTCAGGCCCAACGTCCGGAGGACCCCAATATCCCGACTTTTGGCCTTCACCAGCATAAACAACGTGGCCACAATGATAAAGGTCGCGATGATGGTAATCAGGGTTAAAATGATAAACATCACCGTGCGCTCAACCTCCAGCGCATTGAAAAAACTGGCATTCATGTTTTTCCAGTCCCGCGCCACCCAAAAGGTGGGTAGCAAAGCCCCCAGGTCGCTCTTGGTCTGGGTCACGGCATCGGCATTATTTAACGTGACCTCCAGCGTATCCACGGCAGTGGGGGTATAGCCAAAAAATGTTTGGGCCGTTTCCAGGGGGATAAAGGCATAATAGGCATCGTATTGTTGCAAGCCCGCCCGGAAAAAACCCCCCACGGTAAACACCATGGCCCGGGGAATCAATCCAAAGGGGGTTTTTGAGGCCGTGGGCGATAAAAACCGAACCTTATCCCCGATGTTTAGGCCATATTCATCCGCCAGATCGGCGCCAATAATGGCCTGGCCCTGGCGAAAATTATTGAGCGCACCGGGGGTTAAGCCGTTGAGTAAGGAGGGGCGATGGGCAAAATCCCCCTCCCGAATCCCCCGCACCACGGCGCCCCGGGCGCGATCCCGCACCTGCATCAATACCTGTTTTTCAATTTGGGGAATGACGGAAACCACCGACGGCAGACCCTCAATTTTTTTCAGGGTGGGGCCATAATCCGGCACGCCCTCCCCCGGTTGGTACACGCTGATGTGACCGTTCAGCCCGATAATGTGGGACAGCAGTTCCACCCGAAAGCCATTCATCACCGACATGACAATAATTAATGTGGCAACCCCCAGCGCAATGCCAATCAGGGATAAAATGCCAATGAGCGTAATAAAACTCTCCGTCCGTTTGGGACGCAAATACCGAATGGCAATGGCAATTTCCGTGCGCAGCGGCATGGAGGGACCTTTTTTGACGTTATTAGGGGGGACTGTATGAAATTTGGGGGGGAAAAGCTAGGGGGGAAAATTTTGACACAGGCTTCATAACAAAGAGACAATACCCCTGTTGCGTGAGATTTTTACTCCGTCAAATCCCCCCACAGTCCCTTGATTTTGTCAAAGAACCCTTCGGATTTGGGATTGGTTTTGGTGCCGATGCCGGAAAATTCTTTCAGGATTTCTTTTTGGCGCTCGGTGAGGTTGACGGGGGTTTCCACCGTCACATCAATGTACAAATCCCCCCGCACGGTGGAGCGCAGTTTGGGCATGCCCTGGCCCTTTAGCCGGATTTTTTGGCCGGCCTGGGTGCCCTCGGGAATGGGGACTTTCAGGCGTTTTCCCTCAATCCCCGGGATTTCGATGATACCGCCCAGGGCCGCCGTGACCATGGGAATGGTGGCTTGGCAAAAAAGATGCTCCGCCTGGCGTTCAAAAAAGGTATGGGGTTTAAGGCTTAAAAAAATGTACAAATCCCCCGGGCCGCCACCGCGCAGGCCCGATTCACCCTCCCCCGACAGGCGAATGCGCGTGCCATCTTCAACACCCACGGGAATGGTGACTTCTAATGTGCGTTGTTTGTTGACGCGGCCTTGGCCCTGACAGGGACGGCAGGGTTTTTCGATTATCACCCCCGCGCCTTGGCATTGGGGACAGGTGCGCTCAAAGGCAAAAAATCCCTGTTGAGAGCGCACGCGTCCCGCCCCCTGACACGTGGGGCAGGTCACCTGGGATGAACCCTCCGCGGCGCCCGATCCTTGACAGGATTCACACGCCATTTGGGATGAAAATTGGATGGTGGTTTTTTTGCCCTTAAAGGCTTCTTCCAGGGTAATGTCCAGATTATAGCGCAAGTCCGATCCCGGCTGCTGCATAGAGGCACCACCCCGACGTTTACGGCCGCCCCCCATAAAGTCATTAAAGACCTCATCAAAAATATCGGAAAATCCCGATGAAAAATCAAAGCCCCCGGGTCCCGCCCCGCCGCCGCCCGATTGCGCCCGCTGATAAGTGTCATGGCCGTATTGGTCATAGGTTTTGCGTTTTTCCGCGTTGCTGAGGACCTCATAGGCCTGATTGATTTCCTTGAAGGTTTCTTCAGCTTTGGCATCCCCCGGGTTTTTGTCCGGGTGATATTTCATGGCCAGCTTGCGAAAGGCTTTTTTGATATCCTCGGCACTGGCCCCGCGGTCAACACCCAAAAGTTGGTAATAATCAGCCATAGAATCCAAAACGTTCAAACAGGGTCAGGTCTTTGTATATCAGGACTTACGTAGAACCATCGTCATTGCGAGCCCAGCGAAGCAATCCAGAAATGCCGATACCGGAAAAACTGGATTGCCACGCCTCCTACGGAGGCTCGCAATGACGTTCTGCGTAAGTCCCATATATAAGGGGTGAAGCGCGGGGGTGCAAGGGCGGCGTCATCTTGAAAAAAATCATATTTATTCGCTTTAATTTTTATTATATATTTTTTCTATATTTTAAATCAAGAAAGGTGATGGTGATGAGCGAGAAGAAATCCTTTTTTTTGGCACTCAAGTTTTTTGTTAGCGACATAGGATCCGCATTTTCGGATTTGTTTAAGGCGTTGCCATTTGTCGCATCCAGAGGGAGGAAGTTCGATGAAATTATTTCAAAAATCAATCGCCTAGGGGAGAGATTGGAGCGAATAGAGGAAAAGCTGGGAGGGGCAATTCAACGAAAAATTGATAAAATTAGAATAGAAGATTCTGAGTGGGTCTATAAAGCATCTGAGCTATTCCCCAATTTTAATCCTAATCCGGAAGTTATGGATTGGGAACAGAGATGGGACTCAGAAAAAATAAAAGAAGAAGAATGGAAATGGATGAAAAAACGAGTCGATTATCTTAAAGGAGAAGACCGCCTAAATAGAATAGAAGAAATTGAATCAATTATAGAAAGCCAAGAATCCCTTGTTGAAAGGAAACAAGGCGAATTAGAAACGCATAAAAACAATCTGAAAACATATGAAGAACATCTTATAAATCTAGAAGAAGACAAAAATATCTGCATGAAAGATATAGCTGAATTTCGAGGCAAAAATCGGAACCCTTATAAAAAGGTTCGACGCCAGATTTTAGATTTAAAAAATCAAATTGATATTATAAGCTCGGAAATAATTTCCACAGAAGTCGAAATTAAAGTTAAAAAAGAAGGTTTGGTAACATTAAGAGAGGAGCTTTTGCTGTTGGAAAAAGAGGCAAATCCTGCTCCCGTTGATTCCTGAAAAAAGGTAAATCCTTTCCCACACGGGATTTATGAGGTTATGACCCCCCCCCTAATAAACCCGTTTCTGGGGCGGAATGACTTCGGCCTCGGGGGTTAGGGTGTTCATGTGGACGGGACGATAGTCAATGCGCACATCGCCGGTGTCGTTGATCCAGGACAGGGTGTGCTTCATCCAGGTCACGTCATCCCGCTCGGGGAAGTCCTCGTGGGCGTGGGCGCCGCGGCTTTCTTTTCGGGCATTGGCGGAATGAATTGTGGTGACGGCTTGGGGCACCAGGTTGTCCAGCTCCAGCGCCTCCACCAAATCCGTGTTCCAGATCAGGGATTTATCCGTGACTTTAAGGTCGCCCATTTTTTGGGCGGTTGCGGTGATTTTGGTGACGCCTTCTTGCAAAACCTCGGTGGTGCGGAACACCGCGCAGTTGTTTTGCATGATTTTTTGCATTTCCAGGCGCACCGCCCCGGGCAGGGTTTCCCCCTTGGCATGGCGCAAGCGATCAAAACGATGCAGGGCCGCATCGGAAATGGTGGTTTTGACGGGTTTGTGGACGCGGGAGCCCTTTAAGTCCTCAGCCGCCTTTAACGCGGCGGCGCGGCCAAAAACCACGATGTCCAGCAAAGAGTTACAGCCCAAACGGTTGGCCCCATGCACAGAAACACACGCCGCCTCGCCAATGGCCATCAGGCCGGGACAAACCGCATCGGGATTATGGGCGGTGGGGTTTAGGACCTCCCCCATATAATTGGTGGGAATACCGCCCATATTATAGTGAACGGTGGGCAGAACGGGAATGGGGGCCTTGGTCACATCCACGCCGGCGAAAATTTTGGCCGTTTCGGAAATCCCGGGCAGGCGTTCGTGCAGAACGTCCGCCCCCAAGTGTTCCAGATGCAGGAAAATATGGTCGTTTTCGGCGCCGACACCGCGACCCTCCCGCACTTCCAGGGTCATAGAGCGACTGACCACATCGCGGGACGCGAGATCTTTGGCATTGGGCGCATAACGTTCCATGAACCGCTCGCCCTGGCTGTTGGTTAAGTATCCGCCTTCACCGCGGGCCCCTTCGGTAACCAAACAGCCGGATCCATAAATGCCCGTGGGGTGAAACTGAATAAATTCAAGGTCTTGCAGCGGCAATCCCGCCCGCAGCACCATGCCCCCACCATCACCGGTACAGGTATGGGCCGATGTGCACGAGAAAAACACTCGGCCATAGCCCCCCGTGGCCAAGACCGTTTTGTGGCCAAAGAACCGGTGCAACGTGCCGTCTTCCATACACAGCGCCAGAATCCCGCGACACTCGCCGGCATCATCAAACAACAAATCAATGGCGAAATACTCGATAAAAAATTCGGCGTTGTGCTTCAGGCACTGCTGATACAGCGTGTGCAAAATGGCGTGACCCGTCCGGTCCGCGGCGGCGCAGGCGCGACGGGCCATTTTTTGGCCACGATTCACCGTGTGCCCGCCAAAGGGACGCTGATAAATTTTTCCATCGTCGGTGCGGGAAAAGGGAACGCCGAAATGTTCCAACTCTAAAATCGCGGGAATGGCTTCGCGGCACATGTATTCAATGGCGTCTTGGTCCCCCAGCCAGTCCGATCCCTTAATGGTATCGTACATATGGTTTTGCCAGCTGTCTTCATCGATGTTGCCCAGCGCTGCGGCAACACCGCCCTGCGCCGCCACGGTGTGGCTACGGGTGGGGAAAACCTTGGTGATACAGGCGGTTTTCAGGCCCGTCGCCGCCATGCCCATGGTGGCCCGCAGCCCCGCGCCGCCCGCGCCGACAACAACAACGTCATAATAGTGATCCACCAAAGGATAAGCCTGTGACATGAACAATTTCCTCTTTTCCTAAAACTTGGCCGCCAGAACAATCAGGCTATAGGCCGATGTCAGCATCAAACCACCGTGAACAATTTTCAGGCCCAGCAGGCTGAACACTTTCACTTTGGGGCCATGCACATAATCCTCAATCACAACGCGCAGGCCCAAATAGCTGTGCCATAACGACACCAGCAGATACGAAAGCAGCACCAGCCCGCGCAGTGGGTGGGCCAGCCACAGCCGGGCCGAATCAAAGGGCATGGTGGACAGCTGAATCAACCCCCATATAAAGAGGGGGGATAAAAAGAGTAGGACAATAGAGGAAACCTTCATGGCCCACCAGTGACCTGTTCCCGAACGGGCAGACCCCAAACCCCGGGCCCGTCCCAAAGAAGATTGCTGAGCATCAGACATAATATAACCTGCAAAGTGTTCCAACTGTCAGGACAAACGTCCCCAAAAGAATCAACATATTCGACGTTTTTACGGCGGATAAATCATAACCAAAGCCCATATCCCATATTAAATGCCGCAGGCCTGCGCAAAAATGATACCAAAACGCCAGGATAAAACCCACAACCAGGATATTGCCCAGGGTTGTCCTTAAAAAAGCCACGGCTTGCGCATATACAAAGGGCTCAAACACCAGCAGCGTGAGGAGAACCACCAGGGCCACGCTGGACAGGGACAAAATCACGCCCGATAACCGGTGGGATATGGACAAAACCGCCGCCAAAGGCAGGCGATACACCTGCAAATGCGGCGAAAGAGGACGATTTTTTTTCATAAGTCTTTCTGCTGGGGTACCCTAAAAAAAACAGTGATCCCAGTATAAGGATGTCATTTGTGGTGTCAATGGGCCGCGTGTGCCTTCCCGCCACCCTCCTGCATCAAATCACTGAATTTGGTGGTGGATCCATCAAAGAACAATTTGACTTTACCCGTGGGGCCGTGGCGTTGTTTGGCGATGATGACTTCGGCGATGTTTTCGGCCTCCGCCAGGCGTGTCATCCATTCGTCATAGCGTTTTTGGTGGGCGTCTTTGCCTTCGTCCTGGCGTTGGGTGGGTTCGTTGCGCTGTAAGTAGTATTCTTCGCGGTAGACAAACATGACCACGTCGGCATCTTGCTCAATGGATCCGGATTCCCGGAGATCCGCCAGTTGGGGGCGTTTGTCATCCCGATTTTCCACCGCCCGGGATAACTGAGACAGGGCAATGACGGGCACCTGAAGTTCCTTGGCGATTTGTTTTAAGCCCCGGGTGATTTCCGAAATCTCATTGACCCGATTTTCCGGGCGACCGCCCACGCTGGCCTGCATCAGTTGCAAATAATCCACCACAATCAGGCCCAAATGGTGCTGTCTTTTCAGTTTTCGCGCCCGGGTTCGCAAACTGGACACCGAAATGGCCGGGGTGTCGTCGATATACAGGGGAATTTCGGCCAAATCCCGCGCCGCCTGGGCCAGGTTTTGGAATTCTTGATCCGTGAGATCCCCCCGACGGATTTTTTCGGACGGCACATTGGCCCGCTCGGACAAAATCCGAGAGGCCAGCTGTTCCGCCGACATCTCCAGGGAAAAAAAGGCCACGACGGCGCCGTTGGTGACCTTGACCTCACCATTTTTCTGCCGTTTGATGCTGGCGTGGGACGAGGCATGAAACGCCATGTTGGTGGCCAGAGAGGTCTTTCCCATGGACGGCCGCCCCGCCAGAATAATCAAATCCGAATTTTGCAGCCCGCCCAGCAAACGGTCCATGTCGGTAAAGCCTGAAGACAGGCCACTCAGGGCCCCGTCACGCTTGTACGCGGCCTCGATGATCTTCATGGTGTGGGTTAAGGTGTCCCCAAACTGAACATAGGTTTTTTGGGCCTGGCCTTTGGTGGCCAGGGTATAGAGCGCGTGTTCCGTTTCGGCGATTTGATCCATGGCCGTGCCGTCCCGGGCCAGGTCAAAGGCATTGTTCACCACGACTTGCCCCACATCAATCAGGCTGCGCCGCAGGGCATAGTCATAAATAATGCGGGCAAAATCGTAAATGTTGATGCTGGACATGACGGAATCCGCCAGATCCTGTAAATACGCCCCGCCGCCGCCAAAGGCCGCCAGGTCCGGGTGGTCTTCAAACAGGGGCTTTAGCGTTAGCGGACTGGCCATCTGCCCCTTATCAATCATCCGCACAATGGCGGTATAGAGGGTCGCGTGCAGCCCATGAGCAAAGTGTTCCGCCAGCAAAAAATCGGAAATCTGTTCATAGGCATTGTTGTTGGCCAGCAGGGTGCCGAGCAGGGCTTGCTCTACCTCTAAATTGGCCGGTGGGGTTCGGGGTGGCGTGACTTGCGCCTGAAGCGGGGAAAGGGTATCGGTCATAGCCCCTTTATAGACCACATCGGGGCCCTTGTCATGAGGGAAGCGGGGGTGTCAGGGTCATTCAATGAAAGCGGCAAGACGCTAGATTTTGTGGGTATCTTGATGGCTCTGAAAATTATATCTCCAGCGCCTCTGAAAACTGGGATTTCAACGGGTTTCATGGAATGACCCTGCACTGTTGATACACCCCCTTGCCGCGCGGTGAAAAATCGTGTAAGAGAAATCCCCGTTTGATTTATTTTTAGAATGTTAAGGATTCTGTCATGGCTGTCCCTAAAAGAAAAACCACCCCGTCCCGCCGTGGTATGCGTCGGTCCCATGATGCCATGAACATTGTGGCTTCCAGCGAATGCCCGAATTGTGGCTCTCACCGCTTGCCCCACCATGTTTGTGGGTCATGTGGTCACTATAAAGGCCGCTTTGTTTTGGCCAAACCGGCCACGGATCAAGACGCCTCCTAACCTTTTTTTACGCACAAGGACGGCACGATGCCCACCCCTGCCCAGCCTATGACTCTGGCTTTGGATGCGATGGGGGGAGATTTGGCCCCCGATGCTGTTCTGAAAGGGGCGAATTTGGCCCTGCGCCGTCATCCGGGCATTCATTTTTTGTTTTTTGGGGACGAGGCCGTATTGGCCCCGCGCCTGTCGCGCCTGAAAAAAATGCAGCGGGTTTCCCAGATTATTCACGCGCCCCATACCATCCCTGCCACCATGTCGGCGTCACAGTCATTGCGTCAAAGTCGGGACACCAGCATGCGTATGGCGCTGGATGCTGTGGCAGAGGGGCGTGCCGATGCCGTGATTTCTGCGGGCAACACGGGGGCCCTGATGGCCCTGTCCAAAATGATTTTGAAAATGATTCCGGGTGTTCGGCGGCCCGCCATTACGGCCCTTTTCCCCAGCTATACGGGCAGTGTCATTATGCTGGATCTGGGGGCGACGCTGGAATGTGACGCCCCGACGCTGTATCAATTTGGTTTGATGGGATCGACGTTTGCCCAAACGGTGCTGGGCTGGAACACGCCGTCGGTGGGCCTGCTTAATGTCGGCGAAGAACACCAAAAGGGCCATGAAGAATTAAAAGAAGCGGCGGCGTTGATGCAGCAGGACACCCGCATCCACTACACGGGCTTTTTAGAGAGCAATCACATCAGTCAAGGCCGCGCCGATGTGGTGGTGACGGATGGCTTTACCGGCAACGTGGCCCTGAAGATGGCAGAGGGCACGGCAGATTTGATTAACAAAATGACCAAACGGGCGTTTCAGCATACGCCGCTGGCCAAATTGGGCTATGTGTTGGCCCGTCCGGCCTTTGCCAAGCTGCGGGGGCAGCTGGACCCGCGCCGTTATAATGGGGCGGTTTTCTTGGGATTACAAAAAACGGTGATTAAAAGCCACGGTCGCTCCGATGCCGTCGGGACCGCCACCGCCATTGGGGTTGCCGTGGATATGATTCAATACAAAACCATTCCCCTGATGGTGCATCGCTTTACGGGGGAAGACCCCGTCCCTGCGCTACCCCTCTCGCCCGCCCATTCTCAGCCGGATTTGGCTCAGCCGGATTTGGTATTGTGACGCGTCGCCCCTGGACTGTTTTGGGCACAGGATCCTATGTCCCCCCCCGGATTGTGCACAATCGCGACTTGGCGTCTGTTTTTGGATTGGATACGGACCACGAATGGATCGTTCAGCGCACGGGGATTGTGCAGCGGCATTTGGCCGACGGTGAAACGACATCGGACATGGCGGTGAAGGCTGCTTTGTCGGCGTTATCGGCTTCGGATGTTCGTGCTGCGGATGTGGATATGATTGTGCTGGCCACCACATCGCCCGATGATACCTTTCCCAGTGTGGCCAGTGTTGTGCAGCACCGTCTGGGGTGTTCTACCATTCCCGCCTTTGATGTCCAGGGGGTGTGTAGTGGTTTTCTTTATGCCCTGATTACCGCCGATGCCTGGATTCAAGCCGGCCATGTGCGCACGGTTTTGGTGATTGGGGCAGAAACTATGTCGTCCTTGGTGGACTGGAAAGATCGCCGCACGGCGGTTTTGTTCGGCGATGGGGCAGGGGCCGTGGTGCTGCGGGCCAATAAAAAGACAACATCGGGCCTGCTGAGCAGTGCCATGCATTGCGATGGGGCGTATCACGATATTTTAAAAACAGAGGGGGGTCCTTCACGAACCCGCACGGTGGGTCATATTTATATGCAGGGGCCCGAGGTCTTTCGTCACGCCGTTCAAAAATTGGGCAGTGCGTGTGTTGAGGTTTTGGATAAAGCCAAACTCAGCATTGCAGAAATTGACAAAATCATTCCCCACCAGGCCAACGCCCGTATTTTGGGCGCTTTGCAGGAACGTCTGCTGGCCCGGGATGATCAAATGATCGTGACCGTGGCGCAGCATGCCAACACATCGGCGGCGTCGGTTCCCCTGGCCCTTGATTCTGCGTGGCGAGATGGTAAAGTGGGCCCGGGTCAAACGGTTTTGATGGCGGCCATTGGGGGCGGCCTGACGTGGGGGGCCTGCGTCGTCAAACTTTAACCAAAAGGCGTTAAGAACAATACAAAAAGAACAGGTTGATGATTTTATGAAGGCTTTACGTTTTTTCTCCATGGCCATTGTCATGATGGTGTTTGTTGGTGCAGCAGGGGTGGCGCGCGCGCAATCTCCGGTGGCGGAGGCCCCGACCTTTGATTCCACCGCGCCCTATATGTATATGCTGGATGCCTCAACCAATACGGTTTTGTTTCAAAAATCGGGGGATACGCCGTTTCACCCGGCCTCTATGACCAAGGCCATGACGGCCTATTTGACCTTTGAGCGCCTGCAAGATGGCCGCCTGAAAATGGAGGACACCCTGACCATCAGTGAAAATGCCTGGCGCAAGCAGGGGTCCAAGACCTTTGTGGCCCTGGGTTCCAATGTGGCTGTTAAGGATTTGGTGTATGGGATGATCGTACAGTCGGGGAATGATGCCACAACGGCCCTGGCGGAGGGGATTGCCGGCAGTGAAGAGGCCTTTGTTGATTTGATGAATGCCAAGGCCAAAGAGCTGGGCATGACCAAAACCACTTTCCGTAACCCTTACGGCTGGCCGGATCCGGATCATTTGACCTCGGCCCATGATCTCACCATTCTGGCGGCGGACCTGATTCGTCGTTTTCCCGAATTTTATCCCATTTATTCGACCCGCGAGTTTACCTATAACGGCATTCGTCAGTTTAACCGTAACCCGCTGCTGGGCGCGGTTCCCTATGCCGATGGGATGAAGACGGGGTTTACTGATATGTCAGGATATTGTCTGATTGGATCTGGCATTAAAGAGGGTCGCCGCATTGTGTTTGTGGTGGGGGGTATGAAATCTGCCAAAGATCGCGCCATGGAAACCCGCCGTTTTCTGGATTGGGGATTCCGGGAATTTTCCCGCTTACGATTTGCCAAAGCGAACGAGCCCATTGCCACAGCCGCCGTCTGGCAGGGCCAAAAGGACAAAGTGAATTTGACCGTGGCCGAAGATCTGGTAGCAACCTTCCCGTCTGCCGCCCGGGATGGGGTGAAACGGACGTTATCGTATCCGTCGGTTCTTTCGGCGCCGCTGAAAAAAGGGGATGTTGTGGGAAAGGCCACCTATACCAGCAGCTATTACAATATTAATGTGACCAAGGATATTATCGTCGCGGAGGATGTGCCCCACATTGCCTTTTTTGACGGGTTGTCCCAGCGCGTATCGTATTTCTTTGGCGGGCAATGATTACGCTGACGGATTCGGCGCGGGGGCAGGTTGTTCCCTTTCAGCCCCGGGATCCCCGCCGGGTCACGATGTACGTCTGCGGCCCCACGGTTTATGATTATGCCCATATCGGCAATGCCCGGCCGGCGGTGGTGTTTGATACGTTGTTTCGGTTGCTCCGATATACCTATGGAAACGATGCCGTGGTGTATGCGCGTAACATCACGGATATTGATGATAAAATCATTACGCGCAGCCAGGAAACGGGGGAATCCATTGCGCTGCTCACCCAGCGCACCCTGATGGCCTATCGCCAGGATATGGCGGCGTTGAACGTCCTGCCGCCCACGGTGGAGCCCAAGGCCACGGATCACATTCCCGATATGCTGGCCATGGTTCAAACGCTGCTGGATAAGGGCCATGCCTATGCGGCAGAGGGCCATGTTTTGTTTGATATTTCTTCGTATCCCGATTATGGCGGTCTGTCCCGTCGACCAGCCGAGGACGAGCAAGCGGGGGCCCGGGTGGCCATTGCGTCCTATAAAAAACATCCGGCGGATTTTGTGCTCTGGAAACCCTCCCTGCCCGAGGAACCGGCCTGGGACAGCCCCTTTGGCCCCGGGCGGCCGGGCTGGCACCTGGAATGTTCCGCCATGATTCACCGGCATTTGGGGACCAGCATTGATATTCACGGCGGCGGCCAGGATTTGATGTTTCCCCATCATGAAAACGAACGGGCGCAAAGCTGCTGTTCCTGGGGGGGGCCCTTTGTGGGGACCTGGATGCACAATGGGTTTGTGACGTTTCATAACCAAAAAATGTCAAAGTCGCTGGGCAATATCACAACGGTGCATGATCTGATCCGCGGGGGCGTTCGGGGGGAAGTCATTCGTTATGTCCTGCTGTCCGCCCATTACCGACAACCCGTGAATTGGGATGATGCGGCGGTGGCGGACGCCCAGCATTTGCTGAATCGCCTGTACCGCGCCCTTGAGGGTAGCCACGAAGAGCCCCTAAACCATACTGCCCCCGATCCCGAAATCCTGGCCGCCCTGCGCGATGATCTGGATACGCCCCGGGCGCTGCATCGCCTGCAAACCTTGGCCTCTGACATTCAATCCGAAACAAACCCTGCCGCCAAAAGAGATAAACAATTGACGCTGCGGGCTTCGGGGGAGTGTTTGGGACTGCTCCTGACCCCATCCTGGTTACAGGGGGATGATGTGGCCCTGCATGATGACATTGCCAGCATCATCCACGAACGGGATATTGCCAAAAAAAATAAGGATTTTGCCACGGCAGATGCGCTGCGTCATCGCCTGCTGGCCCGGGGGATTCAGCTGAAAGATACCCCGGGGGGAACGACGTGGGAAAAAATCTGAGGGGGCACCCTTAAGTGTGACATCCGTCACATCTTTTCGCCATAAATCCCTGTATTCTGGAAACAGAATTCATTTTTTGACGAGGAGGGTATTTTTATGAGGTTTTCTAAAGGGCAGATATTTGGTTTTGGTGGCGTGGCTCTTCTTGCGGTTGCAGCG
>JBILRW010000035.1:0-15215 GCA_044372405.1 Alphaproteobacteria bacterium
TGCGTGAACTCAAGGCTCTGATGCAAGAAAAAGAGCCGTGGGCGGCGCGGATGTATCGCCATTTGCAGCGGCTGTCGCGGCTGGTGAAGCGGCCGGTATCCAGGCAGGCACAGGTACGTTTTGTGCGGCTCTATGATGCCATTGTGCGGCGTGGCCTGGCCTTTCACGAAGCGCAACCGCCCTTTGCCCAAAAGCCAAAAGCCGGCAAAACCGCCAAACGCATCGGGCATAACCTGCTCATCCGTTTGCGGGATTTTAAAGACGCGGTGCTGCGCTGTCTGTTCGATCCATCCGTGCCGTTCACCAATAACCTCGCCGAACGCGACATCCGCATGATGAAGGTCAAACAAAAAATCTCCGGCGGCTTCCGCACCCTAAACGGCGCACAAACCTTCGCCACCCTCCGATCCCTCCTCTCCACCGCTGCCAAACAAAACCTCAACCTCCTCCAAACCATCAAAAATGCCTTCGCAGGTCACCCGCCCCCCATCCCCGTTTAAAGGGGAGGTAGGGAGTTACCTTAAAAGCATCAATGACTCCTATCGGGGCATTGCCAAGTCTTTAGAAAAAATTCTCTAACCTTGATCTTCTCGCGTTCGATGCCAAGGGTAATGCCGGCGGCGCGGGCGTAAATCCGGCAATCGAGAGCTTCGTTGCGTTCCCGCAATTTCTGCCATTCGCGTTTGGGGCAGCCCTTGACGGTCTTGGTTATCAGCTGTTCTGCCGTCAGCTGCTTGAAGCATTCGGCTTCATACTGCGGAAAGTGGCAGTATCCGCCGGGAAACTGGCTGTCTTCACCGCACTGGAGCTTCAGCCACTGGTACAGTTCAGATTTCAGCAGCGAAACGCCCACTGGCCAGACCTTGATGCCGCGCCGCAGGCGTTTGCCGCCGATATTATTTCCTACCGCACTAAGGTTAGTTTTTTTGGAAGGTTGCGATGGCTCTGAGGATGGACCATTTTAACGTGAGTTCGACGTAAGGTCAAAGAAAATGCTTGCATGGTGTCAAGAAAATTCTTGCATGGGATGGTGTGACAGTTTTTTTTGCGTCAACCCGCTAGCCAACACCAACAAAATGCTCTAGCCTTTGGCCTCTCTTCATCGGATGTCCTGCGTACGTTTATATGTCTTCGTCTCCTTTAGAAACCGAAAAAACCCCCTCTTGGGTGGGGCAAAACATTAAGGCTGTTGTAAATGCCTTTGTTTTGTACCTGTTGTTTACCACGTTTTTGTTTCAGCCGTTTAATATCCCCTCGGAATCCATGCTGCGTACCCTGAAAATTGGGGATTTTTTGTTTGTTTCCAAATATGCCTACGGTTTTGGGCGGTATTCCTTTCCCATCGATATGGTGTGGCTTTTGGGGGAAGGCCGTTTGTTTTTTACCGAGCCCAAACGGGGCGATATCATTGTTTTTGAAAATGAAAAAATGGGCATAACGTATATCAAACGTCTGATTGGACTGCCCGGGGATACGATTCAGGTGAAGGACAGCATCGTTTATCTGAATGGCCAGCCCATCAAACGCACGCCGGCGCCGGATTTTGTGGATAAGGAGGGTCAGGCGTTTCCGGCATTCACCGAAACACTGCCAAACGGCGTTTCCTATACGGTGCTGGAAAAGGACGGCAACAACGGACAACTGGACAACACGCCGCTGTATACCATGCCGCCAGAGATGTATTTTATGATGGGGGATAACCGCGATCGATCGGCAGACAGCCGGGATCCTTCCCTGGGGATGACGCATAAGAGTGCCCTGAAGGGACGGGCAGAGCGGATTTTCTATTCCAGTGAGGGCAATTATAATATCCTGCAGTTTTGGGCGTTCCCCTTTAGCCTGCGGATGGATCGTTTTTTTATTGATTTGCGACCGTTTGATTAGGGATGATGAAGAATGATTCAGGGTTTTGGGACATGCTAACGTCACTGGAAAACGCTTTGGGGTACACGTTTACGCAGCGGGATCTGTTGCACCAGGCCCTGACCCATGCCAGTATGCCCGGCACCGTGAGTTATGAACGGCTGGAATTTTTGGGCGACCGTGTTTTGGGACTGGTCATGGCCGAATGGCTGCTGGAGGCCTTTCCCACCGAATCCGAAGGGGCCATTGCCAAGCGGTTTGCGGCGTTGGTTCGGAAAGAGGCTCTGCTGCAGGTGGCTGAGGCCCTCAATTTATCCATCCATGTCCGGTCATTTATGGGGGATCGGGCTTTGCTGGCCCGGGGACAGGACGGCGTTCTGGCGGATTGTTGTGAGGCGCTGATTGCGGCCCTTTACCTGGATGCGGGCTTGGATACGGCCCGGGCGTTTATTCGGCGTTATTGGGATGATCAGCTGACCCAGCGGGATCGCCCCCCCCAGGATGCCAAATCGGCGCTGCAGGAATGGGCCCAGGCCCGGGGGTATGATCGCCCCGAGTATACCATCATCGAAACCAAAGGCCCCGATCATAACCCTGATTTTACCATCAAGGTCACCGTTAAGGGGTTGAGAGAAGAGATTATTGCCACAGGAACGTCCAAAAAACAGGCAGAACAACGGGCAGCGGAGCAGGCATTGAGGTGGCTGGCATGATCCATTCAGAGGACAGAGGACGGAAGACAGCGGACGGACAAGAGGCCCCCACCCAAAGTGGTCTGGTCCTGTTTTTGGGGGTTCCCAATGCGGGGAAATCCAGTTTGCTCAATGCCATTTTGGGGATAAGGCTGGCGGCCGTCAGTCACAAACCCAACATGACGCGGTTTTGCATTACCGGCGTTCATACGGAAGGGACAGCCCAAATGGTCCTGATGGACGCGCCGGGGTTGATGCAATCGCCGCAAAATTTATTGGAAAAAACCATCCAGAGTCATTTAAAGCAAACCTTAACCACCGTGGATGTGGTGGTGGCAGTGGTGGATGTGGCGACGGCCTTTCATGATCGGGAAGCGCAGCTGTATACCCTGTTGGCGCGGGAGGAAAAACCGGTTTTGCTCATTCTCAATAAAATTGATACGATCAAAAAAGATGATTTGTTGCCCCTGCTGGCCCGCTATCAAGAGGAAACCCCGTTTTGGCGGGCGATTATTCCCGTATCGGCCCAGAAAAAACAGGGGATCGACCGTGTTCTCTCCGAAATCAAGCAATCTCTGCCCCAGGGGCCGTGGTTGTGCGCTGAGGATGATTTGAGCACGCTGCCCATGTCCTTTTTGGCCACGGAGGCCACGCGGGAGCAAATTTACAAGCATCTGCATGATGAATTGCCCTACCACCTGCATGTCACGGGGGAATCCTGGGAAACCAAGCGCGATGGCAGCGCGGTGATCCGTCAAACCATTTGGGTGGATGACGAACGGTACCGCCGGATTTTGCTGGGGCACAAGGGCCAAACGCTGAAAGCCATTGGGGAAGAGGCCAGGGGCACAATCTCCCGATGGTTGGATCATCCGGTGCATTTGTTTTTAACGGTTATGGTGGATGCGCAGTGGACGAAACGGTTAACCATGACCCCGGGGGAACGTCGCTGATGCACGCCTCTCACCCCCCCCCTTTTTCGTCATTTTCGTCATTGCAAGGAGCAACGCGACGAAGCAATCCAGGATTTTGGGGCGCTGAAAAAGGTCTGGATTGCTTCGCTGCGCTCGCAATGACGGTTAATAGGGGTGTCTTCATATGACCCGCCTTTCCCTGACTGAGTATTTAAAAACCCTGCCCCTAACGGTAAGTGAGATCATCACGTTGCCCGCCGATGCGTCGCGCCGGACGTTTCACCGTATCATCACCGATAAAGGCCCCCGGATGCTGATGGATGCACCGCCGCCCCATGAGGACATCCGGCCCTATGTTCATGTTGCGGGGTTGCTGCAGCAGCAAACCCTCTCCGCCCCCGAGATTTTCCACCAAGACCCCGAGCATGGCTATGTGGTGATGGAGGATTTGGGGGATGATACCTTTACCCGTGTCCTGAAACAAACGCCCAATCAGGAAGCCGTTTTGTACAACAGCGCGCTGTCGGTTTTAACGCACCTGAGCCACCAGGCGCCGCCCCAGGACCTTCCCCCCTATGACCTGGACCTTCTGATGCGGGAATTGGCCCTGTACCCTGACTGGGCTGTGACGTTTTCGCCGGAACAGCGCAAGGTTTGGGATGAGGTTTGGGCCGAGACGCTGGAAAAAACAGTGCTGTCCTCCCACCACAACGTCCTGGTTTTGCGGGATTATCACGTGGATAATATGATTTGGTTGCCCCAGCGCCAGGACGTCAGACAATGCGGCCTGCTGGATTTTCAGGATGCGGTTGTGGGGCATCCGGCCTATGATCTGGTGTCCTTATTATGGGATGCGCGGCGGGATGTGCCAAACAAAGCCCGTTACCTGATGACCTATTTGAACGACACGGGTTTTGAGGCTGGCACGTTTATGCCGGCGTATCTGGTGTTGGGATTACAGCGGACCCTAAAAATTATCGGTATTTTTCACCGCCTGAACCGCCGCGATGGCAAGCCCCATTACCTCACACACCTGCCGCGGCTGAGACATTACGTCACGTTCTTTTTGGCCCAGCCGGCGTGTGCGCCGATGGCGGAGGGGTTGGGGGATGTGCTAAGGGTCCCCTCCCCCCCTGCTCCGGAGGGTTAGGGTGGGGGGTGGCATGCCGCATAACACAACTCAGCCGGTGGATTCTGGGGCATACACCCCCCCACCCCAGCCCTCCGGAGCAGGGGGGGAGGGAGTCCCCACCACCGCCATGATCCTGGCCGCTGGCCTTGGCACCCGCATGATGCCCCTAACGGCTGAGCGGCCCAAGGCCATGGTTTCTGTTCTGAATCGCCCCATGATCGACGGGATTTTGGATCATCTAGCGGCCATGGGGGTTCAAAAAATTGTTGTGAACGTGCACTATCAAAAAAAACCCTTGATGGATCATCTGAAAAACCATCCTTTGGGACATCGCATGGTGATTCTGGAGGAAGATGAGCGCCTGGAAACCGGCGGCGGTATTGTCAACGCGCTGCCTGAACTGGGAAGCGATCCCTTTTTTTGTATCAACTGTGATAGTTTATGGCTGGATGGTCCGGTATCGGCACTAAAGCGCTTGGCCATGACGTTTGATCCGGAGAGGATGGATGCTCTTTTATTACTTTATCCCACCGTCAAACTAACCCCAGAACACACCACGGGGGATTTTTTCATGAAACCTTCGGGTCAACTCACCCGCCGAACGCGCCCCCACATCGCGCCGTATCTGTATACGGGCATTCAGATTTTGCATCCGCGACTGTTGGCGGGGGAGGCCAAACGTCCCTTTTCCCTGAATGTTGTTTACAATCGGGCCTTAGGCCAGGGCCGCCTGTTCGGACAGCGGCATGATGGGGTGTGGTACCACGTCAGTACGCCTGTGGATGTGGTGGAAACGGAAGAAACTCTGCGGTTTTTGGGGTGGTGACAAACGATCACGCCCCCTGAACATGACCCCGGCGTTTTTGGCTGAAGGCCTGGGTTTGTTCCAGCTCTTCGTTTTGCAGCCACTGCAGGATTTTTTTCGTGGTTTCCAGGGCCTCGTGCAGGCATTTTTCCAGCAAAGAGTGCACCATCACCATCCCCTGGCGCGTGCAAAAAAACAGGCCCGCGAAAAAGCCCACCACGATGCCGTAATGATGCGTGCCCTCTTCATCCGACGGCGCCATGGCCCGAAGGAAAGCCCGGGCATCCTGGTAAAAAGAGGTCATGGCCTCAGAGACATTATATTTGTGCTGTTTTAAAAACGTCGCAGCGGCCCGCAAACCCACTTTGATTTGCGTTTGCTGATGGGTGTCCTCGTCCTGCCCATGTGGCGGCTGCATAAAGAGATCCAGGATTTCCACCTGTTTTTTCACCTGGTCTGTGGAAACATCTTCCTCAACATTCAACCAGCCCCCATCGCGCAGGCGATATCCTGGCGTGAGTTCTGAAATGTGACAAATGTCATAGTTTTGTGCTGTCGTTACCATTATAATCGGCCTTGAGGTTTTGTCGTTTAAAATAAAATTTGTTTTATTATTGGTAAGAATCATAACAGATTTTTTCTGGGATGCAATACGTTTGTTTCCTCTGTTTTTTCTTCCCTTCCGGGCCTCAAGATTTACACCTATCCCTCCCTCCTCTCCATTGCCGCGCTGCCTGAAAAAAAGCTGCCTGAAAAAAAGGGTTTAAACAAGGCAAGAGTGTGGTAAAAGATGTTCCTTTACGATTAGCCTATTATATTTATTATGCCGGTTTAGCTCAGTTGGTAGAGCACCTGATTTGTAATCAGGGGGTCGGGAGTTCGAGTCTCTTAACCGGCACCAGGGTTTTTAGGGGGGTTGCAGAAAGTTCCGTGCGTGTTATCCCCGCTTCCAAGGCAACGACCCGCTGAAAGCCAACGCTGTGCAGACTTTCAAATCCCCCTCCTTGCAAGAGGATAACGACATTGTGTTTAGGACGGTGTGAGGAGATAGAATCATGACAAAACAACCCTGCATCCCCGATGAATTGCCTATTGAAGATTTGAACTGGCGCAAGCTGGTGCCATTGATTGCCCAAGCCAACCAGGAGGTTGCTCGTTTTGACGGTGCCTTGAAGGGCATGGTTAATCCTGAAGTTCTGTTATCGCCGATTATGGTACAGGAAGCCGTTTTATCTTCGCGGATTGAAGGCACACAAGCAACATTGGCGGAAGTGCTGCAACACGAAGCCGGCGAACAATTTTCCGAAGAAAAGCGTGGCGATATTCAGGAAGTGATGAATTACCGCCGCGCCCTGAAAATCGGTGTGGATTATTTGAAAGAACGCCCTATCAGCCTTTCTCTGATTCGTGAACTGCACGCCATTCTGATGGACAGTGTACGCGGAAAAGACAAGGAGCCGGGCCGCTTTCGCGAAGACCAGAACTGGATCGGCCCCAAGGGTTGTCCGATTGAAAAAGCGCGGTTTGTGCCGCCCAACCCGCTGTTGATGAAGGATTTTTTGCAAAAACTGGAGGCGTTCATATCCAGTGACTACGACGACAGACTTATCCAGCTTGCGGTGATTCACGCCCAGTTTGAGATTATCCACCCGTTCAAGGACGGAAACGGCAGACTTGGGAGGATGTTGGTGCCTCTGTTCTTATATCAAAAACGGGTGATTGAGCGACCTGTATTCTATTTAAGTGAATATCTTGAACAGCATGACGAGGAATACCGCGCCCGCCTGCTCGCCATTACCGAAGAAAAAGACTGGCAAGGCTGGATAGAATTTTTCCTGCGCGGGCTTATCGAACAAAGTATTTCCAATATCCGCAAGGCAGATGACATTCACCAGCTTTACGAGAAAATGAAAATTATTTTTCAAGAATTTACACATTCTCAATTTTCTATTGCTGCACTGGATGCATTTTTTACACTGCCAATCCTTAAATCTTCTGATTTTGCTAAGATATCCGGTGTTGCAAAACCGAGAGCGAATGCCATTTTGGCGGCACTGCGGGAAAAGAATGTTATTCACTGTCTCACAGAAGCATCCGGCCGCAGAGGCGCAGTGTATACCCTTCCACATCTTATAAACGCGGCAGAAGGTCGTGAAATCTTTGTTAGCGCTGAAAATTAAGGAAATTTTGTGAAGCCTGAAAATACCACAAAAGAATTTGTGACTCGTGAAACGCAAAATATGAGTCACAAAAAAGTTTGTGACTCATGGACGAGACACAAAACCCCTCCCCATTGAGTCTGTCGGTTTTTCCGACAGACTCAGTTGCCGTTTTCAGTTGTCCGGAAATTCCGGACAACTGCCGCAGACGGAAAAAACTATGATGTTCAGTACTATAACCTCGATATGATCATCTCCGTGGGCTACCGCGTTAAATCCCTGCTAAAAATCCAGCGCCGCATAGGCATCCACGGGGGGAACGGTGGGGACGATGTCCTCTAAAATACAGCGAAAGCTGGGGCGGGATTTCAGGCGGGTGTACCATTCTTTGGCATCGTTAAAATCCTGCCAGGGGACATGACCCAAATAATCCATACAGGCAATATGGGCGCCCGCCGCAAAATCAGCCAGGCTGAGTTGATCCCCCGCCAGCCAGTGGCGGCGTTCCATCAAAAAATCGATATACCCCAAATGGGTGCGTAAATTGGTCAGGCCCGCCCGCAAGGCCGACGCATTGGGGGTGTTATCGCGGATGAAGCGCTTAAAAACCTTTTCCTGTAACAGGTAATCCGTGACTTCCCGGTCACACGAGGTCATGAACCAGAAAATCAACCGGCGCACCTCGGCCTTATCCCGGGCGGACAGGGGCAACAGGGACCCGGCCTGGGGGGTGTCGTGCAGGGCCTCGATAATGGCATACCATTCCACAAACACATCGCCCTTGGGCGACACCAGCACAGGAACATTGCCGGCGGGGTTGAGTTGATAGAATTTTTTCCGCCGTTCCCACGTTTTTTCCAGGACTTTTTGATAGGGAATCCCGTATTCAGACATCACCGCCATGACGAAGCGACAGGCCGGGGACAGCCAGTGGTAATACAGGGTAAAGGTGGGTTCAGTCATAAGAAGTACGTCTAGCCTTGGCGATGGGCCGCAATGATTTTTTCGACATCTTCGGCGTGGGTATCGACGGACACTTTGGTGATGATGTGGATCAAAACGCCTTTGGGATCAATGATAAAGGTTGTTCGGGAAAGGCCCATGTAGGTTTTGCCATACATGCTTTTTTCGCCCCAGGTGCCGTAGGCTTCGGACAAAGCCCCGTCGGTGTCCACCAACAGGGGGAAGTTCAAATTGTATTTTTTGATAAACTTTGTGTGTTGACCCGCATCATCGCGGCTGGCCCCCAGCACCACAATCCCCTGGTTTTTCAGGGTCTCCAGGCGGTCCCGAAAGCTGCAGGCCTGTTTGGTGCACCCGGGTGTATCGTCCTTGGGATAAAAATATAAAACAACGTACGATCCCAGAAAATCGGATAGGGAAATGGATTTTCCCGTTTCATCGGTGACAGAAAAGGCAGGGGCCGGCTGGCCAAGGGGGGGAAGAGAGGACATAGGGAGCTCTTTGCTTTTTAGGGTTTGTTTTTGGATTGGAGCGTGAGGAGCTCCTGTTTAAGGCGGTCGATTTCTTTTTGCAAGGCCTCGATGGCGCCTGATTCACTGGCGGAGGAATGGGAGGGGGGGGCAAAGGGATTGCGCCCCAAAAACGGCTGAAAAAAGGAAAACGATTGTTCAAACCATCCCCGATACCACCGACGGGCATCATCAAAGGGGGTGAGGGCCTGGTGAACATAATTGTTCATCCGGTCTTGATTTTCCGAAAACACCGTCATGGCCATATCCAGATACGATGGGATAAAGGACCGCAAACGATCATCATAAAAACGCACCAGGTGACGCAGAAAATCCACGGGTAACAACGGCGCTTCGTTGGTGACATCCAGATCCAAAATCAGTTGGGCTAGGACGGAACGCGTCATGTCCTCCCCCGTTTTGGCGTCCTGAACGACAAAAGGTTTGTCCTGTTTCACCAAAACCGACAAATCCCGCAGGGTGATATAGCGGCTTTCGTCTGTGTTGTACAAACGGCGGTTGGCGTATTTTTTGATGATGATGGGGGATTCTGTCATGATGACAACCTCTTATGATGAAAGACAAAAATCAAAGCCGCAAAAATCAAAGTCCTGGATCCCACATATCCCAACGATGACCAGGACCGGCAGAGGCGGGGCGCTGCATAAAATGTTTGCTGCCTGAAAAACGCAGCAGGAATTTTTGAAACGCTTCGGTTTTGGGGGTGGTCATAATGCTGGAAGGGGGGCCTTGTTCAGCGATTTTTCCCTGCTGTAAAAACAGAATCTGGGTGGAAATTTCAAAGGCAAATTGCATTTCATGGGTCACCATCACCACGGTGCGCCCTTCTTCAACAATGGTGCGAATCACACCCAAAACCTCCCCCACCAATTCGGGATCCAGGGCGGAGGTGGGCTCGTCCAGTAACACCACCTTGGGCTCGATGGCCAGAGCCCGGGCAATGGCCGCCCGCTGGGTTTCGCCGCCCGAAAGAACAATGGGGTATTCATCTTTTTTGCGCAGCAAACCCACCTTATTTAAATAGTGTTCTGCGCGCTCAATGGCTTCTTTTTTGGGAAGACCCAGGACGTGGATGGGGGCCTCGATGACGTTTTCTAGAATCGTCATATGGCTCCATAAATTAAATTGCTGAAACACCATGCCAATCATACGGCGTAGCCGCTGGACCTGTTTGGCCCGCACCGTGTGGGATAACGTTCGGGACCGATTGATTTCCACCAGTTCGTCTTTGATGCGGATTTCGCCGGCATCGGGGATATCCAGTAAATTGATGCACCGCAGCAAAGTCGTTTTTCCCGATCCACTGCTGCCCACAATGGTGACCACGTCGTGGTCCTCTGCCACCAAAGACACACCGCGCAGGATTTCCTGCCCCTTATGGGTTTTCCAAATATCAATCAGGGAAATGGCGGGAACAGCGCTCATGATAAAGCAAAGGGACATTTGTGAGAACACGTTAGCGTGTCCTTTAGATCATGATTTGAGATAAGTCGCAAGATGATGTTTGGGCGGAAAAGGCTGGGTGGGAGCCTTTTCCTTGTGGGCCGAACGCGGCTCCCGCCCCCACATTTTTCTTTTTGAATCAAGGGGTTCGCTTCGCCAAGCCCAAAAAAATCATCCTCGCGCCGCCCTCTACCGAGGCCGTCGCTGCGGTATTTTTTTCGTCTTGCCCCTTGATTCAAAAAGAAAACCGTCCCACCCCACCGCGTTACATCTTAACAAGACTGTGAAAACACTCTTAGAGATCCCCTACTGCCTCATCCCCCCAAAGGAATCGCTGGAGGCCAGAAGGGTCGGGGCGGATCGTTGTTGGGTGGCCACCGGCAGCCACAGGGTGACCTGCTGGGCGATGACGGGTTTCATGTCGGGAAAATAAAGTTCTTGCAGGGCACTAAGGCGTTCGGGACGGGTGAGGTAGGCGACCTCAGCCTTCAGGACATGCATGGTTTCTTGATGTTGGGCGATTTGGGCATCCAGGTCCGCAATCTGGTCCTGCATGTCTTTGACATTGAGTTTCAGAGCATAAAGGCCAATCATCGATACGGCAATCAGGCCCAAAGAAAAAAAACGCAGCCAAGAGGTCATAATGAAAATCCTTTTTTTGTTGTTGGTGTTATTGTTGGTGAATTACCGGGGAAAGACGTTCCAAAGCCCGCAATTTTGCGGACCGGGCGCGGGGATTGTCGGAAATTTCTTTGTCTGTGGGGGTCATCACTTTGGGCGTTAACAGTTTGGCGCCCAGAGCGGCCCGCGCCAAAAACAACGCCGGATCATGGCGATTGGTGGCGGGAGCTTTGCCGTGCTGGGCGAAAAAGGTTTTAACGATGCGGTCCTCCAGCGAATGAAAGGTCACCACCACCAGGCGTCCGCCGGTTTTTAGGAGGGCATAGGCCACGTCCAGGGCGTTCTTTAAACGCTCTAATTCCTGATTGACGTATAAACGCAATGCCTGAAACACCCGCGTGGCGGGATGGGTGCGCGTGGGCACCGGGCACAGGGCCGCAATACAATGGGCCAGCTCCGTTGTGGTGGTAAAGGGCGTTATGGCCCGTTTTTTCAGAATTTCTCGGGCGAATTGTTTGGCCCGGGGCTCTTCCCCCAGATCCCGAAAGAGACGCATCAGGTCCGCACCCTCCATGGTATTGACCACGTCGGCGGCGGAGATCCCCTCGCCCGGGTTCATGCGCATGTCCAGGGGGCCTTCGCGCATAAAGGAAAACCCGCGCTCTGCCTGATCCACCTGCATGCTGGAAATGCCCAGATCAAAGACGATACCGTCGATTTTTCCGGCAAAGGTTGAGAGAACCTGTCCCATATCGCTGTAACATTGGTTGTGAAAGGTCAGGGCTGCGTAGGTTTTTCCCAACGTCTCCGCCGTGGACACCACAAAAGGATCCCGATCAAAGGCATCCAAACGCAAGCAGCCGGTTTTTAAAATGGCTTGGCTATATCCCCCTGCGCCAAAGGTGGCATCGACGTAATGTCCGCCGGCCTTGGGGGCCAGATAGGTTATGACTTCGCTGAGCATCACGGGAATGTGCATGGCCTAATCCCCCCGACGCAGTGATAAGTTTTGGGTTTTGGCGCGGGCGCGGGCCCCCGCCTGATGGATGGTAAAGGCCTCCGGCGACCATAATTGAAACATGCGCCCTTTGCCCACAAAGGCCACGGATTCAGACAGATTGGCATGATCCCGCAGCTCATCGGTCAGGGTAATGCGCCCCTCAGGATCAAAGGCCAGCGGCACAGCATCGGCAAAAATACTGTCTGTCAGGGCATCCCGATCATCGGAAAACAGGGGCAAATGATCCATCTGGGCGCACATGGATTCCATTTGGTCCATGCCGCAGCCCTCCAGCGCGGGGTACTTATAGGAACGAAACAAAACCACCCCCTGAAAGGATGTGCCCGCAATGGCCGTGCGAAAGGCCGAGGGCACAGAGACGCGCCCTTTTTTATCAACTCTATTGGTGAATGTTGATAAAAACAGCATAAAACCCAGGGTTGCAACCCCCTTTCCCAAAAAGACACGCGCCCCACCCCAAGGTAAGACGCGCAGTTAGGAAAGCAGAGTATCGTTATTGTTGTGGACAATAATGGGATACCATGGGATATTATGGGTGTCAATGGGAAACTTATGGTGGGAGATGGGTAAAACCCCCTAACCCTCCCTCAGTCCCAACCAATCCAGAAATTCATCCACGGACAGGTGGTAAAAAGCGATGGCCTGGGGCAGGTTCATGAACCCTTGTTCCACAATGTACACCACTGTCTGTTTGGACCGTGGGGTCCAACGGCGGGTTTTGGGGGACGGCAGGCCGAGTGTCGGCGCAAAATAATCGTGACAAAAGGTCTTCATAGCTCAAAAAATACCCTTATAATAACTACATAAAATAAATTTAGAGAAAAATACCCCAGGACTTACACAGAACCATCGTCATTGCGAGCGCAGCGAAGCAATCCAGAAATGCCGTCACCGGAAAGACTGGATTGCCACGCCTCCTACGGAGGCTCGCAATGACGTTGTGCGTGAGTTCTGTCCCCATTAAAACGCCCCCACACCGCGGCGGGCGGCGATTTCATCCATAGCCTGGTTTTGTTTGCGGGTGATGGTGTCTTTGCGGGTTTGTTGCCGTTTTTTATGGGTGAGTTCATAGCGTTTCATTTCTGAAAACAGGTCTTGCAGCTGTTCGTTCAGCCCCTCAATTTCCGCCTCAACCTTTTGCAATGACGTCAGCAGGTTTGTGCGGCGTTCCTGGGCGGCGCGGATATAGGTTTGCTTGAATACCGGTGGGGTTCCGTGATCGTGAATGCCCATTTCCTGGTCGATTTCAGTTTCCAGCTCCAACAAGTTTCGCTGAATGCGCTCGGAGAATTCCCTTAGAGTCCCGACTTTACGCCGTTTTTCATCAATTTTGAATTTGCTGATTTGAATCAATTGTTCCAGGCTGCTGCTCATCGATCTGTTCCCTGCTTGACCCTTGTCTTTGACACTTGGCTTTATCCTTCAAGGGCTTCCTGTAACAGTCTAAAACTATCTTCTAAAGAAATCGTTTCCATGATGCCCTGGGATAAAAAAGTTTCCAGCTTGGCTTGATAAATAATCGCCTTGTCCACTTCGGGGTTGCTGCCTTTTTTATAGGCGCCGATGCGAATCAGGTCCTCCATATCGTGATAGGTGCTCATATATTGTCGCGCGGTGCGTAGCCAGCCGTTTTCTGTATCATCATGACACTTGGGCAAAGACCGCGACACGCTGCGCAAAACGTCGATGGAGGGAAAGCGTCCCCGCTCGGCAATGCTGCGTGATAAAACAATATGTCCATCCAAAATCCCCCGCACGGCGTCGGCAATGGGCTCATCCATATCCCCCCCATCCACCAGAACGCTGAAAATGCCGGTAATATCGCCTTGGCCTTCTTCTCCCGGGCCTGCCCGTTCCAAGAGTTTGGGGAGTTCGGTAAAGACAGTGGGCGGGAATCCTTTGGTGGTGGGGGGCTCCCCCACGGAAAGGCCGATTTCCCGCTGGGCCATGGCAAAGCGGGTCACGCTGTCCATCAGGCACAGCACCTGATCCCCCTGATCCCGAAAATATTCCGCCACCGCCATGGTAGTATAGGCCGCCTGGCGACGCATCAACGGCGATTCATCGGACGTGGCCACCACCAGAACACTGCGTTTCAGGCCCTCTTCGCCCAGGGCGTCCTGGATGAAATCCTGGACCTCGCGGCCTCGCTCGCCGATTAAACCAATGACAATGGTATCCGCCCGGGCATACCGGGCCAGCATGGCCATTAACGTTGATTTTCCCACACCGGATCCGGCAAAAATCCCCATCCGTTGGCCCCGGCAGCAGGGCAGAAAGGTGTTCATGATTTTCAAACCCATATCCATGCGCCCCCCCATGCGTTTACGGCGGTAGGCCGGTATAGGGGTTCCCTTAATGGGGCGAGCCCATTCCCCTGGACTCAGGGGGCCTTTTTGATCAATGGGCTCGCCGTGGGCATTGAGAATACGCCCTTTCCAGGCGGAGGACGGATAGAGTTCAGGGGCACCACTGAGCACCTGGACCCGCGCCCCCGTGCTGAGGTGATCCGTATTGCCAAAGGGCTGCGCCAATGCTGCCCCGTTTTTAAAGCCCACAATTTCCCCCCGCAGGGACGAAAACCCCGGTCGGTCAATCAAACACTGTCCCCCCACGGTTAAATGATCGCTGATGCCCGCAATTTCAACGGACAGTCCCAAAACCCCCCGCACATGGCCATAATACTGAAGGGGATTCAGCGTTTCCAAAAAGTGCAAATAACCATTACGGTGGGCAGAGGTTGCGTCGGAGATTTGGGTCATGATGCTTTTTTTTATTGTTTAGACCACCCCCATGGTGCCGGGGAAAGGTTAAGGGGGGGTAAAGGGGATGCGGGCGATATAGTATTTCCCCTTTATTTCCGTACTGGCCTGCGAACGGCGTCTGGCCTCGCTCACCTAGATTCACTAGGCATCGCTCCGCCAGACTTGTTCTCGGCTCAGTACGAAAATAAATGAGAAACACTAGAGCCCCTTGCAAAATTAGCTAAAGGGGGTTGATTTGGGAGAAAGTAGGAGAAAAAAAGGGGAAAGTGTGCCATACAGGGTTTGAAAAAAGCCTGTAGAAAGGACA
>JBILRW010000036.1:0-13444 GCA_044372405.1 Alphaproteobacteria bacterium
TTTTTGGCCAAAGATCCCCCGACGGACAGTGTGCTTCGCCCAGGTGATCCGACGCTAACCGTGCGAAAAAGCCAGTCCATCGGCCTTTCGGGGGATTTGCGCCCGTGGGTTTTTGCCGGCATTGTGGCCCTGTTTATTCTGGAATTGCTGGCGGTTGTGATGCTGCGTTTTCGCCGCCCAGGCGTGGCGGTGGCAGCACTCTTAATGGTTTTTTTGGGGTTGCCAGCCCAGGCGCGGGATGTTCAAATCGGGTATGTCCTAACGGGACAGGCCGCCCTGGATCAGGCCAGTGCCAAGGGACTTCAGGTGCTGATCCAGGAAACCCTGACCCGCACCAACATGCCCATGGACCCAAGGCCCGTGCCGTTATCCTTGACTGCCGCCCTTTCCGATTGGACGCCCGTGATGATGGTGTATTGGCCGCTGACGGGAACTGTAGCGATGGATGAGGGGCTGGCCCAGCGTCTGCGGTCCTATACGGCGGGGGATGGGCTCCTGGTTCTGGATACACGGGGGGGGGATAATTCGCTTCATTATCAAACGCAAGTGGTCTCGTTGCAGCCCCTGGCCCGGGTGCTGGGCTTAACGCCACTGCGTCCCATTGCGGAGAATCATGTTGTCCACCATAGTTATTATATTCTGCCCAAACTGGGGGGATTGTGGCCGGGTCTGAATGCCTTGGCCGCTGCGCCCCAGGGCACCGAAGATCCCGTTTTTAGCCTGATTGTCCTCGGCACTGACCTGGCAGGGGGACTACTTTCTGCCGATGGCGCCGTGCGGGAAACCAGCATTCGCACCGGCATTAACCTGATGATGTACGCGGCCACCACCACCTATAAAGACGATCAAATCCACATTGATGCGATGATGAAACGGTTAAGGCCGTAGGGGGGGGGTCAGGTAGAGGAGCGGGTGACTGGTTCTCAGAGGGGCCCTAACGATCGCGTTTCTGCTTTTGATTGACCCATTGTCAGCACACTGTCAGGGGAGAGACAACATCAGGGATACGCAGCCAGCGTCTTTAACCCCAACTCTGGATCCAATCCAAACCGAATGTTGGCATTTTGAACCGCCTGTCCGGCGGCACCTTTGCCCAAATTATCAATAACAGACACCAAAATTGCATCCCCCTGGTGATACCCCGCAAAGGCCCCCAGACGGCACATATTGGTGCCAGAAACATACTTTGTGGCCAGATGTTCTGCCTGATGGGTGACATGCACAAAAGGGGCGCTTCGATAGGTCTCTTCCAGAGTTTTCTGTATGGATACCAGATCGCCCCCCCGAACGTAAATCGTGGCCAGCATGCCCCGTACCATGGGCATCAGGTGGGGGGTAAAGGTCAGGCGCACGCCTTCAGACGCAGCAACATTACATTCCTGCAGAATTTCCGGATAATGCCGGTGATGCCCCAGGCCGTAAGCGGAAACATTCTCGATGCGCTCCGCCGCTAGCAAGGCCAGGGATTCTTTCCGCCCTGCGCCACTGATACCGGATTTGGCATCAATAATAATGTCTGTTTCGATCAATCTCTGACGCAGCAACGGGATTAACGGGAGCAAGCTGGCCGTGGGGTAACATCCTGGATTGGCAATCAGGCGGGCGGCTTGAATATCCTTTTCATACCACTCAGACAGACCGTAAACGGCCCGTTTTTGCAAATCTTTGGCCAGATGAGACCCATACCAGTGTTCATAGGTGGCCACATCGCGCAGCCGAAAATCCGCTGACAAATCAATAATCACGCAGGATTCTGGTAGAGATGCCATCATCGCCTGACCCGCCGCATGGGGCAAGCAGGAAAACGCAACATCCACATCCTGAAAATTCACATCCCCCATCTTGACCAACGCTATGTCGGATCCCAAATGGGGAAACACATCGGCCAAGCGGGCACCAGCATTCTTTTCCCCCGTCACCGCCACAACACGAAAAACAGGATGGTTGAACAAAAGACGCAAAACCTCCGCCCCCGTGTACCCGCTGCCACCCAAAACAACCGCGCGAAGGGTTTGTAATGTCATGATTTTTTTCCTGGTAAGGGCATCTTTAATCCTTTCAATAACGCGTTCTTGAACGCATCCTGGGGCATATCAGCTACGGATTCATAACATGAATCAAATTAACAGATGATACACCCTTTTCCCAAAAATATTTTTGGCTTCCTTCACGGGACAAATGTTACAGCGCGCCGGTTCCCTGATTGGTTTTCTCGTGATTGGTTTTATCTTGCCCCTACCCCCTCGTTTCGGGTAGGGTTTTTAGTGAAGATTTTTTTTCCCGTGATGTTATAAGGTAATTCCTATGGTGCGCTCTTTACGTTTGTTTGTGGCGGTGGCCCTGGTTGGTTTGGTGGCTGCTTGTGCGACGAAGCGGGCCGATACCGTCCAGCCCAGTGGGTTTTTGGACAAGGATCTGTACGCCAAAATGCAGTCCAATACGGATGATACCCGGGCACTGCGGATTTATAAGAGTGCCAATGCCAAAAATCCAGCCTATATGAAGCGTTTTACCAAAGTGTTGCTGAATCCCATCGTCGTTTATTTGGATGACGATAAACTCAAAGACGTTGGTCACAAAAATGCCAAAGTTATTGCCGATCAGTTTTTTGATAAGGTGACAAGGGAACTCTCCAAAGACTTTACCATGGTTAACACCACGGGTCCCGATGTTTTGGTGATTACTGCGGCTATTACCAATTTAGAAGAGCCCAACCCCACCATGAATGCCATTTCCAGTGTGATGCCTTTGGCGGCGGTGACGTCCACAGCCTATAGCTATTTTTCCGACGAACCCAGTTATGAAGGCCAAGTGGCCGTTGAAGCCAAACTCATGGACGGCGGCACCGGTGAAATTCTGGTGGCGGTCCAGGACCGTCGTTTGGGCGGCAAGGGTGTTGGCGAAAAAACCCTGGATTCCTGGCATGATGTTGAAAAGGCTCTGACGTTTTGGTCCCAGGCCACCCGTCGCAGCCTGTGTGAATTACAGGGTCGCACCGGCTGTGTTGCCCCCAAGATTGACTAGGCACGGGTTCTGAGCGAATGAAAACCCTGGGTGTTTTGGTTTCGGGGAATGGATCGAATCTTCAGGCCATTCTGGATGCCTGCGCCCAGGGGGTGATTGCCGGCCGTGTGGCGTGCGTTATTTCCAGCAACGCCCAGGCCTTTGCCGGGGAGAGGGCCAAGAAAGCCAGCGTTCCCTATTATGTTCTGCCCAAATTAACGGCGGAGGAAAGGGATGATCACATCACCGCCCTTTTGAAAACCCACGGGGTGCAGGGGGTGTGTCTGGCGGGGTATATGCGGCTGTTAACGCCGGGGTTTGTTGAAACCTGGTGGGATCATCTCCTAAACATTCACCCCAGTTTACTGCCATCGTTTAAGGGGCTGCATGCCCCCCGCCAGGCCCTGGACGCCGGGGTTAAGGTCACAGGCTGCACGGTTCACTTTGTCCGTACCGCCATGGACGAGGGCCCCATCATCACCCAGGCCACGACGCCCATTTTTGCCGATGATACCGAAGAAACCCTGACCGCCAGAATCCACGCCCTGGAACATCGCAGCTATGTTCGCGCCCTGAAGGATTATTGCGAAGATCGTTTGATCATCAGGGACGAAAAAGTCAGGATTGGGCACGGCTAAACCCTTTTTTTCTTAGGGCGTGTCATCTTTTAAAAACAAAACGCCTGGCGTTTTTGGATACCCTACGAAACCAACTTCTTCAGATACGCAATTTGTTTCAGGAAATCCCGCATGGGTATGGCGGGGCGGCCGCCCACGGCTTGGTGATCGGGGATGTCACGCATGACGCCGCTGCCGGCGGCGATTTTGACGTGATGCCCGATGGTGATGTGGCCCACCATGCCTACTTGGCCGCCGATGTGGACGTGGTGGCCTATGGTGGTGCTGCCGGAAATGCCCACCTGGGACACAATAATACTGTTTTCGCCGATGCTGACGTTGTGACCAATTTGCACCAGGTTATCAATCATGGTGCCGCGTCCGATGACGGTATCTGGGCCCGCGCCCCGATCAATGCAGGTGTTGGCGCCGATGTCCACATGATCTTCCAGAATAACCCGACCCAACTGGGGAATCTTCGTCGGCCCCACCCCATGATCAAAGGACGGCGCAAAGCCAAACCCTGCCTGGCCAATCCTGGCCCCCGAATGCAGAACCACGTGATCCCCGATCAGGGCATGGGTCACACTTACTTGGGGAAATAAACGGCAGAACGACCCCAGACGGACCCCCTCCCCGATATACGCCTGGGCCATAATCACCGTGTGATCCCCGATCTCCGCGCCGTTTTCGATAATGACCTGGGGGCCCAGGTAGCAGGCTTTGCCGATCTTCGCCCCCGCCGCCACGATGGCTGAGGGATGCTGAAAAGATTCCTGCGGCCATTCGGGCCCAGGATAGAGTAAGCTCGCCGCTTTGGCATAGGCCAAATAGGGTTGATCCGTCACCAGGGGAATCGTGTGGGGCGGAAGGTCAGGGGCCACATCGGCCTCAACAAAACACGCCCCGGCCCGGGTTGTGGCCAAATGGGAAACATATTTCCGGTTACTCAAAAACGTCACATCGGTGGGGCCCGCGTGGGAAATGGGGGCCACATTACTGATGCGAAGATCCAAAGAGGACCCTTCCGGCAAAACAGCCCCCGTGGCGGCCGCGATCTCGGCCAGAGACACACTGTCTTTTTTGGGGAAAAAGCGGGGATCAATCATGGGAATCTTTTTCCTTGGGTTTCTTCGGCCTTCCTTCTATAAAACGCTGAAACCCTTTTGGCAATATGACCCCGACTTTGTACCAGATTCTTTGCGATGTTCCGGCCGCTCAAGCCCCAGTGGTGGATGATTTTTTCAGCCAACGCGCCGCCGCCACCACGTGTTTTGCCCTCAATGATGAAGATACCGCCTTTCGCATCGCTGCTTTGCGGGATACCCCTTGGCCTATGGAGGAAACCACGACAGCGCTGGAAATCCTCTTCACCGCCCTGGGCTGGACCCCGTTTCCCACCCTGAGAACAGAAACCTTAACCCCCCGGGACTGGGTGTCTGAAAACCAACAATCCTTTGATCCCATTGCCTGCGGCCCCTTGGTCATTGAGGCCAGCCACGGCCCCCATGATCCCCGGCTGTACCAACATCGACTGAGGATTGATGCCGCCACGGCCTTTGGCACGGGCCGCCACGGCAGCACACTGGGGTGTTTACAGGCACTGCTGCATCTGAAACGGCGCGGCTTTCGGCCCGCCTCCATCGCCGATATTGGCACGGGCACGGGGATTTTGGCCCTGGCATCGGCAAAGTTATGGCCCCAAACACCGATTCTGGGCACCGATATTGATCCCCACGCCATCGCACAATCCCATCATAATCGGCGTTTAAATCATGTCCCTCTCGAAACCATGTCTTTTCAGCGTTGCCCGGAAACCCACACGTATGTGCCGCCCCGGGACTTGGTGCTGGCGAATATCCTGGAGGGGCCCCTGTTTCGCCTGGCCCGGGATCTCTCCGCCATGGTGGGTGTGGGGGGGTATTTGATTCTCAGCGGTTTTTATACCTATCAACAGGTCCGGCTGCGGCGGGTTTTTGGGGCCTTTGGGCTGCACCACCGCACGGGCTTTGTCAATCAACGGTGGCAGGCCCTGGTGCTGCAAAAGGTGCATCATGGATAGGCCCATCACCGCCATCCTAGCTGGACAAGGATCTCTGCCAACCCTGCTGGCCAGTCATTTGGGGCCTGAGAGCTGCGTTGTGATGACTTTTGAGGGCCAGCCCCCCCCTATCTTACCCCATCCCGACATTCCCCATGTTGTGCTGCCCATGGGGAAAATTCAGCGGATTGTGGATACCCTGAAGAATTTTCACGTCACCCGGGCCGTTTTTGCCGGTGGGATGCAACGCCCGAATTTGTCCGATATGGCCGTGGATCTGCGGGGGGCCAAGGTCCTGGCCAAACTGGCCCTGCGCCGCGCCCGGGGGGATAATGCACTTCTTTCTTTGCTGGTGGAGGAGCTGGACAAAGATAACATTACCGTGGTGGGGGCCCATACTGTGCGACCGGATTTAACGCCAGAGACAGGCCTTTTGGGGAAACACAAACCGGATAAAGCCGCGCAGGAAGACATCGATCTGGGTTTTGAGCTGCTGGCGGCTCTATCAGACTTTGACATGGGGCAGGCCGCCATCATCCGCGAAGGACAAATTTTAGGCATTGAGGGCATTGAGGGCACCGACGCCCTGATCCGTCGCCTGGCCCCCTACACCCAAAAAAACCGAAAGCACAAGGCTGTTCTGGTCAAGTCCCCCAAACAAGGTCAAGACTTGCGCCTGGACATGCCCACCATCGGCCCGGAAACTCTGAAACTTATGGCCGAAGGCAATTTGGCTGGCATCGCTCTGCGGGCCGGCGCGACCTTGGTTTTGGACCGTGAAGAGGTCATCACTCTGGCCGATTCCCACAAAATGTTTGTGACGTGTTTATGAAAACCATTGTGATTTTGACCGGGGAAACCTCTGGCGATACCATCGCCGCGCATTTGATTCGGGAATTAAACGCCATGTATCCAGGGGCTTTTTATTTTTGCGGCATCACCGGCCCCCAAATGCGGGATGCGGGATGTGAAAGCTGGCGGGATCAGAAGGTTCTTAACGTCATGGGCGTAGCGGAAGTATTACCCCATATCCCCAAAATCCTGAAAATCATTGGGGAAACGACCCAAAAGATCATCGCCCTGAACCCCGCTATGGTCATCAGCGTGGATGCGCCGGACTTCACCCTTCGCGTGATGAAGGGGCTGAAAAAATCCAAAGATCGGGGAAAAATACAAAGTATCCTCGTGCATTACGTGGCCCCCTCCGTTTGGGCCTGGAAAGCGTATCGGGCGAAAAAATTATCGCACATTGTCGATCACCTGTTGTGCCTGTATCCGTTTGAGCCCCCATACTTTACCGTCCACAACCTGCCAACGAATTGCACAGGGCATCCGGTTTTGCAAACAGAGGACGGAAGACAGAGAACAGAGGACAAGAAAACGCTACGCATCGGCTTACTGCCCGGCAGCCGGGGGCAAGAGTTAAACACGCTCCTTCCCCTCTTTGATCCCGTTGTGATAAGACTCGCAGCCAAAAATCCTGGCGCCTCCTTTGTGATGCTGGCGGCCCCTTCGGTGGCGGAGCGCCTCAAAGAAACCGTGGCCCGTTGGCCTGTTCCCGTAACCATCATCGAAGATCCCGCAAAAAAAAACCAAACTCTGGCGTCTTTGGATCTGGCCCTGGCGGCGTCCGGCACCATTACACTGGAATTGGCCTGGGCTCGTGTGCCCACGGTGGTGACATACCGCGTTTCCCCCTTCACCGCCTGGGTGGGGCGGCGATTGATTCGTGTCAAATACGCCAGTCTCATCAATATTTTGGCGGGCAAAGCCATTTTTCCCGAATATATCCAGGAAAACGCCACAGTGGATAATTTGACGCAGGCGATGTTTTCTCTCTTAGAGTCAGAAAAACAGCAGGCCATGACGGGGGAAATCGAAACGGCCCTGGCCGGTTTGTACCCCACAAATCCCCCGGAAAGGCCCTCGGCTGTGGCAGCCCGGACGGTGATTTCGTTACTGGAAAAAAGTTGGTAACTCCCCACCCCACCCACCCCCCTTCATAACCCCTTGCAAAAATGGGAGGACTGTTTAAACAGGGAATATGGATGAACGTGACAAAAAAATTGCGGCATTAGAAAAAGAGAACGCCGAGCTTAAGGCTATTGTTTACCAATCTTCCCTTGAGTACAGCAACAGAAATCAACCTGGTAAAACCCACAGATCTCCCGATTTTACCAGTACCATTGAGCAGTACCTGGCAGGGGCTGCCTTCTCAACTCCAGAAATCCAGCATTAAGCCCCCCGCCCCACTGTGCGGGGTTGGACAGTGTCCGTTTCTGAGGTCACCCTCTCCACCCCCGCCCCGCAAGCGCGTAGTTTTTCGGGCAGTCGGACATACCCCCGGTACAAATGATGCAGCCCCCCCACGGTGGTGATGCCGCTCGCCACCAGGCCGGCCAGGACCAGGGAGGAGGAGGCCCGTAAATCCGTGGCCTCAACATCCGCCCCGCGCAAGGGGAGGCCCCCGTGGATGGTGCAGGTTTCCCCCTGTTGGGTGATGCTTGCCCCCATGGCCTTTAAGGCCGCAACGTGCTGAAACCGATTTTCAAAAATCCTTTCTGTCAGGGTGGATTGTCCGGGAATGCTGGTCATTAAGACCATCATTTGCGCCTGAACATCGGTGGGCAGGCCGGGATAGGGCGCGGTGGTTAAATGGGCTGGCTTGGGCTGGGCGTCTTGAGCATTCAAACGAAGGGTGAATTTGTCCGGGGACACAATGTCAAAGCCCATCTGGCGCAAAATGTCGATCTCCCCACGGATATGATCCCCGTTGGCCCCCGTGATGGTCACGTCCCCCCGGGTCAGGGCAGCGGCGATGAGGTAGGTCAAGCCCTCAATCCGATCCGGAATCACCCTATGCGTGGCCCCGTGCAGCTGGGGGACGCCGTGGATGGTTAAGGTTTCGCTTCCTGCGCCCTGGATCTTGGCCCCCATGGCGTTCAGGCAATCCGCCAGGTCGATAATCTCCGGTTCCCGGGCGACATTGTGTAGCACCGTGGTCCCTTCGGCCAAGGTTGCTGCCATCATGGCATTTTCTGTTGCCCCGACAGACGGCACGCGCAGGCGAACGGTGGCTCCTTTGAGTCGTCCTTCGCAGTGGGCATGAATGGCATTGTCTTTATAATGTATTGTGGCCCCCAGGGCGCGAAGGGCGTCTTCGTGAACATCCAGGGGCCGCGCCCCAATGGGACAGCCCCCCGGCAAAGGCACCGTCACCCGCCCCAACCGCGCCAACAGCGGCCCCAGAACAATGACCGAGGCCCGCATTTTCCGGGCGGCCTCCATGGGGGATTCGGGGTTGAGTTTTTCTTTTGGGGCGCGCAACGATAACGATAACGCCCCGGGCTGCGGCACATTCAGCGTTATGGCTGCGCCGATATCCTGCAGCAAATCCGCCATGACGCGGGTATCGTGCAAATCCGGGACGTTGCTTAGGATCAGCGGCTCTTCGGTGAGGAGCGCGGCGGCCATAAGGGGCAACGCGGCATTTTTGGATCCACTGATGGGGATCGTGCCGCACAGGGGGGCGCCTTGGCCCTGAATCACGATGCGGTCCGTTGTCATAAGGGGCTCATGTTCTCTTTGATTGTTCTGTGAATGCAGACTACACTTCCCGGGCAAAAGCGCAAGGAGTAACCCCCATGATCCCCCAAACCGACTGTCCCTTTATGCTGTTTCAGGCTTGGTATGAACGGGCTGAGGCCGCCGAAATTAACGATCCCAACGCCGCGACGCTCTCCACCGTGGACGAACGGGGCCACCCCAACAGCCGGATTATTTTGATCAAACAAGCCGGCAGGGACGGCTTTGCCTTTTTCACCAACTATACCAGCCCGAAGGCCCAGCATCTGCTGGCCCGTCCCTTTGCCAGTTTGTGCTTTCACTGGAAAAGCCTGCGTCTTCAGGTACGGATTCAGGGCACCGTCCAAAAGACTGAGGCCCAAGCATCCGATGCCTATTTCGCCACGCGTTCCCGGGAAAGCCGTATTGGGGCCCATGCCTCCTTACAGTCCCAGGTTTTGGGGGATCGTGGTGTTTTAGAAGATCGTTTTTTGGACCTTACGCAAACCTTTGATGGCGGCGATGTGCCGCGCCCCGACCACTGGGGCGGTTTTTTGTTGATTCCCGAAACCATGGAATTTTGGCAAGACCAACCCCATCGTCTCCATAATCGTTTGGTTTATGACAAATGTCACAGCCCGGATTGGATAACTGGGTTATTGTACCCCTAACAACAACAGGTGCACTCTTATGGATCCCTTGAACGCTTTGAGACTTTTTCTGAAAAACCCCCGCCATTATAATGGCTCAGGGAATGTCACTCTGCACGAAACCCACGGGGCGCTGGTGGGTGTGGGGGGGAATATCGCCATTAAAGTCAAAAAACCCGTGGCGTTTCCCTATATGGATTACAGCACGCCGGAAAAACGCCGCGTGTTGTGCAACCGTGAAATGACGCTGAATCAACGCACAGCCCCCCATCTTTATCGGGAAATCCGCATGATTGCCCAGGATGCTGCCGGCGGGCTTTTCTTTACGTCTGAGCCCACCGATACCATCGTGGATTATGCCATTGTCATGAATCGCTTTGATGATCACACGCTGTTATCGGAACAATCGTCTTTTTCCGATGATTTGTGTGGGCGGTTGGCCAGCACCATTGCCACCTTTCACAAAGCCGAGCCTGCCCTTTCGGGCATTGACGGCTATGCCATGATGGTGGGCGTGGTTATGGGTAACGATGGCTGTTTTGCGGCTTATGGAAAAGCCCTACCCCGCACCCAAACCAAAACGCTGAGAGAAAAATGCCTGGGGGCGCTGGGTCAGCACAAAGATCTTTTAGAACAACGCTCCAGCACCTTTATCAAACAATGTCACGGCGATTTGTATTTGAAAAATATTTATGTGGATACAAACGGACAGCCCGTTTTGTTTGACTGTATTGAATTTAATAATGCCTTTGCCCAGATTGATACGGCCTATGATGTGGCGTTTTTATTGATGGATGTTGTGTATCGGGGAATGGGCAGGGAGGCTTTCCTTCTCCGTCACCTGTATGTTCAACAGACGGGGGATGCTGAGGCGCTTTTGCTGATGCCTGTGTTTATGGCTATTCGGGCGGCCATTCGGTCCCATGTTTCTGTGGCGATTGCCCAGGGGACGGAGAATCTGGCGGTAAAAAAAATATTTTTAACGGACGCCCAAAATTATCTGGATTTGGCCCTAAACCTGGTTTCCCAGCGTTCTGGCGCGGTGACGGCGTTTGGGGGCTATTCTGGCAGTGGAAAAACGACCCTGGCCCGGGCCTTTGCCCAAAAAACGGGGGCGGTGCTCCTGTCCAGCGATGATCTGCGCAAACACCTGCATGGTGTTGCGGTCACGGAAACTCTGGCCGAAAGTGCCTATACGCCTGAAAAAAGCCAGGCTGTCTATGATCGCCTGTATCAGTTGGCGGTAGCTTTGGCCCAAACGGGGCAGAATGTCGTATTGGATGCGACGTTTTTGCTGGCCCATGGGCGGGAGGCCCTGGCCGCCAGATTGGAAAAGGAAACCATTCCCTTTCGGGGGTTTTGGGTGGAGGCCCCCGATGATGTGGCTGAGGCCAGCCTGGACCGGCGCGTGGGGGATGCCTCCGATGCCACCGCGGAGGTCCGCCGCCAGCAAAAACAACAAAACGTCGGATCCATAACGTGGGCTCGACTGCCCGGTCATGAATCCACAGAAGCCATCTTACAGGGTATTGCCGCATGAGTGCCCACGTCACCTTTTGGGGCGTGCGCGGATCCACCCCCTGTCCTGAGCCTGAATTTATGGAATACGGCGGTCACACATCGTGCGTCAGTGTTGAACTGGGCGGCGATTTGTTGATTTTGGATGCGGGATCGGGCCTGCAGAAACTGGGGCGTTCGGATTTGTTGAAACGTCACAAAACGCTGCATATCCTGCTGTCCCACGCCCATCTGGATCATATTATGGGCTTGCCGTTTTTTAGCCCGCTTTATGATTCCAGTTATACCGTTCATTTTTATGCCAGTCCGGCAGCGGGAGAGACCGTGGAGGGGCTGCTGAAAAAAATGCTAACCCCGCCCTTTTCCCCTGTGACCACAGAAACCTTTCGGGCCAAGCTGCATTTTCATGCCTTTCGCGCGGGGGAGACACTCACCGTAGCCCACCACACCATTTTAACACACCCCCTCAATCATCCCGGGGGCAGCGCGGGATACCGCATCACGTCCGACACGGGGAGCTTTTCCTATATTACCGATACGGAACATACTGTGGGACAAACGGATGATACTCTGGCTGCGTTTATCCAAAACAGTGATGTCTTTATTTATGACAGTATGCTGTGTGATACAAACTTCACCCCCTACATCGGATGGGGCCATTCCACGTGGCAAGAAGGGGTGCGCCTGAAAGAAAAAGGGAACGTAAAAACATTTTTTATTTTCCACCATAGTCCAGAGGCTTCGGATTCTGTTTTGAACGCCCTGGCCCATACCATGGAAAACAAATATGGATCGCATGTTCGTCTTGCCAAAGAAGGCATTTCTGTTTATGTGTGAGAAGTATTTTTTATTTTCCTTTCAAAGACGTAAAAAATAGAGGGCCATAAAATTCAACCCTAGGTTGAATTTTATTTCGAATAATCAGATGATTATATGCTTGCAGGCGCCTGATTTTTGGGGCATATTCGTGAAAATTGTTCAATTTGAACCATCAACTGTGGGTTGATTTTTATGAGGATCATGCATGCCATTGGCGGCGAAACATTTGGGGGGGCAGAGAGTCACTTTGTCCGTCTGGTGTGCGCCCTTCACCAGGCGGGACTGATCCAACACGTTGTGATGCGCCCCCACCCCCAGCGGGTTTCCACATTGCGTTCCGCCGGTATAACGGTGACTGAGGCCCCCTTTCAAGGATTTTTTGACACAAAAACCAGGGATATTTTAAAGCAAGAAGCCCGAAATTTCCGACCCGATATTGTTCAAACCTGGATGTTTCAGGCCAGCCGGATCATGCCCGTGGGCGATTATATCCGACTGGGATGGTTGAGGGGGTATCACCATCTTGAGGATTATCGGTATTGCGACCATCTGTGTGCCTTAACCAAGGGTATCGTTTCTTCCATCATTGCCCAAGGATGGCCTTCTGAGAGAATTCATAAAATCCGTCCTTTTGCAGAGGGGACATCCGGGGAAAAACTACCCAAATCGACCTATAACACGCCGGAAGATGCCCCTGTGATTTTGGGACTGGGTCGTTTGCACTGGCACAAATCCTTCGATGCTGTGATCCAGGTGTTGGCCCAAATCCCTGATGCGTATTTTTGGCTGGCGGGTGAGGGTGAGCAGCGGGCGGATCTGGAAGATTTTGCCAAAACCCTAGGGGTCTTTGATCGTGTTCGGTTTTTGGGGTGGCAAGAAAATCAGGCGGATCTTTATGCGTCCGCCGATGTTTGTGTGTTGCCGTCCCGCTATGAACCCTTTGGGCTAGTGATGATCGAGGCTTGGGCCCACAAAATTCCTCTGGTGGTCACCCGGGCTGCGGGTCCCCGGGCTACAGCGCAGGATATGATTGATGCCCTGCTGGTGCCCATTGATGATATTGATGCCTTTGCTGAGGCCATTCGCCGCGTTTTGGCGGATGACATTTTACGCGCCTCCTTGATTGAAAAGGGTTTTAACCATTACAAACAAGATTACACGGTTGAGTCCGCGGTGGCCCAATATCAACGCCTTTATAAACAGATTATGGATCAGGGCCCACAGATCCATCG
>JBILRW010000037.1:0-13381 GCA_044372405.1 Alphaproteobacteria bacterium
TATCCTAGCGGGGGCTTGGGGGGCGGCAATGAGCCCCCCAATACCAAACCCACACATCATTTTCCCCTTGACCCGAAAGACAGTATCTGGTCCGGAATGACGAAGACATTTAACCCATAAGGACCTTTATGATTCCCGCCCTTGTTGCCCTCTCTGGTTTGGTTCTTTCTGAGGAAGAACGGCACTTGTTCCTGGACCTGCCGCCCTTTGGGTTTATTTTGTTTAAACGCAATTGTGAATCCCCTGACCAGGTGCGGTCCCTCACCCAATCGCTGAGGGACCTGTTTCCCCAGCGTCAGGTTCCCATTATGATTGATGAAGAAGGCGGGCGTGTTCAGCGTCTGCCCTGGTGTGATTTTCCGGCGGTGGGGTCCTTAACAACACCGGAGGCCATAGAACAACACGTTCAAGGCCTGGCGGATCAGTTGCTGCCCGTGGGGATTAACGTCAATGCCCTGCCGCTGCTGGATTTGCGGCTGCCGGGTCAAGATCCCATTATTGGGGACCGGGCCTTTGACGGATCGCCGGAGGACGTTGCCCGCCAGGGACAAATCATGATTGATGCCCATCAGGCCTGTGGTCTGATTCCCATTATGAAGCACATCCCCGGCCATGGGCGGGCCACGTGTGATTCCCATTTGGCCTTGCCCGTGGTGACGGAATCCAGGGAAATGTTAGAAAAGACGGATTTCCTGCCCTTTCGCCTGTGTCACGCCCCCTGGGCCATGACGGCGCATGTGGTTTATACAGCCTTTGATGATCAACCGGCCACGCTTTCACCCCGGGTGATCCAGGATGTGATTCGGGACCATATGGGCTTTACGGGGCTTTTGCTCAGTGATGATTTGGGAATGCATGCCCTTTCAGGAAGCCTGACCGAGCGAACCCGGGGGGCCCTGGCTGCCGGCTGTGATATTGCCCTGCATTGTTCGGGGAAAGTGGCGGAAACAGAGGAGGTTCTGCGGGCGGCAGCACTGAGGCGGGTTTCCTAAAAAAAAACCCAAAGTGGTCGGAGCGAGAGGATTCGAACCTCCGACCTCCGGTCCCCCAGACCGGTGCGCTAACCAGGCTGCGCTACGCTCCGCTGGATGCACCATACAAAGACACCAAAAGCCTGTCTACTGGAAAAATCTTCTGGAAAAATCTTCTGTGTAAAATCTTCTGACGAAGTCCTTCTGAGTCCTTGTGACGAAGTCCTGGACCCCCACCACCCTTTTATGCTACACTTGTGCAAATTGGTAGGAGGCCCCATCATGATCATTACCATTGACGGCCCGGCAGGATCGGGAAAAGGGACTCTGGCCCGGCGTTTGGCGGCGGATTTGAATTTTTATCATTTGGATACGGGATTGCTGTATCGGGCCGTGGGCTATACCGCCCTGCAAAAGGGCCTGGATGTCACCGATGAAAACGCCATGGTGGCCCTGGCGGAGGCCATTCCCCTCACCCAGCTGAATAAAACAGTATTGGCAGGCGAGATTGTGGGACGGGCGGCCTCGGACGTGGCGCGGTTGCCCCGGGTGCGGGTGGCTTTGCTGGACGTTCAGCGGCGCACCGCGCACAAACCCCCGGCCAGCAAACGCGGCTGTGTTTTGGATGGCCGCGATACGGGCACCATTATTTGTCCCGATGCGCCGGTGAAATTTTTCTTAACCGCCAGTTTAGAGGAGCGGGCGAAGCGCCGTCTGGACGAACTGGAGCAGGCCGGAAAACAAGCTGATTTTGAAGGGGTTTATGCCATGATCAAAACCCGCGATGAACAGGATGCTGGGCGGTCTGTGGCGCCGCTGCGAAAGGCCGCCGATGCCCATGCCCTGGACACCACCCATTTGACGGTGGATGAGATTTTGTTTTTTGCCAAGGTCATTGTCGCCGATATCATGGACCCCCAGGCTTTGGGTGTGTGCGAGGGTGTGGCTTAATGGCGGATGTGGCGATCATCGGCGCGGGTCCCGTGGGTTTATTTGGGGTGTTTGCCTGTGGTATGGTGGACCTTTCCTGTGATGTGATTGACGTTTTGCCCCAGGTTGGTGGCCAGTGCCAGGCCCTGTATCCTGAAAAACCCATTTACGATATTCCGGGTTATCCCCAGATTTCCGGCGGGGATCTGGTGACTCAGTTAATGAAACAGGCAGACCCGTTTAAGCCCACATTTCACCTGAATCAGCAGGTTGTTGGACTGAAAAAAGACACGGAAAACGGGTTTGATCTCACCACATCAGCGGGCACGTCTTTGCATCCCAAGGCCGTGATCATTGCCGCCGGGTGCGGGGCCTTTGGCCCCAACCGACCCCCGCTGGAGAATTTAGAACTTTTTGAGGCCACGGGCCACATTCATTATCACGTCACGCGGCCCGATGATTTCACCGACCAAACCCTGGTCATTGCCGGCGGCGGAGACAGCGCCCTGGATTGGACCTTGGCCCTGGCCCCCCGTGCCAAGCATATTCATTTGATTCACCGCCGGCCCCGTTTTCGCGCCGCGCCGGAATCGGTGAAGCGGCTGGAGGCGTTGGTCGCAAGCGGCCGCGTCACCCTGCACACGCCCTATCAACTGGCGTCTCTTTCGGGTGAAGGGGGCCGCCTGACCACGGTGAGCATTGCCTCTTTGGACGGGGAAACCAAAGAATTGCCCACGGATCATTTGCTGTTGTTTTTTGGGCTGTCCATGGATTTGGGGCCCATTGCAAATTGGGGCCTGGCGTTAACAAAACACACCCTAACCATCAATCCCGCCACGGGGGAAACCAGCATTCCTGGCATCTTTGCTGCCGGGGATATTGCCCATTATGCGGGCAAATTAAAGCTGATTTTAACGGGATTTGCTGAGGCCTCTCGCGCCGCCCACAGTGCCTATGACTTTATTTATCCGGATAAGCCGCTGCATTTTGAATACTCAACCTCGCGCGGCGTGCCGAATCAGGTGACAGGTGACCGGTGACAGGTGGGGGGGGGTGCCTTTTTTTACCATCTACCCACAAACTGCAGGATCGGGACCCTCATCGGCCTATCCCCACCAAACCAAAGGGTTCCCATAAACGCCATTCTGGCGGTTCCGGGGTGATTTGGGCATCGTGGGGGCCGCCGTTGTTTTGTTCAGCGTCGAGGATTTTCTTTTTGAGCGCAGAGAGGTTGTGGTATTTATTTAAGGCGCCCCATCCAAACACCAAATCGTTACCTCATTATGGCATTAAAAAAAATATCGTAAACGATTTATCGTTGAAAGGATGTGATATAAGTCACATTTTCAACAGAAAAATTTTGCTTTCTTTACCCTTGACATAAAAACCCAAACACTCCCTTCTAAACCTGTTACCTTTCACCTTCCAAGGACACCCTCTATGCCCACCCTTTTCGACCCCCTTCCCCTCGGCGATCTCACCCTGCGCAATCGCGTCATCATGGCGCCCTTAACGCGTATGCGCAGCGGGCAGCCGGGGAATGTGCCCACGGCGCTGAATGCCGAATACTACGCCCAGCGGGCCAGCGCGGGGCTGATTATTTCTGAGGCCACGCAGATTTCTCAGCAGGGTCAGGGCTATCCCGCCACCCCGGGCATTCACAGACCTGAGCAGGTTGAGGGATGGCGCACCGTCACCCAGGCGGTTCATGAGAAAGGCGGGCACATTTTCCTGCAGCTATGGCACGTGGGGCGGATTTCGCACTCTTCGCACCAGCCGGGGGGCGGCGCCCCCGTGGCCCCATCGGCCATGACGCCCCAGGGTCTGACATTTACCGCCACGGGCAAACAAGTGCCCTTTGAAACCCCCCGCGCCCTGGAAACTGACGAGTTGCCAGGAATTGTTGAGGATTACCGTCGCGGCGCCCAAAATGCCAAAGACGCGGGCTTTGACGGGGTAGAGGTTCACGGGGCCAATGGGTATCTGCTGGATCAATTTCTGCAGGACGGTAGCAACCACCGGACAGATCCGTACGGCGGCAGCATCGAAAACCGCGCCAGACTGTTGTTACAGGCGGTGGATGCGGCCATTGATGTTTTTGGGAAGGCCCGCGTGGGCGTGCGCCTGTCCCCCTACGGCACGTTCAATGATATGAGCGACAGTGATCCCGTAGCCCTGTTTTCCTATGTGATTCAGGCATTAAATCAGCGGTCCATCGGGTATGTGCATGTGATTGAGCCCCGGTCGTCCTCCGCCGGGGGGTCCGATCAGGTGGCGGAGAATGCGCCGCGGACGGCCCCGTTATTTCGGAAGCTGTTTCAGGGCGTTTTGATTTCTGCCGGCGGTCACACCCGCGATTCCGCTATTGAGGATGTCGCTGCAGGCACCGCCGATGCCGTGGCCTTTGGCCGTTTGTTCATTGCCAATCCTGATTTGCCGGAGCGTTTGCGTCAAAACGCCCCCCTAAACCCCTATCACCGCGCCACCTTTTACGGCGGCGGCGCCAAGGGGTATACGGATTATCCGTTTTTGGGGGGATGAGTCGTGGGGCTTTAGGCCATGTCATCAAGTTGTGCGACAAGCCGTTATGCCTGAAACGTCCATATAACGTCATGAGTCAGCCCACGGTTACTTTGCTTTCCTTTGGCCAAAACCCGTTGATTCGGTGTATGGCGGATGTGCAGGCCTTGGCGCGGCAGGATCCCCTGATTTTGCGCCGTCATGTTGTGTTGCTGCCCACCCATCGGGCGGCGCGGTTTTTTCAGGACCAGGCACCGGCAACGTGTTTTTTGCCCCATATCCTAACCCTGGGGGATGAATCCATCACGCTGCCCATTCTGTGGCGCGCGCATCAGCCGGGTGGGCCCAGAGTTCTGGGAGAGGCTGAAATTCTCATCCGACTCACCACCCTGATTCAGCAAGGGAATGCCCACGAGGACCCCGCCCGCATCGCCCCCCTGGCGCGGGATTTTTTGCAGGATGCGGAAATTTACGGCGTCACTGAAACGGGAATGGAGGCCTTTATCAATCAACCCCTGGCCAAGCACTGGCAGAAAAACCGGGCCCTCATTGACGTTGTTCTGCGCCACTGGCCCCAGCATACAAAAGAACATAACCTCATCACCCCCACCCTGGCCCAGCGGTTGTGGCTTCAGGACCTGGTGGATTTTATCAAAACCAAGGATTATACCCTGCACGTGGTGGGGTTTGTGAATGATACGCCGCCGTTTTTGGGGGCTTTGCAGGCGTTGGGGAAAAATCTGCATTTGATTTTGCCCTTTTCCGGTGATGAAAAACGCTGCGATGCCAAGATCCGCCGGATGCTTCAGGCCCTGGCCCCCGAGGTGATCCCCGGTGCGCCGGTATTTTCAACACCCCAGGCGGACATTTTTGGGTTTCATATCCCCACGCACCCCGTATCCCCGGAAAACCTGAGTTTGCATGCCTACGATCACGCCCTGCAGGAAATCAAAACCACCGCGCTGACCGTAAAAAAAATCCGCACCCAAGAGCCCGAGCGGGTTATCAGCATCGTGTGCCCCGATCCAACGTTTGTGCATCATCTCAAGGCCGAACTGCGCCGTTATGGGATCATCGCCGATGATCCCGTGGGGACCTTTTGGCGGGCGAGTCCGGAGGGGCGTTTTGTGCTGCTCTGGCTACAGATTTTATCGGGGTCGTTATCTCTGTTGGCGCTGGCAGATGTGTTGTTGCATCCCTTGATGGACTATCAGGGGGAAAAGGGCGCCCTTCGCCGTTTGGGACGGGCATTGCTCAACCATCACCGCGCGGCCCTGGCGTTGCCACCACGGGTTTGGAAGGACTTACCCTTTTACGATGAATTTCCCGTGTTATCCCAGATTCACCAGGCCCATACCGCGTATCAAAATGCTTCCCATGCGGGGGCGGCCTGGGATTGCTTAGAAAAAACCCTGTCCCTGTTTTCTGGGGATGCCCTAAGCAACCATGCCCCCTGGCAAGAGATCGCGGGGGAGATCACGCAGGGTCTTTCATCTCTTTCTGCGCCGCTGTCGGCCCCTTTTCTCAGCTCTCTTTTACGCACTCTCACTGCCCGTAAGGTCATCCCCACCGTGGGCCCCAAAGACACCCACGTTCGCATCATGGGGCTGTATGATGCTTATGGCCTGGCCCATGATGTTGTGATGCTGCCGGCGTGTGTGGATACTCCCCCCGGGGCGGCCGGGGAAACCCTGGCCCCGCCCCATGTTTTACGGGCCATGGGATTGCCGCCGGAGCATGATGATCACCGCGACCACATTCTGGCCTTTTTGGCGCATCAGCCAGAGGTGATCATCAGCTATACGGGAACCCCCGGGCGTTTTATCAACCGATTGTTGTGGTTTTATCCGGACCTTTTGCGCCCCAGCGCCGAAGCCACCGTGGATCCCGATGGGGCCACGCCGTTTTCACCGTCTCCGCCGCCGGCGCCCTGTCCGCCCTTGGCGGCGCGTCCCACCCGGTTTTCCGTATCGGATATGGAGGTTTGGCAGCGCAATCCCTACGCCCTTTACGCCGCAAAAATTTTAAATCTGCGGCCCCTGCGTCCGCTGCAAGACACGGCGGCCCGGGCCCTGTATGGGACGCTGATGCACCGATTGCTGGAGGGGTATATCACCGAGGGAAACCTGAGCCAGCCCTATGATGAAAACAGCGCCAAGGCCCTGTGCCAGCGTGTTTTTTCAGACATTCAGAATCATCCGTTTTTATCGCTGTTTTGGACCACCAAGGCCATGGCGCTGCTTAAAGCCTTTCACCATCAAGAACAAACCTCCCCCTGGTGGCCTGTGGCGCTGGAGCAGCGGGGGCAATGTCAATGGGACCTTGGCGGCCAGACCTATACCCTGACCGCCCGGGCGGATCGTCTGGATCAGGACCGGGGGGGTGCGCTGCGCCTGCTGGATTACAAAACGGGGGCGCCGCCCGCCCGCAGCGAGGTCATGCGCGGCCTGGTCCCCGCCCTGCCGCTGGAGGCTGTTATCATGAACAAGGGCGGATTCGAGGGCCTCTCCGGCACCATCGCCGCCCTGACCTATACCCATTTGCGGGGGATTGAGGATGGCGCTCCCCTGGTGGAAACCACGCTTTCCTCGGACCTGTCCGCCTTGATAGAAAAAACAGAAGCGTGGTTGATGGCCATGATTGCGGCCTTTGCAAATCCGGATCAGCCGTATTTGTACGCGCCCCATCCGGATTTTCCGCCCGCCTATGATGATTATGGGGTTTTGGCGCGGCAGATCAGGTGACAAAAGCCAAGCCCTGGTGTATGTCTGGGGCATGAAGATCACGCTTTTAGGTACCGGCAGTTCCAGCGGCGTCCCCATGATGGGGGGGGGCTGGGGGTCGTGTAACCCCGATAATCCCAAAAACACCCGCCTGCGGGCCAGTGTCCTGATCGAGGATCAGGGCACCCGTATCCTGATTGATATGTCGCCGGATTTGCGGCAACAGTGCCTGCGGCATGACATCAAAACGGTGGATGCGATTTTGCTGACCCATGATCACGCGGATCACCTGCATGGCATTGACGAGGTGCGGGGGCTGAATGTTAACGGCAATGCGGCCCTGCCGCTGTATGCGGATGCGCGCACCCTGGGGAACATCCAAAGGCGCTTTAACTATATTTTTGATAGCCCCCTGACCCATCCGCCGTTTTACAAGCCCGCCCTGATTCCGCATGTCATTACCTATGGCCAGCCCCAGCCCGTCGGCAACACGACCTTTACCCCCTTTCGCCAGCACCACGGGCCCATTGATAGCATGGGCGTGCGCATGGGCAACGTCGCCTATTCCACCGACGTCAAGGCCTTCCCCCCGGAAAGTGAGCCGTTCCTGCAGGGCCTGGACCTGTGGATTGTGGATTGCCTGCAACGCACGCCCCACCCCACCCATGCGCACCTGGAAACAACGTTATCGTGGATTGAGCAGTTTAAACCCAAACGGGCCATCCTCACCCACCTGAATACCGATATGGATTATGACGCGCTGTCCGCGATGTGTCCGGCGGGGGTTGTGGTGGGGTGGGATGGGCTTTTAGCACAGACCTAACCCCAAAGATGTGACATTTGTCACATTTGGTGAAAAAAATTTTATTTAAAATGCGCTTGATTTGGGGCGGGAGATGGGGTAGAGTTGGAGGGTAAATGGATGAGGAGGTTTGGGAGATGGCTGATAAAAACCTGAAAGATCTTTTTTTATCGAGCGTTGAAGCCTTTGATAGTGCTGTATCTTCTGGTTTACCTTATAGCAAAGAAACAGCACAATGGAATGAATCCGCATATAAATTATTTTCAAAGATAAGAGGTCTTAACGCGGATACCCCTTATACATTAAATGGGACTGCTCGTCCTAATGCTGCAGCCGTATCTGGCTCTGATTTTATAAAATCTTTAGAAGAAATAAACCCTAGCGCAATATCCGCACTTGATAGCAATGGAAAAAGCATTATTCATTATCTGACTGAAAGGGCCGTTGAAAGAAATACAAGAGCTAACAATGCCTTAAAAGATCAGAATCCCAATGAATATGATCTCAACGATCACCAATTTAAACTTTTTTTGTTTAATAAATTTTGCTCATTGATGATTCCTCCGGCTAATTTCACGGATTTTTCAATCGGCAGTCCTTTTACAGAGAGCGGACAGTATCTTTTGGGGCAATCGCCAAGCAGTCTTGAGCAAAAACTGGCATGCATTGCGGGCGGAGACGCAAAAAAGGTTGAGACCATAAATGCAATCGCTCAGGAGATTTTAAAGGGTTACGAAACACAAACAGAATCACTGACTGGCTTTCTCTCTGGCGGCAATCATATAAGAAACATGTTGGGTGGATACGACACAGAACCGGATCAGTCCAATGAAAATTTGAAATTAATATCTTATAAAAAAAAGCATCTCGGCTTTCAAATAACTGATCAGAATCGAACGGTACCTCTTAACCCTTTAAAAAGATATAGCGGCGGTGGGGTATTAAAAACAACGGCGGCTATTGTAACGATCGGGACGGCCTTGGTCCTTGCCCCAACAGTAGTACCTTGGATAGGCACAATGGGTTCCGTTGCTGCAAATGCCGCAGCCACCCTTTTTACGGGGCACAGCTTGCACCCTGTTGGTCAGTTTTTAAGTGGAATGGCATTGCAATTGGCCACTGGATTTGGATTATTCAAGTTATTTGATTACCAATATAAACATGATCCCCACAATAGGTCGAAACGTATTTCTGATAGACGTTTTTGGAACTTTGGAGCCAATAAATTAGCTGCCGTTGCGACCTTCGGTGCATCCGCGCTGGCGGCAGTTTTGGTGGGAAAACTCTTTGTAGGTATTTCTCTTCCCATCGCTATTTTTGCGGGTATTTTTGCAGCTCAGATACCCTGGAGAAAGTATATAGAAAGATTCCAAGAAATCCGTCAGCCTCAAAAGCTTAAGGATCTTGAATCTGAAATCTATCAAAAAGGCTTTGAAATGGAAAAACACAGTGACGTACTGATGTACGAATTTGGTGGGTCCAATCAAATTGTGCGTAGTATGTTCGGTAATGAGCCAGAACAATGGAAAATCGATGGTGTTTTAGAAGTTTTAGATCACGCAGGCGTTTTAAGTTATAGACATCAGGATACGTTGATTAATCTTGATGCACCAGACTTGAAACAAGAGATTTTTGAAAAATTAAGATATATTGACCCTCATGCTGCCGAAGTTTTAATCAACAAAGCTGAAACTTTTGTTAATAATAGGGGGATCCCAAGGTCGCACTGCGATTTTGAAATGCTCGTGGCAAAACATTTAAACACACACCTGTTGGCGAATTCCAATAATTCTAAAGAAAAAACATTTAAAAGAATTAGTGACCTGTGCCTAGATCCAGAATTCAATGAAATTTTCACAACAAAGGGTTTTTATGCAGCGTTGGCTGTTCCTCAAGAATTAAAAAAAGAAATTTATGGTGATTTATCCAATCCAGATTTACGGGCAAAAAAATTAAATAACCCAGATCTGAGAGAAAATAAGCTCAACATGCAAAATGTTTTTTATCATATAACCAATGAATATTTACTGCAGTTTTATGGGTATTATGCCAAACAAAACAGTGCCATGGTCAATGCCATAGCTGATCCCGATGAATATTTGGTGGCTCTCCATCAAATGGACCTAAACCGTCCTGGGGCAATGGCAAGACTTGTGACTTTTTTCCAGGGAAACCAACACGCCCCCACTTATGATGTTGGAAAAATGACATTTATTCCTGCCATCTTTGCAGCGCTTAAAACACTTCAAACGAGTGAGCTTATTGAAACGGGTGGAGACATTGATAAAGACTTTTTAGCCAAAGCAGAGCAACGCCATAACAGAAATGAAGCCGCAAAGTGGATGCCCATTTCCGAAGGTATAGCCAGTCCCTTTGGCATGAAAGCCCAAAATCACACAATGGCCATCGGTTACCATAGGCATATCTTGTGGAGATCGTTTCAACAATTTAAAGATCTTCTTGTGAACGACCAGGCTTTTCAGGATTTGACTGAAACTCTTCCTGTTGCCGGAAATCTTATAGATTCTATTGCAAAATCTACAAAAATTATTTTACCCCAAATGGCCAACCTAATCAAAGATGCTAAAATTTCGCCAGGAACCAAAAGTAAATTTCAATATGTTAATATTGATACATCAGAGTTTGATGCTCTTTATAAAAGTTTAAGGTCATATATCAACAAAGAAAGATATGAAGCCCTAAGAATACAGTTACCGGATATTGAAAAGAGAATTAGAGTAGAAAAACAGCCTTTTTATAACACCGATGTATGGGCTTATTGCGGCGAAACGAATATACAAAATTTGCAAGATTTTACAAAATTTTATCAAAAAAGACCAACGTATTTTGCCCGTTCCAATCTGGATCCAACCCTCTCAAGCCTTGCCGATCGGGAAATACAATCCAGAAATGAAGAGGTCGTTGGCTTTACAAAAAACGGAATTGTTTTTAAAAAAGCGAATGGACAGTATGACATGACCATACTAGATGAAAAATTAAAAAATGATTATAAACAACAGGTTGCATCTTTTGAGAGTGATGTAAAAACAGCTTGTGCAAAAATCGACACTCAAATTGCCGGTATAGTTTCACGTATAACAAGAATTCAATCGCAATTTGACAACGTTGCACTCGCTCTAGAGCAATACAAGAAAAAACAAACGATGATTTCTAATGATTTATCCAGCGCAAACTGGCTAACAAGAGCTCTTACCCTTCAGGGGGAAACATGGAATCCCTTGCGATTTTTGATGAAAGGGTATTCTGAGACTTCGAGTAATGTGAACATAGGCAGTAATGCAGGAAGAAATGACATTAGAACCATGAATCCACAGGGCAGTCCTAGAGGAATAGAGGAACATCTAAATTTATCAACCCTAGGTTTGCAAAATGTTTATGGGGCCTAATGGCCCCCCCCCACCAGCGAATCTATAAGCCGGGTTCTGTCTATGGCCGGTGGGCCACGAGACCGCTATTCCTCTGGGAAGGACATCGCTGTCCTCCTCGTGCGGGCTACCCGAACAACGGACCTGAAAGGGGGCCTTTGGGCCTGGTTATCCCGTGGTTGTTCCTATTTGCCCTTGCTCTCGGCGGGGTTTACCGTGCCTGCGCTGGTTACCCAGGCAGCGGTGCGCTCTTACCGCACCCTTTCACCCTTACCTGTGCGCCGGGCGAAATGGCCTGACGTCATCGGCGGTTTGCTTTCTGTTGCACTGGCCGTCACATTGCTGTGCCCAGAATTTCTCTGGCGCCGTCCTTTCATAGAGCCCGGACTTTCCTCACCCCCCAAAGAGAGAGCGCAGCGGTCCGATTCACTGGTGGGGCCTCACCCTATCACAGGGGCGGCGGCTAAACAATGCTGACTTTTTCTGAACATTACGGTGTGGGGGCCGTTGTCTTATACGGATGCAGTGGCGAACTGGGTAAATTCGCCGTCAGGCCCCATTTGTGGGCGAGGTAGCCCTCGAGGCGTTGAGTGTCAGAAGAGGACAGCGCTGTGGTAAACAAAACAATTTCAGCTATATTCCCACGCATGTGATTGCTTGGAACCAAACTTTGGTCTGTGTTGAAAATACCCCACCCCCCCGACAGATTACTATTATTTTTTGGGGTTGAGGTGCCATCAACACCATCTAATCTGACGCTATGCGTTGTCCCCGTATATTTAGAAAAACCAAGATGCCATTGTCCATCATTCCCATTTTGATTTGAGAGTGCCGCACCGTTTCCACTCCCCCAGGCCCATACGAACTTTGTTCCACCTTGTCCTGGAAAGTAATAATTTAAAGCATAAAATGCTGTTGTTGAACCCCATCCCCCTGCAAAAGGTACGCGGCCACCATTTCCTCCTTCGTTGACACTCAGCACAGCGGTCGAAAATGATCCTGTGCCTGGTATGGGATTTTCCAAAGATAACCAATCATTAATTCCATCACCGCGTAACGTTGGTTTATTATTGATCGTACTTGTATTGCTTACAAATGTTGGCTGCAGAGTAGCGGTCGCTTGGGTGGCGTTTTTATTCGCACTGCTCTTATCTTTCCAACATCCCACGCTATCACCATTGGAAACGACGGGTGATGAACAACCACTGTCTTGAAATAATCTACTCATATCAGAGGCATCAAACCATACGGCTATGTTTCCCAAATCCCCCGGCACAAAATTCTCAATCGTGTTGCTGGCCATGGTATAGGCGGAGGTGCCGGCGGCGTTGGTGCCGGCGACGGCGCAGGTCAGGGGGGTGCCCTCGGTGGTGGCGGTCACGGTATAGGTGCTGGCGGTTTGGCCGCTGATTTCTGCGGCGCTGCTGTACCATTTATAGGCATAGCCGGTGGGGCTGCCCGTCCAGGTTCCTGCGTTACAGGTCATGGTTTGGCCGTTATACCCCACCCCGGAAACGGTGGGGGCCACTGTATTGACAGGAAGAGGCGCATTGTTAATCAAAATGCCGCCCAAGCTGGTGCTGCTGTGGGTTAGGGTGGCGGGGTTGCCGGCGGTATCGGTGATGGTGGTTGTGGCCAGGGTCAGCGGTGTGGCCAGGGTGATGTTGCCCGTCGTATGGGTATCCCCCGCCAGGATGGTGCGGGATACGGTGACAGTGGACGTTGTGGTGGGCGCGCTGTTGGTGTAAACGGCGGTGGCGGCGCCGCTGGTGAAGGTTAAGGGCACCGTCAGGGTGCCGGCCCCGGTTAAAATGACATTTTCGCTGAATTGGACGATATAGCTGAGCGTGTCGCCGGTGACACACAGGCCATCACCCCCACAGGAATTGGGGTTGTCCAGGGCAATGCCCGTAATGGTGGGGGCCGTTGTATCCACCGTCAAGGTCCCCTGGCTGAGGGTACCGGTGGTGTTGCCCAGGGTGTCGGTGGCAATCAGGGCGATGGTATAGGGGCCCGCGGTCAGGGCGGAGGGGGTATAGGTCCAGGTTG
>JBILRW010000038.1:0-12741 GCA_044372405.1 Alphaproteobacteria bacterium
CCAGCATATATGCCAAAGCGCAAAGCGCTTTGTTCTTTGTTTTTTTTAACGAATATAAAAGCAAAAGGCTGTGCCTTTTGACAGTTGCGCTGGATCCCGGATCTGCGTTCGCGTTGCTCACTTTGTCCGGTATGACGGAGTCTATTGGCCTTTTTTTGAAAGTGAATTGGTATTACCTGTCACCTGTTACCTGTCACCTGTCACCTGACTCCCCCCAAATACTCCGCCTGGACCTCATGACTGGCCAGGAGTTCGGGGCCTGTTCCCGATAGGGTCACGCGGCCATTGCGGAGCACATAGCCATGATCCGACACCGACAGGGCCAGGCGGGCGTTTTGTTCCACCACCAGCAGGGTCAGGCCCAGGGTTTGGCGGAGCTGCACCAGGGTATCAAAAATCTGCCGCACAATCAGGGGGGCCAGGCCCAGGGAGGGCTCATCAAGCAGCAGGAGTTTGGGCCGCGACATCAGCGCCCGGGCAATGGCCAGCATTTGTTGTTCGCCCCCGGACATGGTGCCGGCACGTTGGCGAATGCGGTCTTTCAGACGGGGAAACAGGGTCAGCATCTGATCCAAATCCTGGCGATAGGCCGCCGGCGCCGAAAAGTACGCCCCCATTTGTAAATTTTCCAGCACTGTCATTTGGGGAAAAATCCGGCGTCCTTCGGGAACGTAGGCCAGGCCCAGACGGATTAAGGATTCGGTTTTCATGCGGCTGATGTCTTCCCCCTGAAACAGAATCCGGCCCGATGATAGGCGCGGCATCCCCGCAATGGTCATCATCAACGTGGTTTTTCCGGCGCCGTTGGCCCCGATTAACGACACAATTTTGCCAGGGTCCACAGAAAGGGAAACATCGTGCAGCACCTGAATGCGCCCATAGCCACTGCCAACGGAGGATAGGGATAATAAAGCGGTCATGCCACGGCGTCCTCCCCCAAATACGCCCGAATGACATCGGGGTGGGAACGAACGAAGGCCGGTGTGCCCTCCGCCAGCAAGCGGCCATAATCCAAAACCAAGATATGATCCGAAATATCCATGACCACGGACATATCGTGCTCAATTAAAAAAATCGTCACGCCGTGGTTATAGCATATTGTTTTTAATAGATTTTTTAGATCCAGGGACTCTTTGGGATTCAGCCCCGCTGCCGGTTCATCCAAACACAGCAATCGCGGCCGCCCCGCCAGACACCGCGCCATTTCCAAACGCCGCTGGGCGCCGTAGGGAAGCGAGGCGGCTGTGCGGTTGGCATCCTCTTTCAGCCCCATAATATCCAGCCAAAACAATGCCAAATCCATGGCGTCTTTTTCAGCTTTGCGATAACGGGGGAGATTGAGAAGCCCCCCAACAGAACACGACGACGCCCGCATCAGCAAACTATGCTGCCCCACCAATACATTTTCCAAAACACTCATTTGCCCAAACAGGCGAATGTTTTGAAACGTCCGAAGGACCCGGGCCTTTTTCGCCACTTTGTAGGGGGACAGGGTATGGAGATCCAGCGCATAGCCAGGTTCGGGGGTCAGCTGAATTTTTCCCGACGTGGGATTGTAAAAACGGGTCAAACAATTAAAAACCGTGGTTTTCCCGGCGCCGTTGGGGCCAATCATGGCGGTGATGCTGCCCAGTTTAACGGAAAAACTCACATGATCCACCGCGATTAACCCGCCAAAGGCCATGCTGAGGTCGGTAACGGTGAGAAGGTTGCTCATGGCTTTTTCCCCTCCCCTTCAGGACGATAGAGAATGGACGGCGTGCGGGTGGACACGAATCCCCCCGGGCGAAAAACCATAACGGCCACCATAACAACCCCAAAAAACAGCATGCGATAATCGGCAAAGGAGCGGGAAACCTCTGGCAGGGCCACAATCAACGTGGCTGCCAGGGCCACACCCCAGGGACTGCCCATGCCGCCCAGCACCACCATGGCCAGGATAAAGGCCGTATCCAGAAAGGTAAAGCTCTCCGGGCTGACAAACCCCTGTTTGGCCGCAAAAAAGGCGCCGCAAAGTCCAGCAATCATAGATCCTATGATATAGGCGGACAGTTTAACGGTTTGAACATTCACACCCAGGGAACGGGCGGCGATTTCGTCTTCGCGCAGGGCCTCCCACGCGCGGCCCAGGGGCAAAACGCGCAGGCGACGAATCAGCAGATAAACGACAGCCGCCAGCCCAAGCACCAAAAAATACAGCATAAGCATGCGCTGATCCAGGTTATCGCCGCCCCAACCGAAGAGCGTCGGCCGGGCAATCTCCGCCACGCCATTGGGGCCGCCGGTGATGCTTTGGGCATTCAGCAGAAACGTGCGGACAATTTCCGCAAACCCCAACGTCACAATGGCAAAATAATCCCCCCGGAGGCGCAAAATGGGAAACCCCACCAAAAACGCCAAACCCGCCGGAATCAGGGCGCACAGCGGCAACGCCACCCAAAACGAAATGCCATAATGGGTATTGAGTAGCGCATAAGTATACGCCCCCACCGCATAAAACGCGATATACCCCAAATCCAGGAGCCCCGCATACCCCACCACAATGGTCATGCCCCAGGCAAGGGAGACAGACAGCAGCACCACCGTCGCCAGATCCAAATCCGCGCGATTCCCGACCACGGGCAGGACCAGCAAACCCAAGGCCAACATCACAAAAAAGGATTTTTTTTGGGCCTGAGACACAGAAACGGCGGGGAGATGAGAGGCAACACGCCGAAGGTACTTCGGCAAAAAAAACAAACCGCAAAGCGCAACAAAAACGGCCAAAACGGCCAGGGCGTAGTTGTGATAGGTTAGGGGGGCCAGGGACAACGCGCCCTCCTTATCCACCACCTGAAGCACAAAAAAGGGGAAAAACAGCGCCGCCGCCACCACGGTCCAGCCCAGAATTTTAACCCAGGGGGAAGAACAGAGCGAGGCCCCAAAGGATTCCTTCATAATCCTAAACCTTTTCCAAGGTGGGACGGCCCAGCAGCCCACTGGGACGCACCATCAAAACCAGAATCAACACGGCAAACGCCGCCACATTTTTATAATCGGCACCAAAATACGCCGACCATAACACCTCGATCAGCCCCAGCAAAATACCGCCCAGCAGCGCGCCGCCTAAGGAGCCAATGCCGCCCAACACCGCCGCCGTAAACGCCTTAATCCCCACCAGAAAGCCCATGTAAAAATCAAGGACGCCGTAATACAAACTGACCATCACCCCCGCCACCGCCGCGCCCACGGCCCCCATCATAAAGGTTAGGGCAATGACGCGATTCACCGAAATACCAAGGAGTGAGGCCATCTTCGCATCCTGGGCGCAGGCCCGTTGCGCCCGCCCCAGGGGGGTTTTGTGAATGACAACGTAGAGCAAAACCGCCGTCACCACCGCCGAAATCAGGAGGACAAGCTGCGTATCGCTAATCGTCACCGCAAAATGATCAAACATACCCAGCGTGGTTGTGCCGGTGAACACAGGCGGCAGCGCCTTCACCTGGGCCCCCTGGGTCAACTGTACATAGTTTTGAAAAATAATGGACATCCCAATGGCGGTAATCAGGGGGGCCAGGCGGGGGGCTGAACGCAGGGGTTTATACGCCACGGCCTCCAGCGTATAGCCGTAAAGGGCGGAAACGGCCATGGAAAACACCAGCATCCCCAGAACGCAAAGGGCAAGGGATGTCACGCCGGCCTCTTGCAACCCCACAAAGGCCAAAAAGCCCAGAAAGGCTGAGATCATGAAAACCTCTCCATGGGCAAAGTTAATCATGCCCACAATGCCGTAAACCATGGTATATCCCAGGGCAATCAGGCCATAAATGGCACCGAGCGATAACCCGTTGATGCACTGCTGTAAAAAATAACCCAGCTCTATCATAGGCTTATGGTTATCCCCCCACGAAGGGTAAAGAAACAGGAAGACCCACGGGGGAACTCAACGATCCCGCCATCCTTTCAGCAAAAACCATGACCTCCGGTCCGGGAAAAATGAAAAAGACGCACAAAAACAACGCCGCCAAAACAGCCAGGGGAAGACTGGAAGCATGGGGCAAAAGAGCCTGTTGGTCAAAGGCGGGATCATCGAAAAGCATGACCTTAATGACCCTTAAATAATAATACATGGCAATGACGCTGGAAAGGGCGGCGATGACAACCACCGCGTAATGCTGCTGATTCAAAACACTTTGGAAAACCGACAGTTTTGTAAAAAAGCCCGCAAAAAACGGCATACCCGCCAAAGACAATAGGAAAACAGCCAGCAAATACGCCGTAGCCGGCGACGCTTTCACCAATCCCGTGACATCGGTTAAGGACAAATCCTGTCCGGGAACGCGCATGAGCAACCCAAACATGCCCAAAGATGTCACCGCATACACCACAGTATACACCAAGGCCGAGCCCATTCCCTGCGGCGTTGCCACAGAAAGGGCCAACACCACAAACCCCATTTGGGCAATGGTGCTGTAGGCCATAAGGCGGCGAATGTTGGTTTGTTTCAGGCCCGCCAGCGCGCCCCAGGCCATGCTGAGGGCGGCAATGACCCGCAGCACATCCCCCAAAGCCGGCATCAGCGTGGCAAACGGCCCCCCAATCAAGCGCACCAAAGCCACCGTTGCGGCAATTTTGGGCAACGACGATAAAAACGCCACCACCGGGGTGGGGGAACCCTGGTAAACATCCGGCGTCCACATATGAAAGGGCACCAGGGAGAGCTTAAACAAAAACCCAACCAACACCAGGGCCCCTGCCAGTTTTGTCCATAATAATGCCGATGGATTGCCGCCTTCTTCCGTCAAAAGATCGTGCAAGGTTCTGTAATCCAGCACACCCCACTGGCCGTAAAGAAACGACATGCCCAAGAGCATCAGCCCCGAAGCCAGCGCCCCCAGAATAAAGTATTTCAGCGCAGCCTCAATGGCCAGCGGCTGATCCCGGCCTTGCAGGGCAATAAAGACATAGAGCGCCAGGCTTTGCATCTCCAGCCCCATATAAAGGGCCATAAAGGAATCCGCAGACACCATCAGCAGCATTCCCAGCAGCGCAAACAGCACCAAAAGGGCGGCCTCAAACGGCCACGCCAGGCCCATGGTCAGCGTGAAAAAGCCGATCATCAGACCACATAAAACCAAGGTGGATGCCGAAGAAAGCGGATCAAAAACAAACGAAAACAAATGATCTGACGGCAGCGCCAGGACAAACTGAATGCCCGAAGCATCCATCATGACCAAAAACGCAAACAGCGAAAGCCAGGCCACGGTGTCATAAGAAGCCCGGGGCCGAAACGCCCCATACAGCACAAAAATCAGCAACGACACGGCCAAAAGGACCGGAGATAAGACAGGCGAAAGAGGCAAAAGGTTTAGCATGGGATTACTCAGGGACCCTTTCATCATCGTGGGGCGGCGTGGGGATTAGGGTATCCAGGGGACGATGGGGTAAAGAAAAATCAGGCGGAGATAACGGCGCGGAAACGGCGTAGGACGATAAAACTTGATTCACCCCAGGCTGCAGGAGGGAAAGAACCGTGTTGGGGAAAATACCCAGCCACAAAACCAAAACGATCAGGGGAACAAATAAAACCTTCTCACGCACGGAAAGATCCAAAAGCTGCTGAATGGCTTCTCGCTTTATCGGCCCCTGCATGACCCGGCGATACAGCCATAACCCGTAAACAGCCCCCAAAACCAGGCCCGTTCCCAGGCCCAGAGCCACCCACGGTTGCACCGTGTAGGTACCGATTAATACCAAAAACTCCCCCACAAACCCACTGGTCCCGGGCAAACCCACACTGGCCAGGGTAAAAAACATAAACACCACGGCAAAATGGGGCATCACCTGAATCACGCCCCCAAATTGATCCATATCCCGGGTTTTTAGGCGATCATACAGCACCCCAATGCACAAAAAGAGCGCCGCCGAAACCAACCCATGACTCAGCATTTGAAAAATCGCGCCCTGAACCGCTGGCAGGGTCAGGGCAAACAAACCCGCCGTCACATACCCCATATGGGCCACGGAGGAATAGGCCACGACCTTTTTAATATCCGTCTGAACGAAGGCAATCAGGGAGGTGTAAATTACGGCGACAATGCTGAGCGCATAGACAACGTGGGCGTATTCCAGGGTGGCCTGCGGTAACATGGGCAGGGAAAATCGCAAAAAGCCATAGCCCCCCATTTTCAAAAGCACCCCAGCCAGAATCACGGATCCGGCTGTGGGGGCCTCAACGTGGGCATCGGGCAACCATGTATGAACGGGAACCATGGGAATTTTGACGGCAAAAGCGGCAAAAAAGCCCCACCAAAGCCAGCCTTGGAGAGACGGGGATAGCAACGTCGGCGCCCCCTTCATCAAATCCGGAATGCTGCTGCTGCCGGTGGCCTTATACAAAACCACCAGCCCCACCAGCATGATGATGGATCCGGCAAAGGTGTATAAAAACAGCTTAAAGGTCGCGTAAATCCGGCGATAGCCGCCCCAAATTCCGATAATCAGGAACATGGGAATCAAAACGCCCTCAAAGAAAATATAAAACAGCACCAGATCCAGGGCGCAAAACATGCCGATCATGAAGGTTTCGAGGATCAGAAACGCCGCCACGTACTCCCTCACGCGGTGTTTGACACTGTTCCAGCTGGCCAAAAGACACAGGGGAACCAGCAGGGCCGAGAGTAAAATAAAACACAGGGACAAACCATCCACACCCATGTGATAGGTCAGACCCAGGGCGGGAAACCAGGAAAAATGCTCAACAAACTGAAAGTCACCGGCCTTGGTGGCATCAAAGTTTATCCCCAGATAAATGGCCAATCCCAAAACAATCAGGGAAATAAACAGGGCCAACATTTTGACGTTTTCATCCAAACGGGGCCGGGAATCCGAGGCACTCAGCGCAATCCCCAAAACCCCCAGCAGGGGCAAATACGTCATTAAAGACAGAATCCCAACCATCACCAGGTCCCCCCAATGATAATATACAGCATCAAAAGGCTGGCCCCCGCAAACAGAACGGCCCCGTAAAAGGGCAACTGCCCCGTCTGAAACCGGGATAATCGGGCCCCCAGATTTTGGGAGATAGTGACCGCGCCATGGGGACCAAAAGTATCAATAATCCCCGCATCGACGCCAGACGAAAAAAACCGCCCCAAAGAACGCGCCGGACGCACAAACAGGAAATGGTAAAGTTCATCAAAATACCATTTGTTAAACACAAAACGGTAGACCGCGCCCAACCCATCCACCAAACGCCGCCGTAATGAGGGATTATACCGATAAAAAAACCAGGACAAAACAATACCCAAAATGGCAATTTCCAGGGGAAACCACTTAACCCAGGCAGGGACATGATGGGCGGACTCAATGACGTCGTGGGCCGCAGAAACCGCCAGGGTGCCTTGCCAAAAATCAGCGCGGCCATCACCAACGAAGGCCTGATACCCCAAATATCCGGCCCCAATGGCGCCCACAGAAAGAACTGCCAGGGGCAACAGCATCACCCAGGGGGATTCGTGGGCGTGGGCCATGACCTTTTCATCGGCCCGGGGCTTGCCGTGAAAGGTGAGGAAAATCACGCGCCAGCTATAAAACGCCGTTAAAAACGCCACAAAAATACCCACGCCGTAGGCCACAAGGCCCAAGGTTCCATGGGAGGCAAAGAGCGATTCCAACAGAATGTCTTTAGAATAATACCCGGCAAAGGGGAAAATACCCGATAACGCCAAGGTCCCAATGACCATCATGCGATAGGTCCAGGGGATCACTTTCCGCAGGCCGCCCATGAACCGCATGTCTTGTTCATGGGAAAGGGCGTGAATGACCGAGCCCGCGCCCAGAAACAACAATGCCTTAAAAAAAGCATGGGTAAACAAATGGAACATGGCCGCCGGATAGGCCCCAACGCCCACCGCCATCATCATATACCCCAGCTGACTGCAGGTGGAATAGGCGATCACGCGCTTAATATCAAACTGCGTCATCCCCACCGTGGCGGCAAACAGGGCCGTGGCCATACCCGTGATTAAAATCACGTTCTGCGCCAGGGGGGCGAGCTCCAGCAGCGGTGAGATCCGGCACATCAAAAACACACCCGCCGTGACCATGGTGGCCGCGTGAATCAGGGCGGAAACGGGGGTGGGGCCCTCCATGGCATCGGGTAACCAGACATGCAATCCCAGCTGCGCCGATTTCCCCACCGCGCCAATGAATAACAAAAGGGCAATAAAATCATAGACGGGTAAAGTGAATCCCGCCAACGACACCACGTGACCCGCGGCCTGGGGCAATGCGGCAAACAGGGCGTCAAATTGCACGGTGCCAAAGTGAAGATACGCCGCAAAAATACCCAGGGCCAGGCCCAAATCCCCGATGCGGTTGACCACAAAGGCCTTCATGGCCGCTGCGTTGGCCGAGGGTTTTTCGTGCCAGAATCCGATGAGCAGATAGGACGCGAGGCCAACCCCTTCCCACCCAAAAAACAGTTGCACCAAATTATCCGCCGTCACCAGCATCATCATGCAAAACACAAACAAATTCAAATAGGCCATGAACCGTTGGGGCGACGGATCATCGTGCATATACCCCACAGAATAAATATGCACCATGAGCGCCACAGACGTAATCACCAGCATCATCACCGTAGAGAGAGCATCCAAACGAATGGCCCATGAAATATCAAGGGTCCCCGACTGAATCCATGATCCCAAAATATGCGTTTCCGGCTGTCCCAAAATCGCCACATCGTAAAACAACAAAGCGGACCCCACGGCGGAAACCGCCATGGCGCCAATGGTCACGAAATTGGTCAGGCCAACGCCCAGAAAACGCCCCCACAGGCCCGCCACCAGAAAGCCAAACAGGGTAGAAAAAACAGAAAGTTCAACGATGCCCATGTTGCCCTATCCCTTAAGCGTATCCATGGCGGCCACATCCACCGTTTGATGACGCCGGAAAAAAATCACCAGAATGGCCAGGCCAATGGCAGCCTCGGCCGCTGCCACCGTCAAAATGAAAAAGCTGAAAATCTGCCCCTGAATGTTGCCATGGGCCACAGAAAAGGCCACAAAATTAATGTTTACGGCCAGTAAAATCAGCTCCAGCGCCATCAGCATGCTTAACACATGGCGGCGATTGAGAAAAATCCCCATGGCCCCAATGACAAACAGCAAGGTTGAAAGCAAAAAATAATGCACAATCCCAACGGGCTGCAGGAACAAAGAAAACATTTACGAAACGCCTCCACCGGACGGGGGATTGACCAGAATCACGGCGTCCTCGGCCCGCCTGGCATTTTGATCACGCACCACCTGACGGCGGACACCCGGACGATGCCGTAGCGTCAAAACAATGGCCCCAATCATGGCCAGCAGCAAAATCATCCCCGCCGCGTAAAACAAAGGGGCGTAGGTTGTATAAAGAACCAAACCGATAGATTTCACATTATTGGCCTGGGCCGGCACCAAAGCCCCCGACACACCGCCCACCATCTGGGGGGGATTGTAAAAAGCCAGAGCAATAATTTCCAGAAGAAAAACAGCGGCAAAAAACTTTACCCAGCCCCGGTGCGGGGCAATGGCCGAACGCAGCGCATCACGATCCACATCCAGCATCATCACAACAAACAAAAACAAAACCGCTACGGCCCCCACATACACAACAATCAGCATAAAGCCAACGAATTCCGCCCCAATCATAATCAACAGGGCCGCCGCATTAAAAAATGCAAAAATCAACGATAACACCGCATGGACCGTGTGACGGGAAAACACAACGCCCAAGGCCCCCAGCAGCAAGAAAAAGGAAAAAAAGGAGAATAAACCCAGCATCTGCGCCTAAACTCTAGGGTGCTTTTTTATTGAAGTATTCAAAAAAGGGGGAGTCCGGCGATAAGACCAGGGTCGTGTCTGAACGTCCCAGGGATTTACGATAGGCCTCCAGCGAGCGATAAAATCCATAAAAATCAGGATCCGCATTAAACGCCTCAGCATAAATGGCAATGGCTTTGGCATCGCCCTCCCCCTTGGCTTCCTGGGCTTTGCGAGACGCCTCGGCAATTAACACGGTGCGCTCTTTATCGGCTTTGGAGCGGATTTGCTGGGCTTCTTCTTCCCCTTGGGCGCGGAATTCACGGGATTCCCGCTCACGCTCTGACCGCATACGGGCAAAAATGGCTTCGCTGGTTTCCTGGGGTAAATCGGCCCGCTGAATGCGAACATCCACCAACTGAACCCCCAGAGTTTCGATTTCGGTGTTCATGTTGTCACGAATTTTCAGCATAATGGCTTCCCGTTTATCGGAAAGCACATCGGTTAGCGCGTAGCGGCCCAACACTTCCCGCATGGTTGAATTGATCCGGTCCCCCAAGTTTGCATTGGCATTATCCAGGGTGCGGAGATTTTGGAAGAATTTCAGCGGATCCGAAATGCGAAAATAGGCAAAGGAATCGACGTTCAGGCGTTTCTGATCCGCCAAAATCACCTGCTGTTGAGGCGGCGAAATAAACAGGGCTTGCTTGGGATAATAAACAACGGATTGTAAAAACGGCACTTTGGCTTTTAACCCGGGCTTCACGTGGGCGGCTTTGGCTTCCCCAAACTGAAACACAATGGCCTGTTCCCGCTCATCCACCGTAAAGAGCGTCGTTTGCAAAAGAATCGCCAAAACGGCAAAACCAATTAAAAAGACTGGGGTTTTCATGGCTGACCTCCGGTAGACGGACTGGCGGGGGCGGCAGGGGGCGTCACTGCTTTTTTCTGAACTTCAGGCAGCGGTAAATAGGGCACAACGCCGGATCCAGCGCCTTTACCATCCACAACAATGGTTTTGGCGTTTTGCAGAACATCCTCCAGGGTTTCCAGATACAAACGACGGGATGTCACGTCTTTGCTGTCTTTGTACGCGTTGTAAACAGAGGTGAAGCGTTTGGCATCTCCCTCGGCCTTACTGACGACTTGCTGGCGATAGGCTTCGGCTTCTTGCACCAGTTTCACGGCCTCTCCCCGGGCCACGGGCAGGACGGAATTGCGATAGGCTTCGGCCTGGTTGCGGCTTTTTTCCTTATCCGCGCGGGACCGTTGAACATCGTTAAAGGAATCAATGACCGATGAAGGCGGGGCCACATCCAAGAGTTGAACGCTTTTGATGGAAACCCCCGTGCCATAACTGTCCATACGGGTCTGAATGGCGGAAAGGGCTTCCTGTTCAATTTCCCGGCGACGTTCGGTTAGGGCCGCCACAATGGGCTTTTTCCCGACGACTTCCCGCAGGACACTTTCCGAAACGGTTTTCACGGCCATCTCAGGATCCCGCACATTAAACAGATAATCACCGCCGCTTTTGATACGCCAAAAGACAATAAAATCAATATCGACAATGTTTTCATCACCGGTGAGCATCATGCCTTCGTCGGGGACATCTTCGCGGGCGTTGCGATCAATATAGGTGCTGCTGCTTGAAAAGCGACCTGCCGCACTAGAGACCGGACGAAAGCCAATGGTAATCCGGTTTTCCCGGGTCACCACGGGGCGTTCCACGGACCCGATGGGATAGGGCCAATAATAATGCAGGCCGGGGGGCGAGGGCTCGGCCTTATTTTCCCATTTCCCAAACAGCATTTCGATGCCGACCTGGTCGGACTCCACGCGGTAAAATCCCGACAACAGCCACAGCGCCACCGAGGCCATCAGCAATAAAATCACCAGATTCCCCGTGTAACCACTGCCCGTGGGCAGGTTTTCTTTGTAAGCGTCTTTAAGTTTATTCAGCAGATCATCCACATCAAAGGGTGATTTGTCGGAAGAAGGCCCGCCGCCAAACGGACGTTTGGGGCCGCCGCCATTGCCACCGCCACCTGTGTATTGGCCCCAGGGACCACCGCTGTTTGCCATTGTAAGTTTCCTATGGTTAAGAAAAACGATGTTCTTATTTGGACTAGCCAAGCCTTCCCTGTCAACAGTCCATAAAGGCCGCCCCAAAAAAAACCTGTTTTGTGTCGGGAAAGACGCATTGCATTCCCCAAAAAAATAGTTTATCCAGTTCCATCATTGGGTAACGCTGCCGTGGCTCAGGGGTAGAGCACGTCCTTGGTAAGGACGGGGTCGGAGGTTCGATTCCTCTCGGCAGCACCATTTTTGGTTTGGGCCCGTTTTCCTTTTCCCTTGCTATTTGTGCGTGATTCGCGTATGATTGTTGTTATGAAGCCTTGCAGACGACAAACCCTTGTTGAAATGGATGCTTTTATTAAGCAGGCCGCTTCTTTGTGCGCCGAAAAAGAGATTGATTCTCTGAAAGATTATCTTTCCCTTAACCCCCTATCGGGGGATGAGATTCCAGGGACGGGGGGTTTAAGGAAGTTAAGGTGGTCACGTCCTGGCATGGGAAAACGGGGCGGTGTCCGTGTTATCTATTATTTTTACAACGAAAATTTCCCCGTCTATCTGCTGGACCTTTATGCAAAGTCCCAAAAAGAAGATATAGACCCTAAAGATAAAAAGATTTTAACCAAACTTGCCCAATACTTAAAAGCCCAATGCAAGGAGTAGATTTATGAATATGGATGAAACCATACCCTTTGAAGAGATGAGTCCCTTGGGACAACGGCTTGCGCGCAGCCTTCAGGAAGCCATCGCGCACATGCGGGGCGAGCCCACCAACGTTCGCGTCACCCACTATATCTGCGCCGACGCCAAGGTCATACGGGAACATTTGGACCTGAGCCAGCGAGAATTTTCGGAAACCTATGGCATTCCCCTGGCCACG
>JBILRW010000062.1:0-3882 GCA_044372405.1 Alphaproteobacteria bacterium
CCCCCCCCCAAATCAATTCCCCCTTTCCCATGAATTTACTATATTCTACTCACCACTCACCACTCACCACTCACCACCATGCTCCTCTCCGCCCTTGTTGTTGCCCATAATGAAGAAGCCCGCCTGGCGTCGTGCCTGTCGCGCTTGACGTTTTGCGATGAAATCGTGGTGGTGCTGGACCGTTGCACCGACGGCAGCCGGGCCATTGCGTCGCAATTTACCGATCAATTGATTGAGGGCGCGTGGGAACGGGAAGGCCCCCGCCGTCATGCCGGCATTGACGCCTGCCAAGGGCCGTGGATCCTGGAAATCGACGCCGACGAACACGTCACGCCGGCCATGGCGCAGGAGATTGTGGCTCTCCTGAAAAACCCCACCGCGGATCGTTATTTGGTGCCGGTGGATAATTATATCGGATCCCGTTTGGTTAAACAGGGCTGGGGAGCATCTTTTGGCGTGCGTAATGACTGGGCTTTGTTTAAAAAAGGCTGTAAAATCTGGCATAATCAACGGGTTCATCCCAAGGTGACCTTCAGCGGGATAAAAGGTCACTGTCTCAACAATGGCTATAACCACTATGTTGATGATAACATTACCGATATGTTTAATCGTCTGAACCGCTACACCACGGCCAAGGCGCTGGACATGCGCGATGATCCCCACTGGACCCGCCTATGGCCCAACATCCGGCGGTTGTTTTCCCGTTTTTTTCAGTGTTATGTGAAACGCAAAGGGTATAAAGAAGGCGTCTACGGCCTGTGTATTGCCCTGTGCGCGGGGCTGTTTCCCCTGTTATCGTATATTAAATATCAAGAGCTGAAGGATCACAATGACCCAATCGCCCCCCAAGCCCCCCTTTGATGAGATGATGGCCATGATGCAGGCCTATGCCGAACAATGGCGCAGCCAACCGGAAACCCAGCAGGCCATGGCCGATATGATGCTGTTCTGGCAAACGGTGATGCGAACCTTCATGGCCTCCCAAGCCCCCATTCCCACCCCATCGCCCCAAACCGAGGGGGCCCTAAAAGACATCACCGACCGCCTCTCCGCCCTGGAAAAACGCATGACAGCGCTGGAGGGGAGGTGGGGGAGCTAGGGGTAGAATTCTTCTTTTGATTTTATTTTGTAAGTGTGATTATATTAATTTTTAATAGAAGTTATTTTTATTATAGTTATGAAGCCAGCACCGGCACAATCTGCTCGCTCTTCGGATCAGCCGTTTTTTTTAAGCGCTGCCCAGAGGGTCGGCGTAACGTCCAGTGTTGCTGCGTTTCTGCTGTACGCTGGCGCCTTGGGGATAGGAGACCTTAACAAATCACACGAACTGGACCGTGCGGCAAAATGGTTGCTAACAGTCGCCGCCGTAACCCAACTGGGTGTGGCAGGGTTTAAAAGCCTTGAACAGAGCCGCGAGTGGAAAGAGGCTCATGTCGAGCTTACTAGGATTGATGCCAATAATAGTTCAAACAGTTCACAAAAACCTCTTGCAGAAAAACTCCCGCCCAGCGGGGCTTGGACTGCGCTCTTCGGTGCGTCTTTGCGGACCGTTGGCACACTTGCCCTGACAACATCCTTGTCTCCGGTCCTTGCCGCGGTTCCCTTGGTCATTGGCCAATTGGGAAGGATGTATGCTGCAGAACAAAATAACCGCTTTACCGAAATTGATTGCTACACAGCCCAAGAAAAGTTTAGCACATGGCAACCAGAAGAACAGCATAGGATAATCAATGATCTCATCGAGAAACAGAATAAGCAAAAATGGCATTTTTTCCTACCTGTCGCTGCTGTTGGATTATCAGCGGCGCTGCCAGGGATAGATTTGTTGCCACCAGAAACGCGTGAACGGCTCGAAACGATTCTTCCCCAGGGTGTGGCTGTGATTGCGGGAGGGCTTAGCGGTTTTTATGGATTTCTCCATTTAAAACAAAGATTGAATGGCCCCAAGACTGGCCGCCAGATCGGACATATCAATGCGGGGTTCCGTATAGTGGGCATCACAGCGGCGGCTCTATCTCCTGCTTTCCCTGGACTTTCGGATGCGCTGCCACCTTTAACGAGTGCCACCATAGGCCTCAGTGTTTTGGATGCCCGTGGTAGCCGCACGGTAACTCCCTTAAAAGATATCTCGGGCCCTGTTTTCAGAAGCGTTTTAGCAGGGATATTGACGGCTGCTACCGCCGCGACACTCGCTCTTTCTGGTGTCACTAGCAATACTACATTTCAGAACGTCACAGGCAGCCTTCCAAATGTCGTCATCGCCCGAGACATCAACGAAAGCTATGCCACGATTGAAAACATTATACCCCGCGCTTTGTTTTCTGAGGAAACAGTCGCCAAGATTCTGGTTCTTAATAATAAGTATCTTGATGCAAGAAGCGTCTATGACGAAAAGGTACAACAGCAATACCTCAATCTGTTAACAGCAGAACAAAAAAACCACCTGCTGAACTATCTCGAAAAAGCCAAAAAAGAAGAAGGAAGCGAGTATTCCCCTGATAAAGAAAACGAGTCTTTAATGCGCCTTCTTCAATGGGTAACCACGATAATGACAGGCATTAGCAGCACAGAAGGTAACAGTGAAGCAAATTCTTTAGAGGCCCAGGTAAGGCTTAAAGCCATAGAAGACGTTTATAAGCAAGTACGGGCGCATGATGAGAAAACCCCAACAGCGGTAGCCGCAGAAACCACATTAAGCATTGCGAAGCAAACCGCCACCAGCGCCGCGCTTGCTGGTGCAGGGATATTAGGTACAGAAGCTATTCTGTTTGGGGTAGCTTTTTTGGGACAAAAAAGACAATCGGGCAAATCATAAAAACAATACTGTTTGAGATCCCTGTTTTTTTAGGCAAGGGTTAGATTATCAGATCATGAACAACCCCTAAAAATAATCCCGAAACCACGTCATAGTGCGTCGCCGCCAGGTGGGCATGCCTTGATAGGTGTGCCAGGTGGGGGCCAGATCACCGCTGCCCAGGCTTGTGGGAAAAGAGAGCAGCCCCAAAACACTGGAAAAACTGGGGGCATGAAAGTTTGAGGGCAGTTGGGGCAGTTTTTTGGGCACACACAAACGAATTTTGTGTTTTTTCAGCATTTCCCCGCCCACATCGGCCACCCCGGGCAGCTCGCTGCTGCCGCCGGCCAGGGCCACATACTGAACCTTGGACAAACTGGTGCTGTGCAGGCTGACGCGCTCGAAAATTTCCTCAACCCGGGCCTGAATCATATGGGTTAAATCGGGCTTGGGCACCCGGAGTTTATTCAGCGTCTGATACTGGGGCAGGGGGGTAATATCAATATACTCCCGCCGGTCAATGGCGTGTTGAAAACCGCTGCCGTACAGGGTTTTAATGCGCTCGGCTTCGTTGCGGGACACCCCCAGACCCACGGCAATATCCCGGGTAATGTGCTCGCCCCCCAGGGGAACAACGCCAGCATCCACAACCTGGCCTTCGCGGAAACAGACGTAACTGGTGGTTTCGCTGCCCATGTCCAAAAAGAACGTCCCCACGTCTTTTTCTTCCTCAGACAAACAACTCAGGGCCGAAGCCAGGGGACTAAACACAAACGTATAATGATGCAAATGGCATTTTTTCAGCATAATTTTAACATTATCAATGATGGCGCGCCGCATATCCACACACAGCGACGCCATGGCCAAATCATCGGCCAGCAATCCCTGAACCGACCCCTGATGGGGCTTGCCATCCAGCAAATAAGACGTTTTTAAACAATGCATCCGGTAATCGTTGGCCTGCAGACCCGATGTAAAGGTGGCCTGATCCAAATGATGCAAATGATGATCGCACAGGGGCTTTTGGGCGGTGGGCAGACGCCCTTCATTCCAGGATACCCGCGTTTGCACGGGACACAAGCCAACCA
>JBILRW010000015.1:0-28267 GCA_044372405.1 Alphaproteobacteria bacterium
CCCACACATCATTTTCCCCTTGACCCGAAAGACAGTATCTGGTCCGGGATGACGTTTAAAATTAACAGCTCTGAAAAAGAATTGACGGGGTTTCCTTTATAGGATAGTGATTTTGTATAGAATATAAGGAGAAAGCCCGATGTTATCCATGAAGGCCAAATACGCCCTTCGTGCGCTGATGGTCATGAGCCAAAATGAAAAAAAAATGCTCTCCAGCAAAACCATCGCCGAACAAGCCGATGCCCCGTCAAAATTTTTGGACAATATCCTTCAGGAATTGCGTCACCACGGCATTGTGGACAGCAAACGGGGGATTTTTGGCGGCTATTTTTTGGTTCAATCGCCAGAAAACCTTCGCTTGGGAGATATTGTGCGCATGATTGATGGGATGCTGGCCCCGGTGCCGTGCGCCAGTGTCACGGCGTACCGGCGATGTGATGATTGCCAGGATGAAGCCACCTGTAAAATCCGTCATGTGATGATGCGCGTCCGCCAGGCCATTTCCGATGTTTTGGATACGATTTCTCTTAAAGAACTGGCGCAGTTGGATCTGCGATCTTTCTCCGGTCAAAGTTTATTGGATGCGTAACCCACACCCCAACCGTTTTCTAACCACCCTTTTTTAGGAGTCTTTATGCAGCGTTTCTTTTTGATTCTCATGACCCTGGTTTTCACCCTGGTCCCTGGGGCCATGGCGGGGGAGGCGAAAGAAATTCTGAACGTTTCCTATGATCCCACACGGGAATTTTACACTGATTATAACGCGCTGTTTGCGAAACTCTGGAAAGATAAAACCGGCGAGGATGTCGCCATTAAACAATCCCACGGGGGTTCGGGCAAGCAAGCCCGCGCCGTGATTGACGGTCTTCGGGCCGATGTTGTGACGCTGGCCCTGGCCTATGACATTGATGTGATTGCTGAAAAAGGGGGATTGCTGCCCACCACCTGGCAGGCGCGTTTGCCCCATAATAGCACGCCGTATACCTCCACCATTGTTTTTTTGGTGCGTAAGGGCAATCCGAAAGGGATTAAGGACTGGGGCGATCTAACGCAACCCGGCATTCAGGTCATTACCCCCAACCCCAAAACATCCGGTGGGGCCCGCTGGAACTATTTGGCCGCCTACGGTTATGCCTTAAAAGCCAATGGCGGTGATGATGCCAAGGCGCAAGACTTCGTGAAAACTCTTTTCACGCATGTTCCTGTTTTGGATACGGGGGCCCGGGGCTCCACCACAACCTTTGTTCAGCGGGGCATTGGGGATGTGTTGCTGGCCTGGGAAAACGAGGCGTTTTTGGCCGTCAAAGAATTCGGCAAAGATCAGTTTGATATTGTGGTTCCCTCCATCAGCATTTTGGCAGAGCCCCCCGTGGCTTTGGTGGACAAAGTGGCGGAAAAAAAGGGAAATCTGGCCGTGGCCAGTGCCTATCTGGAAACCCTATATACGCCAGAGGCCCAGCGCCTGGCCGCCAAACATTTTTATCGTCCCCGCGATCCTGCCGTTGTTAAGGAATTTCAGGATGTTTTCCCCACGCTGACCCTGCTGACCATCAACGATTTTGGCGGTTGGAAAGCGGCGCAACAACGGCATTTTGATGATGGCGGTATCTTTGATCAGATAACCCAGCGGTAGAGGGGCCCGCCGTGAGGCCCACGCGCCTGTTTGTTTTTGATATTGAAACGGTGGTGGATGATACCCTGGCGGCCCCATTAACGGGCTGCGATGGGGGGGCTTCCCTGGCCGAAAAGCGCCAGGCCATGACGGATTATCATTTGGACGTCACCGAGGGCAAAAATCCCTTTCCCCGCCAACCCTTTCACCGCGTGGTGGCCATCAGTTTTCTTGAGGCCCAAATTACCTATAACGGAAACCACGAAAGTTACACCCTAACCGCCCTGCGTTCGGGCGGGAAAGAGGACACGGGGGAGGCTGATTTGGTTCGGGGCTTTTTTTCCCACCTGAGCAAGCCGCTGGCCCGCCTGGTGACCTTTAACGGGCGAACCTTTGATGTGCCGGTGCTGAAATATCGGGCCATGAAACATGGCATCACCGCGCCGTGGCTTTACAATGCAGAAAACAAATGGGAAAATTATCAATCGCGTTATGCCAGTGGTTGGCATGCCGATGTTTTGGATATGGTTTCGGACTTTGGGGCCTCGGCCCGCGTGCGTTTGAACGAAGTGTGTACGGCGCTTGGTTTCCCCGGCAAATTCGGCCTGGATGGCAGCATGGTGGAGCCCTATTACGATGAAGGCCGCCTGCCTGAAATTCGCGCCTATTGTGAAACAGATGTTTTAAACACGTACCTGGTGTACCTGCGGGTGATGCAGCATCGGGGGGTCCTGAAAACCGATGATTATAACCATGCCATTGCCGAAATCCTCTCCCTGATTGAATCCAGCGATAAAGAGCATCTTAAGGATTTTTATCAGGCCTGGCGGGACGCGTGCGGGGATGTTTTTTATTTAGGCGCTTAGGGCGTGTCATCCGTTAAGGGGCAACGCTTTTTGCCCTATTCACATTTTTGATCCGTGCTGATGAAAAGGGGCGTTCTTGGGACCATAGGGAAAAGCCCGGATTTTACCCCGCAATCTTACGAATCGTCCCCATGGGCAAAAACAGTTCTTGGAGATTGTGCTGCAATGAGGTGAAGCCATACTGTTCATAATATCGCCGGGCACCCGCATCCTTGGCATCCACGAATAAGCCCACCACACCGGCATGCTCAGAAAGGGCCAGGATTCGCTGCATGACATCTGCCAACAGCACCGCCCCCATGCCTTGGCGCTGAAATGCCTTATCCACCGCCAGACGGGCCAGCCGCGCCGCCCCGACGGGATGGGTATATTTTTTGGCCATGTCGGGCGGCAAGGCATCGCCCGCTACCTCCGTCAACACCAGCGTAAAAAAGCCGATAATTTGGGCAGGGTTTCCATCATCCACCAGAACGAAGGTTCGGGAAGCGTCTTTGTCCGATTGCTGTCTGGCCTGCTGCTGCAAAAAAAGGTTCAGGGCGGGGTGCCCGCCACAATCAAAGGCTTTGCGGTTATGGCTTTTGTTAAGCCTTTCAATGCGGTGCATGGAGTAGGTCTTGGTGTTTGGCGAAGGCCTGGCGCAATTTATCGTTTGGCAGCGGCGGATTTTCAATCAAATCCCACATCCGTTTGTATTCATCAGCGGACAACATCATCTGGTGCCGATCATGGTTTTTTTGGATGACGGTCTCTGCCTCTTTCAGGGCCGCCTGAATCAAAAACTGGTTCAGCGTGGCCCCCGCCAGGGAGGCAGCATATTCAAGGGTATCCTGCACCTGCTGCGGAATCCGGGCCGTGACCCGTCCTGTGGGGTGTAAAGAAACGGTTCTCGGCATGGCCAGTATCCTATTGTTTCTTTATCTATAGCATAAAGGTGGCAAAATGTCACCGTTTTTTTTATAGGTCTTTTTTTATAGGTCACCCAAAAACCCCACCACCCCCGGTTCATCCTCCCAAATCAGATGCACCGGGATGGGTACGGCAAAGCCCGGGGGCAGACGAACGGCGTCTTTGGGGGTGGTGATGCGGACGGCCCCGGACGGGGTGCAGCGGGTCAGAACGTCCAGATCTTCCGGGGTATAAGCATGATGATCGGGAAAACTGAGGGTTTCCACCAAATGCCCCCCGGCCCTGCGCACGCCGTCAAAAAATTTTTCAGGTCGTCCGATACCCGCAAAGGCCATGAGGGGCTTGGTTTTTAAGTCCTCCGGCAACACAGAAATCAGACGCGCCCGAAACAGGGGCTTATCCGTGACGGGGGCGGGGCCATCGCCCAGCAGGATCACTGCATCGGCTTGGCTCAGGGCCTGATCGGGCGTCATGCGCAGCGGGCCGGCGGGTAGCACACGGCCATTGCCAAAGCCGTAAGCCGCATCGATGACCAGAAGGCTAAGGTCTTTGGCAACGCTGGGATTTTGCAGGCCATCATCCAGAATTAAAATATCGGCCTCGGACGCCGCCGCCATTTGCGCCGCCAGCAGCCGTGTTTTTCCCACAAACGTGGGGGCAACGGGGGCCACCATCAGGGGTTCATCCCCCACATCCGCTAGGGTGTGGATGGTGGGGTCCACCCGCAGCGTTTGGGTGTTGGTGCGTTTATAACCCTTATACACCAACGCCGGACGTCGTCCCTGCCCCTGGAACAACGCCGCCAACGCCAGGGCCACGGGGGTTTTCCCCGCCCCCCCCGCCACGGCATTGCCCACGCAAATCACGGGCTTACTCAGGGTATGGGGCCGAAGGAAACGGGCGCGAATCCACCCCCCCAAACGATAAGCCCAAGACAACGGCACCAGAAAGAGCGAGGCAGGGCTGGCCCAGATGCGGTCTTTTAGGGCCATAATCACACCATCGTCATACCGGACAAGTGAGCGCAGCGAACGCTGATCCGGTATCCAGCGCAACTGTCAAAAGACGCAGTCTTTTGACGATATATGTTTTGAAAATAAAGAACAAAACGCTTCGCGTTTTGGCATATGTGCTGGACCCCGGCTCGGCGCTCGCGTTGCTCGCTGGTCCGGGGTGACGAGTAAAAAATAAACAAGTATTTTTTTTAAAACGCACGGGTATCACAGCCATTTCGCATGGGTTCTTTCATAAATCATCGCCGCCGCCCCGCGCAAATCTTTTGCTTTGTTTCGGGCTTTTTCCTGTTGGCTCGCCAGGGCCGCCGGATCGGAGAGCAGGGAATGCACCTGAGAAAACAGATCGTCCGTGTTTTGAACAGGGATCAGGCCGTCCCCCAAATCCGCGCACATACGGGGAAAATTGTCCATATGGGGGCCGTGGAGGACGGCGCAGCCTTGACGGGCCGGTTCAAACACGTTCTGCCCCCCGTGGGAAATCAGGCTGCCCCCCACAAAAACAATGGGGGAGAGACTATAAAACAAATCCATCTCCCCCATGGTATCCACCAGATAAATGTCTTTTGTTGGGTCTTCGCCCGCTGAGCGCAATGCCACAGAAAGCCCTAGGGATTCCGCCAAGGCCCTAACACTGTCCCGCCGGTGGGGATGACGGGGAGCCAGAATCAGGCGCAGCGTGGGGAAGGCTTGTTTCAGGCGTTGATGAACCCCAAAAATCATGCCCTCTTCCGGATCGTGGGTGGAGGCCGCCATCCACAGGGGAACGCCGTTAAAAAAAAAGGACACGAGGCCCTGACGCTGTTCCTCAGAAACCTGGGCCAAGGGGGCATCGTATTTTAAATCGGGGGTGACAACCACGTTCTGGCCCGACAAAACCTGAAAGCGTTCCTGATACCCGGGATCCGCCGTTAACATAACGGAGAAAACCGACAGAATCTGGCGAATCCACGCGGGGAAAAGCCGCCAGCGGCGATAGGATTTCTCCGACATACGGGCATTGATCAAAAAGGCGGGGATGGCGCGTTTTTTGACCGCCCCCAACATCCCGACCCACAAATCCGATTCCACCCAATAAATGGCATCGGGTCGCCAACGATTCAAAAAACGCCCACAAAACAACGGATGATCCAGGGGAATAAACTGGTGAATCACGGTGGATCCCAGCCGTTTTTGAACCAACGCCGCGGACGTCACCGTGCCCGATGTTATCAGCAGCGTGATGTCCGGGTGATGTTCTCTAAGCGTTGAAATTAGGGGAAGCAAAGATAGAACCTCCCCCACGCTGGCCCCGTGCATCCAGATGAGTTTCCCCTGGGGTCGCGCCAGGGGGGACAGGCCAAACCGCTCGGGGTAACGGGTTTTGTGTTCCTTCCCCCGCCGCCAGCGTAGCGCCATGAATCCCAGAACCACCGGCGTTAAGATCCACCAAAAAAAATTATAGAGTTTACGCATCACAGGCCCACCGCCGCATCGACGGCGATATCGGCAGCATTCAGGCGCTGCGTTAATTCAGCGGCCAGGGTTTCCAGATCGCCCTCCGTAGCATCTTTAGGAACAGAAAGAGCCGGACCAAACATCAGGGCCGCCCGTCCCACAGGACACGGGACAACAAAACGATCCCATGTACGGTTCATGACCCACCGGCGGCGCGTGGCCACACTGGCCGGTAAAATGGGAACCTCTGCCCGTTGGGCCAGCTTGAGAATCCCGATGTGGGCCTGATGACGGGGCCCCCGGGGGCCGTCGGGGGTTATGCCCACAGCGCCGCCTTTTTTTAACGCCCCTAAGAGTTCCCGATACGCGCGGGCGCCGCCTTTATCCTTTGTTTTGGCCTGATTCCGCATGGACCCGTAAATGGTGTTTAACCCAAAAAAACGAATGACATCAGCAATAAAGCGGCCATCGCTGTGGCTGGAAATCAGCATGTGAAAGGGCTCCCCCCGGTCCCGCCACCCCCAGGGCATCATGGCCAAACGGTCGTGCCAAAAACACACAATGCACGATCCATGGTCCGTCATCACCGCATCCCGCGCCGCCACATCCCGCAAGGACCACCGCACCCCCAGCCCCACCAGGCGCAAATACCCATACACCAAAAACGCCAATGTCCCCTGAAACAGGGGATGCTGAAACGTGGTTTTCCAGAGGGTTTTGATGTGCATAGCCTTAAATCTGCCCTCAGCGCTGTGAAGGCGGATTTTCTCCAGAAACGCCTTCTTCTCGCGGCAGGGGGCGGACCTCAATAATCTCTTCGGTGGGGCTGGCATAGCCCAGGTCGGCGCGGATGTGTTCCTGAATCAAGTCCAGATTCAGATGGGACGAACGCAGGCCCTCGGTTTGTTTTTGCATGTCTTTGACCTGAAGTTCCAGCGTTGCCAGCTGATTTTTTTTCTGCTGCCATTCTTGATAGCGCTCAATCCCGGAAATCAGTCCGTTTTGGCCCGTTAACGCCTGGGTCACGAAATACGCCACCACCGCCAGCCCGAAAAAAAAGCCACGTCGGCGGAACAGCCAGGATTTCATCGAGAGCATGGAAACATCCCTTTTTCCCCACCCTACACCACCTCACAGGGCCTGCCAAGGGGAAGGTTTGGGGAAGGTTTGGGGCAAGAAACGGTTAAAAAATGGTGACCCCAGCATGACTCGAACATGCAACATCCTGCTTAGAAGGCAGGTGCTCTATCCAGTTGAGCTATGGGGCCGGACAGAGGACAAAATCGTGTATTTCTTCATGGGTGTGGTGCCGATGAAGGGATTCGAACCCCCGACCTACGCATTACGAATGCGTTGCTCTACCGGCTGAGCTACATCGGCGTCACCAACAGGCTCTTCTACACCAAAAGCCCCCGGGGGTAAACCCCGCTTTTTCAAGGCGCGATCAAACATTCGGGGTATCTTGCAATTTGCATGCAGGAACCTATAGTCACCGCATGAAATGTTTTTTCCTTTTCTCTTTTTTTCTTTGTTGCCTAACAGGAGCCAGCATGGCCAAAACCCCCCTTTCCCTTTCCTACGGTCAAAACCAAACGGCGCTGCTGTTTTCTGATGCCAGTATTCCCATTGTGTCCATTGATTTTTCCTTTAAGGCCGGCAGCGCCTTTGACCCTGATGGAAAACAGGGCCTGGCGGCCATTGCTGCGGCGATGCTCACCGAAAGTGTTGAGGGGCATGATGCGCTGTCTTATAAAAAGGCCCTGGAGGGTCACGCCATCCAATTATCCTATAGCGCCACGCGGGATGATTTGGTGGGGCGGGTTCAGTTTTTGAAAAACCAGACGCAGGCCGCCGTGGAATTGGTGCCGCTGAGTTTTCTGCACCCCAGCCTTACCAAAGACGATCTCACCCGTATCAAACGCCAGCAATCCAGTTATTTTGACTATCGGGAGCAAACCCCCCGCATTTTGGCCCAGGATTTGTGGTGGCAAACGGCCTTTGCCGGACATCCCTATGCCCACCCCATCGAGGGCACCCGGGAAACTGTGGCGCGTTTAACCCCCAAAGATCTGAAAGCCTTTTTGTCATCGTGCCTGACCCGTCGTCAATTGACCGTGGGGATTGCCGGGGATGTCACGGCGGAGGAAGCCACAACTATCCTGACCCAGTTGTTTGGGGATTTACCGGATACGGCGGGATGTGCCAAGGTTCTGCCCCTAACCCTGGGAAAGGGCCAGCGGGTTCATCAAGAACGCCCTGTTCCACAAAACGTGGCCTTTTTTGGTCATGCCAGTCTTCGGCGCAACGATCCCGATTTTTATGCCATGATGCTGGTGGATTATACGCTGGGCAGTGGGAGTTTTTCGTCTCGCCTGATGGATGAGGTTCGGGAAAAACGGGGTCTGACCTATGGCATTGGCACGATGCTGATCGATATGGCGGCGGGCCCGCTGATTTTGGGGCAGGTGAGTTCGGCGGCGGATAAAATCGATCAGGCCCTCTCCCTGACCCAAAGCATCTGGCGCGATGTTGAGCAAAAAGGGATCACCCAGGACGAGCTGCGCGATGCAAAACTGTACCTGAATGGCTCTTTCCCCCTGCAACAGGACAGCACGAAAAAACTCTCCGCCCTGATGCTGTATATGCAACAACAAAACTTGCCGTTGGATTATCTGGACAAACGCGCTTCCCTGATTAATGCGGTGACGCTTGAGCAGGCCAACAAAACCGCCGCCCGCGTCCTGAACGCCCAAAATCTGATCATTGCCGAAGTTGGGCCGGGGAAACAATAAACGTTGTCCGGCTACCCTATGGCCCAAACCAAAGGGGGCACCCAGCAAAATTTGTTTTGGGCCTATACCTATTGCAGATGGAGAGTATCGGTAGGCGAACGCGCAGCCAGCGATACTCTTCAGATGCGATAGGTATATTTAATCGCCCCAATAGCCCCGCACGTCGTTAACCAGATTCTGATACAGGGGGCGTTTAAAGGAAACGGCCACATCGGGCAAATCGTCCAGGGCGCACCATCGCCAGGCGCAAAATTCAGCCGGGGTATGGGCCCTGAGATTAATGTCATTGTCAGAGCCAGTATGACGGGCAATGACCCAGGTTTGTTCCTGGCCCACATAACGGTCCCCCCAGGGCAGGCGGACCCGCAGAGCCTGTGGCAGGTTATAGCGATACAATATGGGCAGAACGTGGATAATGTCGGTGGTTTTCAGGCCCACTTCTTCAAACAATTCCCGCCGTGCCGCCTCTTGAACCGTTTCTCCGGGATCAATGCCCCCTTGGGGCATTTGCCAGGCCCGCTGGCGCGCATCCAAACGCCGTCCCACAAATACCTGACGGTGATCATTCAGCAAAACAATCCCTACACAGGGGCGATAGGCCCCGGTCATGACGTTATTGTGTTGGTATCAAGGGCGTCCAAAAACCTCTGACATTGGGCCTCGGTGCCGATGGTGATGCGCAAATGTTCGGGCAGGTGATAGGCCTTGACCCGCCGTATATAAACGCCCTGGTGGCATAGATGTTCATAGACCTCTTTGGCATCCGGCCCCACGTGCCATAACAGGAAATTGGTTTGGGACGGTACCGTATCATACCCCCGTTTCCCCAGTTCCTGGGCCAGCCACGACCGCACACGGGTATTGTGCTGGCGGGAAAACGCCACAAACGCCTGATCCCGCACCGCCACTTCCCCGCAGATCTGGGCCACAACATTCAGGTTAAAGGGTTCGCGGGTTTTCTGTAGCGTATGGATAATCTCCAGCGTTCCATAGCCCCACCCCAAACGCAAAGCTGCCAGGCCGTAGGCTTTAGAAAACGTTCTGAGCATCAAAACATTATCAAACGCATCGGCCAAACGGACGCCCGTATCATAATCGGGGGCCTCAGCATATTCAGCGTAGGCACTGTCGATCACCAGCAAAATATCCTGGGGCAGCTTTTGCCGAAACGTCACCAGATCTTGATGGGCAATGTATGTTCCCGTGGGATTGTTGGGATTGGCGAGAAAAACAATTTTTGTTTTTGGCGTGACAGCCGACAACAAAGCATCCAAATCCGCCCGAAGTTCCAGCGTTTCGGAAACCATCACAGGCACGCCGCCACAGGCCTGGGTGGCGATGGGATACACCAAAAAGCCGTGCTTGGTGTACAAAACCTCATCCCCGGGCTGAAGATAGGCCTGGCACGTCATATGAATCAAATTGTCCGATCCATTCCCACATACGATACGGCCTTCAGACACTCCATGAACCTCCCCAATGGCCTGACGCAGGGGGCCGTGACCACTGCTGGGATATAGTTCAAAATGCGATGACATGTCACGAAAGGCGTGTTTCACGGCCTCAGAACAACCATAAGGGTTTTCGTTGGACATCATGCGCACAAGATTCAGGGCATCATCCCCCGCAATCGTCGCATCCCCACCAATATAGGGGCTGAGAGCGACAATGCCGGCATGGGGCTTAAGGGACATGATTGAGAATCATCCTAATTCTTGAAAAACGCGCTCTTTCAAGATACGGCCCTGGCTTTCTTTCGGCAAGGGGTTTTTAGAGACAGGGGTTTTTAGAGATGGTGAAAACCCAAGCCCTCTATCGCAGATTGTCCTTGGGCCCCACCGTTTCCGTCTCCGAAGTTTTGGGGCGCTCCAACGGAATTTTTCGGCCACATGCCGATAAAGACAAGGTTGTTGCCAGCATCACCAACACCAAAAAGAAAACCAGGGGTTTGGGCATGGGGGGCGATTAATGCTGACGCTCGATCATTTTCTTTTTGATGTTCCCAATGGCCTGGGCGGGGTTGAGTCCTTTGGGACACGCACTGGTGCAGTTCATAATGGTGTGACAGCGGTACAGTTTAAACGGATCCTCCAGCGCATCCAGGCGGTCGCCGGTGGCTTCGTCCCGACTGTCGGCAATCCAGCGATAGGCCTGTAACAGAACGGCTGGACCCAAATAACGGTCCCCATTCCACCAGTAACTGGGGCAACTGGTGGAACAACAAAAACACAAAATGCATTCCCACAGGCCGTCCAGTTCTTTCCGTTCCTCAACGCTCTGCAGACGCTCACTGCCAGAGGCGGGGGCGGTATCGCTTTGCAGCCAGGGCTTAATGGATTGATACTGGGCATAGGGCTGGGATAAATCCGGCACCAGATCCTTAATCACCGGCATATGGGGTAGGGGGAAAACGCGGACTTCCCCGTCTACATCGGCAATGGGCTTTAAACAGGCGAGGGTATTACGGCCATCAATGTTCATGGAACAGCTGCCGCAAATGCCTTCCCGGCAAGACCGGCGAAAGGTCAGCGTGGGATCAATTTCAGTTTTGATTTTAATCAGCGCATCCAGCACCATGGGACCGCACGTATCCAAATCAACCTCGTAAGCATCCACACGGGGGTTGCTGGTTTCATCGGGATCATACCGGTAAATGCGGAAAATTTTTGTCCGGCGCGCCGTTTTCGCCGCCGGGAAAAAACGCCCCACCGTATAGGTTGAATTTTGGGGCAGAGCAAAGGCAACCATGGCAGAAACCTCGATGGAATGTTTTTTCTTTGTGACCCTTGTTTCTTATCACATCCTCTTAAAAATTACAATCAAATTGTGGCGAGGGATTTAAAGAGGGGGGGCGCCCTAAGAGGATTTTCCCAGCAAAACCTCAAGCGCCTGGCCGGGATTCTCCGCCCGCATCAGGGCTGTGCCGATCAGAAACGTGTAGCAACCGGCCTCTTGATACGGCAAAAGATCACCCCGTTCGTAAAAGCCGCTTTCTGCCACCATCAAACGATCCTTCGGCCAGGGGCGCAGCGACAGGCCCGTTTTTAGGTCAATCTCTAATGTTGTTAAATTCCGATTGTTAATGCCAATCAGCGGCGAAGACAACTTCAGCGCGCGGGTGAGTTCCTCAGCATTATGGACCTCTAGCAGCACATCCATCCCAAGGGATAGGGCCAGATCATGTAGCGATTGCGCTTCTTCATCGCTCAGGGCCGCCAGAATCAACAAAACACAATCCGCCCCATAAACCCGGGATTCATAGATTTGATAGTCGGTCAGCATAAAATCTTTTCGCAAAATCGGTAGTGAGGAAGTTGCCCGCACCGCTGCCAGATCATCCAAGTTCCCCCCAAAAAACGCAGCATCGGTCAGCACCGAAAGGCACGTGGCGCCCCCTTGTTCATAAAGCCGCGCTTGCGTCGCCGCATCCGCCCCCGTTTGCAAATCCCCCAGCGAAGGCGACACCCGTTTGATTTCGGCAATCACGGCGGTTTGTTTGGCCTGAACTTTTTTTTGCAGGGCCACGGCAAAACCGCGAGGGGAGGGGGTGTGGTCCAGGTTTTCCTGCAGCGTAGATAGGGTAACGGTCCGGGCGCGGGCGGCCACTTCCTGCCGGGTATTTTGACAAATGCGATCCAGATGGTTCATGCCGCTGCCATCCGTTTTTTTTCTTTTCGTTCCTGCAGGCGTTTTTTCACCGAGCGCACCACATCGGGGCAAAGGATGCTGTAACTGATGCCATAAACCCCCCCGCCCACGGCGGTGCAGAGGACCAACATAGACCCAGGATGGGCCATTTCTAATCCAGGCAGGCCCTGACGTATCCCATAAAGCACCCCCAGCATCAACGCCGATGCCACCACCGGCGCCACCAAATAACGCATCCCAAACCCCCAAACCGGTAAACGATACAGCCGCTGCCCCACCTGCATAAACGCAAAGGCCTGCACCCATGTCGATAACGCCGTGGCCAGGGCAATCCCCGCATGATTCAGCGTACCAATCAAGGCAAAACAAAGCACCACATTCAAAACAATCCCCACCAGGGCAACATACACCGGCGTTTTCGTGTTTTCCCGGGCGAAGCAGGCTGAACTCATGATTTTAATCACGGCATAGGCGGGCAGGGCCAGGGCGTACATTTGCAGCGCCCTCGCTGTGGCCAGGGCATCCGTATTGCTAAACGTCCCATGTTCCAGTGTGCCCCGCATGATCAAATCCGCCAGCCCCACCAGGGCCGCCGCTGCCGGAATCATCAGGGCGAACCCTAAGCGAAAGCCCTCGTGTTGCAAGGTCACCGCTTCATCATAACGATCGGCCTTCAGCAGCGATGAAAACATGGGGAGTAAAGCGGTGCTCAGGGCCACCGCAATAATCCCCAGCGGCAGTTGATGAAACCGGTCCGCATAATACAAATACGAAATGGCCCCAGGCGGCAACGTTGAGGCAAACATCATGTCCACCAAAATGTTAATCTGATAAACCCCCGCCCCCAAGGCCGCCGGCCAGAACAAGCGGAGAAAGCGACGCAGGGAATCGGGACAGGACTTCCCCGCCGCAGGCCGCCCCCAGAGTCCATGCCCATGCCGCTGCATCCCCCATAGGGCATACAGTAGCTGCACCACCCCCGAGATCGTCACCGCCCAGGCCATGATCAGGGCATCGGGACGATTCGGAAATAACACCAAGGCCAGCACAAACGCCAGATTTAGAAAAATCGGCGCAATGGCTCCATAGCGGAAATACCCCTGCGTATTCAAAATGCCCGTAAAAATGGACAGCCAGGCCATAAAAATTAAATAGGGCATCATGATTTGGGTGTACGTCGTGGCCATGGCCCAAACTTCGGGTTTTTGATCAAAGCCAGGGGCCAGCAGCAACGTGACCTCCCGGGCAAACCCCGTCACCAGCACCGTCACCACCAACAAGGTCAGCGAGAGATAAAACAAAACCCGGCGGGAAAACGCGGCGGCATTGTCTTCGCCCTCTTTGGCCAGCAATCCCGCATAAATAGGGATAAACGCCGATTGCATGGCCCCTTCCGCAAACATACGCCGAAAAACGTTGGGCAGCTTAAACGCCGCAAAAAACGCATCGGCCACGGGGCCCGTCCCAAAATGATGCGCAATCATAATGTCCCGAACAAAGCCCAGGACCCGACTGATCAGGGTAAAAAAAGATACGGTGAAGACACGTTTAAAGAGCAGCATCGGTGTTTTTCACCTTGATTGCGGGAAGAAAAATGTCGTATAGAGAGCAGTCATACTCTCATCAACTCCTCATCCATACCATGACCCAGCCTTCTGTCAATCGTCGTGATTTTCTCTCTCTGGCCACCGGCGCCGCCCTGGCCGTGGGGGTTTTGGGCGCGGCGCGGCCGTTTGCCCAAAGTTTATTTCCGGCCCAGGACGTTCTGGCCCTGTCCACCACCGAGGTGGATTTATCCACCATCGCCCCGGGTACCACGCGCGTTGTGATTTATCGGGGAAAGGTTGTTTTTGTCCGTCACAGAACGCCCGAAGATATCGCCGCCGCCAATGCCGGGGATACCACCGTCAGCATTGAACCCCAAACCGACAAAGCCCGCGTTCAAAAACCCGAATGGCTGATTGTTATGGGTAACTGCACCCATTTGGGCTGCGTGCCTAAGGCAGAGGAAGGCGCCATGCACGGTTGGGCCTGTCCCTGCCATGGATCCCAATTTGATGCCTCGGGCAGGGTCACAAAGGGACCGGCGGCGTCAAACCTGCCCGTTCCGGATTATCGGTTTGTCTCTGAGACAAAAGTTGTGATTGGTTTAAAACCTGAAGACAAAAAGGCATCGTAAGGTTATGGCGCAAGCACCCCAAACTCCCGCTCCTAAAAAAGGCATTGTCGGCTGGATTGACCACCGCTTGCCCGTGTTTAGTTTCATGGATCATGAGCTAAACCAATACCCCACACCAAAAAATCTGAATATCTGGTGGAATTTTGGATCCCTAGCCGGGATTATGCTGATGATTATGATTATCACCGGCATTTTTTTGGCCATGAATTACACGGCCAACACGGAGTTGGCCTTTAACAGTGTTGAGCGCATCATGCGCGATGTGAATGGGGGGTGGCTGATTCGCTATCTTCATATGAATGGCGCGTCCATGTTTTTTATTGTGGTCTATATCCACATTTTTCGCGGGCTTTATTATGGATCGTATAAGGCCCCCCGGGAATTGCTTTGGGCCCTGGGTGTGGCGATTTTTCTGATCATGATGGCCACGGCGTTTATGGGCTATGTTCTGCCATGGGGCCAAATGAGTTTATGGGGCGCGGAAGTCATCACAAACTTCTTTTCCGCTATTCCCCTGGTGGGGGAAGACCTGGTGCAACTGACACGGGGCAGTTTCGCCGTGGATAATCCGACGTTGACGCGTTTTTTCGCCTTACACTATTTAATGCCGTTTTTGATTGTGGGGCTGGTGATTTTGCACTTGGTTGCGCTGCATCGCTTTGGATCCAACAATCCCAAAGGCATAGACATTACCTCGCCCAAGGATAAAATTTCTTTTCATCCCTATTATACCTTAAAGGACCTGGTGGGCCTGGGTGTGTTTCTGCTGTTTTATTCTGCCTTTGTGTTTTTCGCGCCGGATTATTTGGGACACCCCGATAATTATATTCCGGCAAACCCTCTGCAAACCCCCGCGCACATTGTGCCGGAATGGTACTTCCTGCCCTTTTATGCCATTTTGCGGGCCATTGATTTTGACATCCCGCTGATCCTTTTTACCATCAATTCAAAGCTGGCGGGTGTTTTGGCCATGTTTGCCTCGGTTTTGGTGTTGTTTTTTCTGCCGTGGCTGGATCGTCATCCGGTGCGATCTGCCCGGTTTCGTCCGTGGTATAAAATTGTTTTCTGGCTGTTTTTGGTCAATGCCATTGTTTTGGGGTATATCGGATCCCAGCCCCCCTCAGGCAATATGATCGTCATTGGCCAGGCAGCAACGGCATGGTATTTCCTGCACTTTTTTGTGCTGCTGCCGCTGCTTTCAAAATACGAGCCCGTGGCCGTGCTGCCCAAAACCCTGGATGAACCCACAATCTAACCCTAACGAACGCCTTTCTCTTCCATAACCACCCCCCCCACCCCAACCCTCCCCAGGGGGGAGGGAGCCCCAAAAGACCCCACCCCAAGGACCCCCCTATGCGTCTTTTCTCTCTTTTTCTTTTCCTCATCACCCTGGCTTACCCTGTGCAGGCCGCAGAGAGCATTGAAATTCCTGAGCACACCTGGACCTTTTCCGGCCCCTTTGGGAAATTTGACCAGCATCAGCTCCAACGGGGTTTTCAGGTTTACCGGGAAGTCTGCTCCACCTGCCACGGTCTGTCCCTGATTGCCTTTCGGAATCTGGCGGATTTGGGGTATAATGAGGACGAAATCAAGGCCATTGCGTCCAGCTATGAAATCAAAGACGGCCCTAACGAAACGGGCGAAATGTTCACCCGCCCGGGCCGTGCCTCTGATCATTTCCCTGACCCTTTCCCCAACCGTAAGGCCGCGGAAGCCGCCAACAACGGGGCCTATCCCCCCGATCTTTCCTTAATGACCAAGGCCCGCCACGGCGGCGCGGATTATGTGAAGGCCTTGCTCTTGGGTTATGCCGATGCCCCGGCGGGATTTGAGCTGGCGGACGGCCAATACTACAACCGCTTTATGCCGGGCCACCGCATTGCCATGGCCGCCCCGTTGTCCGATGGCGCGGTGGAATACACGGACGGCAGCCCCAAAACCCTGGAACAATACAGCACAGACGTATCGGCCTTCCTGACCTGGACGGCAGAACCCCATATGATTAAGCGCAAAGAAACAGGCCTGCGCGTCATGTTGTATGTGGCCCTGATGACGGTGATTTTCTATTTGAATTATCGGCTGGTGAAGCGGCGGGTGAAGGGGTAGCAGAGCTGTTAATTTTTGGTTGTCATCACGGCCAAGCGAACGCAAGTGAGCGCTGAGCCGGGATCCAGCGCAACTGTCAAAAGGCGCAGCCTTTTGGCGACATACTCTTTAAAAACAAAGAACAAAACGCTTTGCGTTTTGGCATATGTGCTGGATACCGGATCAGCGCTCGCTGCGCTCGTTTGTCCGGTATGACGGACAATGAAATGGTCCTGGGGGAAGCGGATTTCTTGTTCTCTTTCTTCAATCATGGCATGTCGCGATAAAAATTGAGAGTGCCCTTGAAAAATAATTAACATTATAGTATTATTATAATACATATTACCATACAAGCTAACATTATGAACGCACTTTTAACCCCAGTGAAAGCACAAACCCTCCTTGCCGCATCCTTACGCGAGCGGCGGCTTGCGCTTGGTCTGACGCAGGAAGGGCTCAGCCTCCGGGCGGGCGTGCCGCTCCCCACACTACGCAAGTTTGAACAGCGCGGCGTGATATCCTTGGAATCTTTTCTCAAAGTGTTGATGGTATTAGGGGCGTTAGAGCCTGTGGTCGCAGCAGCTGCCCCTGTCCCGGTGCCGTTTGGGTCGATGGATGAACTGTTGGCTGCCCCAAAAAAGCCTGCCCGTAAGAAAGGCTGGCGCACATGAACTATACGCCTGTAACAGCGTTGAACGTGGGGCTGGATTTTGAGGAGGAAACACGCCCCGTTGGCCGCTTGGCTTTTAAAGATGGGGTGGTCTATTTCGAGTATGACCCCCACTTTTTGGAGCGTGGGCTGGAGATTTCCCCCTTACGTCTCCCCCTTGCCCCTGGCCTCAAGACCTTTGATCGCGCGTTGTTTGAAGGGCTACCGGGCGTGTTTAACGACAGTTTGCCCGATGGCTGGGGGCGGTTATTACTGGATCGCGCCCTTAAGCAAAAGGGGATATTGCCCCAAGCCCTCAGCCCCCTTGATCGGCTGGCACAGGTAGGAAAGCACGGCATGGGCGCCCTTGTGTATGAACCTGATGATAGCGACGCGCCAAAAACCCCTGGCGCACCGCTTGATCTGGATAGGCTGGCGGAAGACACCACGCGCATTTTGGAAGAACGCCCGCTGCTGGGCAATCCGCAAGATGTGTTGCAGGAATTATTGTCATTAGGCGGCTCCTCCGCAGGGGCACGCCCCAAGGCAATGATTGGCGTGGACGCTGCGCGCCAGCGTATTGTGCACGGCACATCGGCTCTACCAGACGATTTTGAAGCATGGCTGGTGAAATTTCCCAGCAGCAGCAGCGACGGGAGGGACGCCGGCGCGACGGAATACGTCTATGCCCTGATGGCCCGGCAGGCAGGAATTCATATGATGGACACGCACCTGTTCCCCGCCAAAACGGGGGCAGGCTATTTTGCCAGCAAGCGCTTTGACAGACATGGCACCAAGCGTCTGCACGTACACACGGCGTGCGGCTTGCTGCATTCCGATTTTCGCGTGCCCGCGCTGGATTATGATGATTTGCTATCTCTCACCCTGCGCCTAACGGGGGACATGCGCGAGATCGAAAAAATGTACCGCATCGCTGTGTTTAATGTTGCCGCCCACAACCGCGATGACCACGGCAAGAATGTTTCGTTTTTAATGGATGACGCGGGGGTGTGGACGCTTGCCCCTGCCTATGACCTGACATTTTCCAGCGGCCCAAGCGGTGAGCACAGCACGATGGTCTTAGGCGAAGGCAAAAATCCTAGTCTCGATCATTTGCAAGCCCTTGGAAAACAGGCTGGCCTGCCGCATAAACGTGTGATCGAGATTCTGAAGAAAACCTTAGACGCCCTGAGCCAATGGCCACAGCGTGCAAGGCAATATGGTGTGCATATGAGCACGATCAAGGATATCCAAAAACGCTTCTTGATTGGACACGATTAAACACTCCCGAACAGATAGAATTTCATGTCTTTGCCCCCGCAAGGGGCTTTTCCATCTCCCCCCTTCACCCGAACCGCCCGGTAATATACCCTTGGGTGCGTTCGTTTTTGGGGTTGGTGAACAGGACATCCGTGGGGCCGACTTCAATCATTTTCCCTAGGTGGAAAAAGGCTGTTGTTTGTGACACGCGGGCCGCCTGTTGCATGGAATGGGTGACGATAATAATGGTGTAGTTGGCCTTCAGATCATCAATCAACTCTTCGATCTTGGCGGTGGCGATGGGGTCCAGGGCAGAGCAGGGCTCGTCCATCAAAATGACCTCGGGGCTGATGGCAATGCTGCGCGCGATGCACAATCGTTGCTGCTGGCCACCAGACAGACTGGTGCCTTCGGTGTGCAGGCGGTCTTTGACCTCCAGCCACAGGCCGGCCTTTTTCAGGCTTTCCACCACGATGTCTTCCAAATCGGCCTTGGTTTTGGCCATGCCATGAATGCGGGGGCCGTACGCGACATTATCAAAAATGGACTTGGGGAAGGGATTGGGTTTTTGAAACACCATCCCCACACGCGCCCGCAGCATCACGGTGTCCACACTGGGGGCGTAGATATTTTGTCCATCCAGCAGAATGGATCCGCGCACGACGCAGCCCTCCACCACATCATTCATACGGTTCAGGCAACGTAAAAAGGTTGATTTTCCACAGCCCGAGGGCCCAATTAAGGCCGTGACGTGCCGCGCCGGGATGCTGAGGGAAATATCATACAGCGCCTGGGTTTGGCCGTAAAACACCGAAACGGCGTGGGCTTCCATCTTTTTGTCCATGGGGGATTCCTGATGCATGTTAAGACCACGTTTTCTGATGTTTATGCCGCAAAATAATCGCCAGCGCATTCATAATCAATAAAAAAACCAGCAGCACCAAAATCGCCCCGGCGGTTTTTTCGGCAAAGGCACGTTCGGCACTTTCCGACCATAAAAAAATCTGCACGGGTAACGTCGTCGCTGCATCGGTAATCCCGCCCGGCACATCCACAATAAAGGCCACCATGCCAATGAGCAGCAGCGGCGCCGTTTCCCCCAAAATATGCGCCATGGAGAGAATCGATCCCGTCATAATCCCAGGGATCGAATACGGCACCACATGATGAAACACCATCTGCGTTTTGGATGCCCCCATAGCCAAAGCCGCCATGCGAATACTGGTGGGAACGGATTTTAACGCCGCCGTTGTGGCAATGACCAGGGTGGGCAAAATAATCAAAGCCAAAACAGCCCCCCCCACCAAGGGGGTTGAGCGCGGCCAACCAAAAAACTGAATAAACAGGGACAGCCCCAGCAATCCAAACACAATGGACGGCACCGCCGCCAGATTGTTAATGTTAATTTCCACCCACGTGCGCCAGGCCGAGGGCTTGGCATATTCCGTTAAGTAAATCGCCGTCATGACCCCCACCGGAAAGGCCAACAGAAACGCCGTTGCCAGGGTCAATAGCGACCCCATCAGCGCACTGTAAATCCCCACCAACTCCGGTTCCCTGGAATCGCCACCGGTAAAAAAGGTGGTGTTTAGGCTTCGGCGCACCACGCCCAGGGCCTTCAGATCACTGAGGATTTTCCGCTGCTCCGTTTTCAGCGGGCTTTCCTGGTAGCTATGTTTTAAAAACATATCGGCATCATCGGACAGCGTCAAACGCAGGGGCCCTTGGGAGGATTGTTTCAGCCACAACGCCAACTGAGGGCCAGCATCGGCACTAAACAGCCGAATCACGTCTTGTTTGGAAGACACAGGCGTTTGTAAAAACGACGTAATGATGGACACCACCGCGGCGCGATCACTGGAGGGCAGATTGGGGGGGATATCTTCGGCCTGAATTTCAATGCTATAGGAAACAAACGCGCCCCAGCCTTGGCCAACCAGAGACGACAGTAAGGTCAGCAATGCCAAAACGGCAAAGATAACAGATCCCAGGGCCAAACGGCGAAACAAACGATCCCGCCGGTGACGACGGGAAAAGGCACGGTTTTTTTGATCAATCATAACGGGCTCGGTACGCTTTAATCCGGTTCATGGCCATAATGTTCATGACCAGCGTGATAAAAAACAACACAAACCCCAGGGCGTAGGCCGATAAGGTTTTTGGGTTATCAAACTCTTGATCCCCGATGAGCAATTTTACAATTTGCACCGTGACGGTAGTGACGGGCTCTAACGGATTAAAGGTCAAATTGGCGGCAATCCCCGCCGCCATGACCACAATCATGGTTTCCCCCACGGCCCGGGAAAAGGCCAGAATAAAGGCACTGATGACCCCGGGCAGGGCCGCCGGCAGCACAACACCCGTGATCATTTCCTGGGATGTGGCCCCCAATCCCAGCGCCCCCTCTTTTAAACGCTTGGGCACAGCGGAAAGAACATCATCACACAGCGAGGACACCAGCGGAATAATCATCACCCCCATGACGCCGCCGGCCACCAGGGCACTTTCCGTCATAATATCCAGCCCCCAAAAAACCCCAAAATCCCGAACCATGGGGGCAATGACCGCCACGGCAAAAAAACCATAAACCACGGTGGGAATGCCGGAAAGAATTTCCAGTAAAGGCTTTAACCAAAACCGTTGACGATAAGTGGCATATTGACTGAGGAAAATGGCGGAAAACAACCCCACGGGCAGGGCAATGCTGAGTGCAATCACCGTCATCATCAGGGTCCCTGTGAAAAGAGGAATGGCCCCGAAACTGCCCGAGCTGCCCACTTGATCGGCACGCAGCGCCAGCTGCGGGCTCCAGTGCGTTCCAAACAAAAAATCCCACGGGGAAACCAGGCGGAAAAAGGCCATGGCCTCAAACGTCAAGGAAAAAATAATGGCCCCTGTGGTCAAAATGGCCACCACAGAGGATAGACGTAACAGGGTGATAATCATCCCCTCCCCAATCATGCGGGCATGACAGGTAGGCGTTAAATAACGGGCGCAGAGGCCCCACCCCGTCACCAGGACCGCCACCGAAAGCCACGACCCCAACAGAATGGGTGATGACAACAAAAGCCACGCCAATAATCCAAATCCCGTGAGCACCAAAGCATTCAGCCAGGCCACCTGCCCCCAGCGGGCGGTATGATCCAGCGAGGGCGAAGAAGCCTTGATCCCCACGGACCCAGTTTTCTCGCCCCGGGGAAAAATGCCTCGCAGGGCCCACAAACGCTGCCCCAGAAACACCAGGCCCAAACCCAACAAAAGGGAGGGTGTGATCATGGGGCGCTTCCTTTAAGATTTATGGGGTTAAGGCTTGGGCGCCGTGGCACCCTCGTCCACCGCAGGCGCAGGCGCAGAAAACGTCAGGGCCTGCAAAATTTCAACCTTTTGGCGCTCAATGTTTTGTTGAACGGCGGGCAGGGGGATCAGTCCCTTTTCAACCATGATACCCAAATCGCCCACGGCATCATCCGATACCAGCAGTGTGGCAAATTCTTTCAGGCCCGGCACCAGCGGAATGTGGGCTTTTTTAACATAAACAAACAACGACCGGGAAATAGGGTACTGGGCGCTGGAAATGGTGTCAATGGTGGGTTGTTGACCATCCACGGATACGGCCTTAATCCGGTCCGCATTCTGCTCTAAAAAGCTATACCCAAACAGACCCAGGGCATCGGCATTGACCTCTAACCGCTGGATAATCAAATTATCGTTTTCGCCGGCCTCAATATACCGGCCATCTTCCCGCATGGTTTCACAGGCCGCTTTCACGTCGGCTTCGGTGAGGCTCTTGGGCAGAGATGCTTTTTCACAACCGGCCTCCATCACCATTTCCACAAAAGCATCCCGCGTGCCCGATGTGGTGGGCGGGCCGTAAACCGTAATGGGGCGCACCGGCAAATCCGGGCGAACATCAGACCAGTTTTGATAGGGGTTGGGGACCAGCTTTCCGTTCAGAACAACTTTGGCCGCCAGCGCCCGCTGAAGATCACTTTTGGAAATACTCAAATCCTTGGCGGCTTTGGACTGACCCACGACAATGCCGTCAAAGCCGATTTTCAGTTCCATCACCTCAGTGACACCATTGCTGGCACAAAGGGCTTTTTCACTGTCTTTAACCGGACGAGAGGCATTGACCACATCCGGCGATGACAAATCCACCCCCGCGCAAAACAGTTTAAAGCCCGATCCGGTGCCTGTCGCTTCAACAATAGGGGTTTTAAAGGCCTTGTCGCGCCCGAATTGTTCCGCTGCGGCCGTGACAAAAGGATACACGCTGGAGGATCCCATGATGTGAATCGACTGGGCGGGGGCGGCTTTTTCAGCGGGAGCGGCGGGGGCGGGTTTCGCTTTGGGGGCAGCCGCCAGAGACGATCCCTGAAAAATAACCATTAACATCAGAACATAAAAACCAACGTGACGCATGGGAAGAAATCCTTTCATTGCCATCATAAAAACCATGACTTTTTTATCAGGGAATCGGTCTGAAAAAGCAAGGATGTTTATGGCACTCAAAAATCTTCTTGCACCCTGACCCAAAAGACAATAAGGTGTTTTTCGAAAGTGGGGCAGCTTCTGTCCCACTTTTTTTTATGTTTTGTTGATCCCTTGTATGCGTTTTTCCGATTTATCCGATAGCTTAACCACCGACATTCAGGACCTGCTGAAAAGCAGCGGTTATGTTTTGGTGCGCGCAAAAAAAATGGGGGGGGGGCGTCATCCCACCCTGCAAATTATGATGGACCGCGCCGATGGTGCACCCATTACGGTGGAGGATTGCGAGGCTGTCAATCGTCTGCTGGATCCCCTGTTTTCTGTTCATGATCCGTGGCCGGAGGCCTATCAGCTGGAAGTGAGTTCCCCCGGGCTGGACCGCCCCCTGATTCTGCCAGAGGATTTTGTGCGTTTTGTGGGCCAACGGGTTAAGGTGCGCGTCTCCCCCCCGCTGGAGGGTCGCCGCAAATTTGAAGGCTTGCTGGATTCTGCCACCACGCCCCAGACAATTGTTATTGTTTTGGATGATAAAACCCCGTGGTCTGTGCCCTATGATATCTTGCAAGAGGCCCGCATCGTCATTACCGATGAAATGATTGCTGAGGAAATGAAAAAGAGGGGGGAGGGATGAACACTCTCTGCCCCTCTCCCCAGCCGTCTCCCCATGGGGGAGAGGGGGCGCCCCTCTCTTTGTCGTTTTGCTTTGATTTTTCGTAACACTTATGATAGCAAAGGTTTCTTATGATGTACCCAACTCCTTCTGATATTCTGCACATTGCCGAGTCTGTCGCGCGCGAAAAAGAAATTGAGCGCGAACAGGTGCTTGAGGCTTTGGAGCTGGCCATTCAAAAAGCGGGCCGCACCAAATACGGGCAAGAGCACGATATTCGCGCCGAAATTGACCGGAAAACAGGTCAGATTACCCTGCGTCGCTATCGCCACGTGGTGGATGTGATTGAATGTGAGTATTCTCAGCTGACCCCCACCGAAGCGGCCAGGTACAAGCCCGGCGCCGCTGTGGGCGATGTTCTGGTGGATGAATTGCCGCCGCTGGATTTTGGCCGTATTGCCACCCAAACCGCCAAACAGATTGTTCTGCAAAAGGTGCGTGAGGCCGAGCGTGGTCGTCAATATGATGAATTTAAGGACCGCGTGGGCGAAATTGTCACCGGTATTGTGCGCCGCGTTGAATTTGGCAATCTGATTGTGGATCTGGGCCGGGCGGAGGCCATGCTGCGTCGGGATCAGCTGATCCCCCGGGAAGCCTATCGTCGTGGGGATCGCGTGCGGGCCTATATTATGGACTTGCGGCCAGAGGCGCGGGGCCCTCAGATTATCTTGTCCCGCGTGCACAGTGGCTTTATGGCCGCTTTATTCGCCCAGGAAGTGCCGGAAATTTACGAGGGACTGATTCAGATCAAATCCATCGCCCGTGACCCCGGTAGCCGGGCCAAAATGATTGTGCACACCGATGATCCCACCATTGATCCCATGGGATCGTGCGTCGGGATGCGGGGAAGCCGGGTTCAGGCGGTTGTCAATGAGCTGCACGGTGAAAAAATTGACATTATCCCCTGGGATGATGATGTGGCCAAATTGGTGGTTCGGGCCCTGGCCCCTGCCCAGGTGACCAAGGTCATACTGGATGAAGAAAATAACCGGATTGAGGCTGTGGTTGTGGATGATCAGTTGAGCCAGGCCATTGGTCGCCGGGGACAAAATGTGCGTTTGGCGTCTCAGCTGCTGGGCGTGGGCATTGATGTGATGACCGAAAGCGATGAATCCGAAAAACGGTTGAAAGACATGAAAGAAAAATCCGCCCACTTTAAAGAGGCTTTGGACGTGGATGATGTGATTGCCCATCTGCTGGTGATTGAGGGCTTTAACAGCGCCGAGGAGATTGCCGATATTGATCCGGCCGAGCTGGAGGCCATCGAAGGCTTTGATACCCACGTGGCGGCGCAATTAATCGAGCGCGCCCAAATCTGGCAGGACAAAAAACACCAGGCCTTCCTGAAAAAACGCAAAGACATGGGCATTGAAGAAGAGCTGATTACCGTGGCGGGTTTAACCCCCGATCTGGTGATGGTTCTGGCCGAGCAGGGTATTACCACGCTGGATGGCCTGGCTGATCTAGCCGCGGATGAACTGGTTGATCTTTTGGGATCCGCCATCATTCGCCAGGCTGAGGCCGAAAACGTGATTATGGCCGCCCGGGCCCATTGGTTTACGGGTGGAGAGACCGCCGCGGGCGCTGCATAGCACACGCGTGACGGGATAGGAAAAGCAATAGGAACCTCATGACTGACGAAAAAAAGCCCGGAACATCAACGCTTCACCTGTCCACGGGGACTTTGCGCAGTCGTCCTGACGCGGGCGGAGGTTTTTCCCGTGGGGGGGGCATCCTTTCCCGGGGTGTTCCTTCCCCCGCCGTTACCGTGCAAATCAAAAGAAAGCGCCCCACCATTGGGATTCCTCAGGAAAAGCCTGATCTTGCCCCGAAGGTTGAAGAAAATCTCTCCACAGAAACGCTGTCTCCGGCACGCAAGCCCGTCTCTGTCCCGCCCGCTAAGACGGGGTCGACCTTAAGTGAAGAAGAGCGCCGCACCCGCCAACAGGCGCTCAGTCAAAGTCCGGTTTTTGAGGCCCCTGCGGATACCGATCTTCGGACGCTCCGTGTGGTCAAGCATACGCGAGAGGAAGAGATTCCTGCATCCTCAGAGACAACGGTCCCTGTTGAGGCCGCCCCCGAGGCTCCCGAGGTCAAAAAAGAAATGGTGCCTGCCGCTGCCCGGCCCAAGCCAGGGCTTTTTTCGTCAGAGCCCTTGGTCACCTTACGCCGTGTCGTGCGCCCCCTGGAAAAAGCGGGATTAACCAAAGATGAGCGGGCGGCCTTTGATCGTAAAGCCGCAGGAGGCGCCGCCCCCGCCGCAACCCCCACAGCCACCGCTGTTCGCCGTCCCGGTGAGGTGGTTGCCAAACCTGGCGAATGGCCGGATAAAGTTGTTGAACGCAAAAGTAAAAAAGAAGATGACGAGGCCGCTGCTGCGTCGGCCAAAACAGGACTGAATGCCCGTCGTCAACGTAAAATGACCATCACATCGGCCTTAAAAGAGGCCCTGGTGGAAGAGGAAACCAAAACCGCCCCCATTGTGGGTTTAAAAAAACGGCGCAAGATCACCCGGGGCCCTCAGCCCACCATAGAAAAATTAAAACGGACGGTGGTCATTCCTGAAACCATTGCCGTTCAAGATCTGGCCAACCGCATGAGCGAGCGGGCGGTGGATGTGATCAAAATCCTGATGAAAATGGGTATGATGGTCACCGCCGGGCAAACCATTGATGCCGAAACCGCCGAATTGGTCGTGGGGGAACTGGGCCACACGGCGCTGCGGGTTTCTGAGGATGATGTTGAGCAAAACTTGACCACCGAAATCGGGGAAGCCCTGCCCCGCGCGCCGGTGGTGACCATTATGGGCCATGTGGATCATGGAAAAACCTCCCTGCTGGATGCCCTGCGTCAAACGGATGTGGTTTCGGGGGAAGCCGGTGGTATTACCCAGCACATTGGGGCTTATAAAGTTGTGCTTTCCTCCGGTAAATCCATTGTGTTTCTGGATACCCCGGGACACGAAGCCTTTACCGCCATGCGGGCCCGGGGGGCCCATGTCACCGATGTGGTGGTGCTGGTGGTGGCCGCTGATGACAGCGTCATGCCCCAAACCATTGAGGCCATCTCCCACGCCAAAGCCGCCGGCGTGCCCATCATTGTGGCCATTAACAAGGTGGATAAACCCGAAGCCCGTCCTGATAAAGTCAGAACAGAGCTCCTTTCCCATGGGATTGTGGTGGAGGATTTGGGGGGCGATGTTTTATCCATTGAAGTGTCGGCCAAGAAAAAAACAGGGCTGACCGCCCTGGAAGAGGCCATTTTGCTGCAAGCGGAAATTATGGACCTGCGGGCTCGTCCCACGGGCGCTGCTGAGGGCACGGTTTTAGAGGCCCGCATGGATCAGGGCCTTGGCCCCGTGGCCTCGGTTCTGGTGCAACAAGGCACATTATCTGTGGGTGATATTTTTGTCAGCGGCACCCGGTGGGGCCGTGTTCGGGCCCTGATTGACAGTCGCGGCGTTCGTGTGCGTGAGGCGGGTCCCGCCACCCCCGTTGAGGTCTTGGGATCCCAGGGCGTTCCCGAAGCCGGTGATGATTTCGTGATTGTGGCCGATGAAGCCAAGGCCCGTGAAGTGGCGGAATACCGTGAGCGCAAACGCAAAACCAAGGTTGTCCAGGCGGGGGAAACCTCCGTTTCTGATATTTTTGCGAAATATCAATCGGATGCCACCATGCGTACCCTGTCCCTGATTATTCGGGGCGATGTTCAGGGATCGGTGGAGGCCATCAAAGGCAGCCTGGAAAAAATCATCAGCGATGAAATGAAAGTCAACGTGATTACCACAGGGGTGGGGGCCATTTCGGAATCCGATGTGACTTTGGCCAAATCTACGGGCGCTTTGATTATCGGCTTTAACGTGCGGGCCAACCCATCGGCCCGGGATCTGGCCAAAAAAGAAGGCGTGGATATTCGTTATTACTCCATCATCTATGACGTCGTGGATGCCATGCGCGAGGCAGCGTCCAGTCTGCTGTCGCCGGAACAAAAAGAAACCTTCCTGGGTTACGCTGAAATTCGTCAGGTCTTTGATGTGTCCAAAGTGGGTAAAGTGGCCGGATGTATGGTCACCGAAGGCACCATCAAACGGGGTTGTGGTGTGCGTTTGCTGCGGGATAATGTGGTCATTCACCAGGGCAGCCTAAAAACCCTGAAACGTCATAAAGACGAAGTCAAAGAGGTTAAAGGCGGCTATGAGTGCGGTATGGCCTTTGAAAATTACCAAGACATCCGTCCTGGGGACCAGATTGAATGCTTTGAAATTCATGAGGTTAAGAAGGTTTTGGCGTAGTCGGAGGACGGAGGACTGAAGACGGAAGACGGATCCCCGACTTTCTATCCGTCCTCTGTCCTCTGTCCTCTGTCTTCTGTCCTCCGACTCCCTCTCCAGGACGCCGGGCCGCTGCCCAGTCAAAATCAGCGTCCGTATCGCCGTTATTGTCAAATTTCTCCTCCAGAGCTTGGGCGCTCAAGGGAACATCGTGTGTCTTTTTGGGCATAAGGTTCTTCTTTCGTTATGGGCAAAATCCCCCATGAAAATAACATTTTCTTTTTAAAAAACAATGGATATTCCCCCCCCCCCCCCCCCCCCGGGGGGGGGGGGGGTGGGGGGGGGGGGGGGGGGGGCGCGCCCCGTGCCGGCGGGGGGGGGGGTTTGGG
>JBILRW010000045.1:0-9483 GCA_044372405.1 Alphaproteobacteria bacterium
AAATGGTTATTCCCCCCCCCCCCCCCCCGCTTGCGGGGGAGGGTTAGGGTGGGGGTGCTGATGGCCGCGAACGATGACGAAGGCGGCTGGGATTAGCATGTCTGTTTTCCCGCCGTTTGCGTTAACTTTTGGGGATCGAAGGGTGTGTTGTTTTTGAGGATCCCAAAGATAATGTGCATGAGTTTGCGCATGATGGCCACGACGATGACTTTTCCTGGTTTTCCATTTTTTTTCAAGGCATTGCAAAATTTTTTGAAGTAGGGATTGGTGTTTTTGACAGAGATGGTGTTCATGAAGAGGGGGGCGCGTCTCTGTAGGTAGTGAGACGCGTCACAAACAAAACAAGCATGATATAACAAAAATAATAGTGCCGCGGCAAAAGATGAACGTGGACAGTGCCATGATTTTTAATCAAAAAAACCCATAGGCTCGAGATCATCAGCGTTGATAAAAAAAGCAAACAACAATGGCCAAAACAGTGGCCAGGGAATTTTTTTTTGCAGATAAACGTCACCCCCATGGCGAGAATCCCCCAAGCTACAATGGGCAGCATTAAATAATTTCCGCTTCTGCCAATGGGCGCAATATCTCTATTGGGAAGATATTGCTCAAAAGAGACAACATCCGACGTCCACAACGTTAGGTAATCAAAAAGCAACATAAACCTACCCTTGATTGCCCCCAAATCGTTTATGTACTGACAATAGAGAGAGGTGCAATCGCCACCACTTTTCACTCCCGATATGAAGCTATAGTATTCTTCATTCCCCGTAAGGCGGTAAAGGGCAGAGCCAAAAATATCCTGAAATGCCATAGTGAAGGACCCATAGTAGGCCACAACCTGCATAAAATGCACGGCATGGGCAAGGGCGAAGCCCACCCCAGCCAGACAACCCAGCACCAGCCATTGGCGTTTAAGTATTTTGTTGGTGAAGCTTTCCCGACTATGAAACAAAAGGCACACGGCAAGCGGCGTCCCCAAGGCAATAAAAAAATAATCAAACGTAAAGAGTCCTGTTAAAAAACCAAACAACAGCGCCATCCGTTTTGCACTACCCTGGAGTGTGGTCTGAATATGTTGAAAAACAGGCAGCATCACCCCAATAAAAGCCAGGCTAACATACAAAGCATAGCCATGATGAGAGAAGGCATGCATGCTATTCCAGCCCATGGGTACAATCAAAAACAAGAGAAGAAACAAATAGTGCTGCTGTCTTTGTGGCAAGAGCGAAAAGACATGTTTTAAAAAAATAAAAAGCAATACGCCGTTAAGCATGAGGGGAATGATGCGTAAAGGCCGAGTACTCTCGACGCCAAAAATCTTGCCACCAATACCTGCAATAAAATCGGAAACAGACGGATAATGCGTATAAACAAAGTATTCTTGAGAAGGATTTTGAATCACCGTTTCTCCCCACCACCCCACGATCCACTCTTTGGAAATTGTTGCCAACCCTGCATTGTGCAGCAATCCAAAGGTTACAAAATTTTTACCCGAATCCGCATGAAACGACTCAGAAAACGGATCGACAAAAGGGGAATACGGTGTTGGTAATAACGCTATCATCCCTATATTGAGCATCATAAAACAGCAGACAGCCAATAAGGAAAGTTTATTGGTATTGTTCATATTTTCTCATTTTTTCTGGGCGATGACTAGCATTTGCCCGCAGGGAATAGTCCAAAGCCGCTTTCTAATAACAGATGGAATAAAATATAATGCGGATCCAAGTATGGTAAAAAAAACGCCCTTTCTCCTTGTCTTGAACCAGCCTGCGATATACTCAATACTCAGAATTTTTGGAAAGGTACGAACGAGGGGCTCTTGAAAAGATGCTTTCTGCAGAACGTACTGGATGGTTTTCGGGGAAAAATAAAAAAGGTGCTCTATTAAGTAATGGGGCCATGCTTTGCCCATGGTCTTTCGTAATGATCCTCCCACATTAGGTAGTACCAGCACAAGCTTTCCATTAGGCTTTAAGTATTTTTGTAAATTACTTAGTATTTGAATGGGATCTCTTGTGTGTTCTAAAACATCAATCATAAAAACTGCGTCAAAACAAACATCTGAAAAAGGAGCCTCCGAGAGTTCGCCGCAGTGAATGTTCTCCAAGCCAAATTCTTTTTGGCATAATGCTGCTGCATAAGAAGAGCAATCAATCCCATAAACCGTATGGCCTGCTGTTTGCAAAACTCTTAGCAAGTCTCCCTCCGCACAACCAATATCTAAAACTGTTGCTTGTGAGGATAAGTGAACTTTTGCAAGGATAGCCTCAAAGGTTTTTTGTTTCATGGCACTATAGCCAACCCCTGCACTCTGCATTCTGCTCTCATGGTACTGAGACCCATAAATCTCCCCCAACACCGCATCATCCGGTTGGGGGGACAGCCATTCTAATCCACAGGCTTTGCAGCGCAGAAGAGGGTATTCTCCTATATCAAAGCGATGGATCACTTCAGGGCTATGACACAAATAACAGGATTCCATTTTAGTTTCTCCTAATCGCGCTGAAGGGCTCTTCCGTGGTGCCATAAAGCAGCGTTTCAATAGGGGTTTTTAGGGGTGGCTCACTGCCATTTAAAATTAAGTGGGCCATTTGCAGCACTTCGTCAACACTGATGAGTTTCATACAAATGTTGTTGCCATTACAGGGGGCCTTGTCAAAAATATGCACACACGGGCTGCAATAGACACTTTTGTAGACGGGATAGAAGTTTTGCTGGAACTTCATGGTGTATTGCCGTGGGTGGGTTGCCCCAAACAACGCCAGTGTTTTGACATTCAGTGCCAACGCTATATGCATAGGGCCAGTATCGTTAGCCACAATCATGCGCGTATGCGCCACAACATTAAGAAATTCGGCCAGATTGAAAAGACCTGCACTATTGATCATGCGGTCACTTTCGATGCCCTCGACAATGGCGGCACAGGCTTTCTTTTCTGCGGGGGTACCACAAAAAATCAAAGTTGTATCCGGATAGCATTTCGCAAGGCGCATTGCCAATTCCCGAAAAGAATCACCAGACCACCGCCGCTCTTGCCCTAAATCTGACGTATTAGACGCAAACAAAATATAGTTTTTGTCGCGCAGTGCAGGCAATTTTGCACACGCTGTTTCCCATGCGTCAGGGTTTATGGCGAGCGGCGGGAGTTTATCTTCAATACTGGATTCGGGAATATCCATGAGTAAGGCCAGTTGCGTAAAAATACGGTGGCGAGGGGCAAAGCTGTTATAATACGCCATATGGGTATAAATCCCCACGCGCAAAATATCCGAGCCTTTCGTATAATAGCCCAAACGATTACGCCCCATACTGGTAATAGCCAGAATGTTACTGAGCTGCGAATAGACCTCTAAATTCAAGAACGCATCCACTTTTAACGTCCAACACCGGGCAATAAGCCGCAAAACGCTTTTGAACAACAAAAGCGGCGTTTTATCGTCAAGGAGAAGAATCTCATCAATCAGCGGAATCGCCTCACAGGTGCCTTTGCCCGCATTTGTAGTCACATACACGATTTTTGCCTGGGGGTAGTGTTTTTTTAAGGCCTGGAGCAGAGGGGTCGATTGAATAATCCCGCCTAGCCCCAATAATTTACACACCATAATGGTTTTGACGCTCTCGCCAAAGGCATGATCGCGGCGCAAGATCTTACCCAAAACCTGCGAGGCAAGGTTCAACACGTGCACAATCGGGGTGCCAACAATCCGATCAATCAGGATTTTTGTGTTAAGAGATAACATAGGTTTATCTTATAGTCCATCTCCTTTAAAACAAAGTAAATTGTGCTTTGTTGTGCTTGGTTTGGCTTACCACCCTACCCCCCACACGGAACCCCCCGCCCCAGCGCAATCCCCGCGGGCGACACCGTGCAGGTATAGGCCAGCATCATGACCCCGGCTTTTTGGGCCGCCTCAAACGCCGCAGCATAAGTGGGATCAATATCGCGGGCCACGGTGAAACGGTCCACATCCGCCCGCTGGCCGATATAAATCAACGCAGCGTGGTGGCCCAGGGTTGTTAGGTGTGTTAGTTCTTTCAGGTGTTTCGCCCCCCGGGCTGTCACGGCATCGGGAAATTCCAGCAGGCCCGGCTGGCGTTTCATGTGGGCATTTTTGACCTCAACATAACCCCACTGCGGCAAAAAGAAGTCCAGTCGGCTTTGTCCCACGGTGGTTTCGGGTTTCACGTCGGTGTAGCCAACAATTTCAGGGAAAACACGGTCGCTTAGGGCTGCTTTCACCAAACGGTTGGGGTGTTGGGTGTTGATCCCAATCCAGGTATCCTCCGCATAAACCATTTCGGCCGTCAGGGGATACGTACGTTTGGGGCCCGGATGATACGACAATAAAACCGGCATCCCCGGATCACACACGCCCATCAGGGATCCCGAGTTGGGGCAATGGGCGGTAACGGTTTCCCCCGTATCCAGCTGCACATCCATTAAAAACCGTTTGTAGCGTCGAATCAAACGGCCCGAAACCGTCTGGCCAAAGGTGATCATGGCGCAAACCGCTGGGGGGCGGGGGTGATGAGCTCCAGGTTGCCTTGGTCTTTTCTGTAAATGGCCAAGGCGCGCTCGATGGTTCCTTGGGTCTGGAACCGGAACAGACCCACTAAACCCTGGAATCCGGATGGATTTTTCAGAGCACTTTGGGTCTCTCCCCCCTCTTGTGCCAAATACCCCGCCAGCGAAATCATGTCATAGGCAATGACGTCCAAACGCGATGGAGCCCGGCCCAGAGCCCCCTGATAATACTGCTGGACTTGATCCCAAACGCTGCGGTCCACATCGGCGAAAAACAGGGGCTTGGTTGTGGCATTGGCCAGGGCGGGGGTGATGATGTCGGTGGCCTGGCCCTCTATGATCGGCAAAACGGTTTTCAGTTGGGATCCGGACAGGGCCACAACGGTGGTGAAGGCATTGCCCGAGGGCCCTGTCACGCACCCTGCTGTGGATGCGGCGGCTTTGGTTAATGTGGGGTTGAGATCCTTAAACGAAGCCTCTTGATAAGAAAAGGTCCCTAAAATACGGGCTCCCTTGGCAGAAAGGGCGCTCTTTAGCGTTTCTTCCAGGGCATATCCCGCCTTGGTGGCGGGCAGGATCAGGAAATGACATGATCCCGCAGCGGCCAGGGCTTTGGTGGCGGCCAGGACTTCCGCAAAGGGATCAAACCCCGCTACAAACAGGGGGGGCGCCGCAATGGTCATGGTATTGGAAAACGTCACCAGGGCCGGGGCGCCCGGGGTGGTGGCTAGGGCAGCCTTCAGAATCTGCGCCTGTTCCGCAAAAACAGGACCGATGACAAAATTCACACGTTCCTTCATCAGGCGGTCTTTCAGGGCCGGTGCTGTGCCCTGGGATAACGTCGCGCTGTCGATGACGGTGACATGTAACCGTTTGGCATTGGGCAGGCGCGCCAGGGACAGGGCGGCACTTTCCGCCAGCGATTGCCCCAGAGCCTGATGTTTTCCGGATTGGGGAATGAGGAGAGCCACATGAAACCCTTCCCCTGAAAAAGAGGAGGCTGAAGACGGCCCTCCTTCGGGCATCACGACAACATTATCTGACGGTAAAGACGGGGAGGATCGAGGGGCGATTTGCGTCAGAGCCTTGGGGGGATTGCGAAGGGAAACGTTCGTATCCACCGGCATGGCACAATTTGACAGCAGCATCACGATCAGGGATAGTATCAGGTATTGCTTGATCATGGTTATGTCCTCTCTTTCCTCTGGTTTGTACCTTGTTGCCACCCCCATTGGCAATTTAAAAGATATGACGCTGCGCGCCCTGGATGTGCTGCGCCAGGTGGATATTGTGGCGTGTGAAGACACCCGCACCAGCCGTACGTTGTTGCAACATTACGACATTCGCCCCCCGCGCCTGATGACGTATCACGATTTTTCCGATGAAGGGCAACGACAATCCATCATCGCGTCTATTGAGGGCGGTGCTGCTGTGGCCCTCATCAGCGATGCGGGCACCCCCCTGATTGCGGATCCGGGATATAAACTCGTTCGGGCGTGTCACGAGCAAACTATACCCGTTATTTCCATACCCGGGGCGTGCGCGGCTGTGGCCGCCCTCACCATGGCGGGCCTGCCCACGGATCGTTTTTTGTTTGTGGGGTTTGTGAGTGAAAAAAAAGTGGATTGGCCACGGGAAACCACCGTGGTGGGGTATGTTGCGTGTCATGATGTGACAAAGGTGCTCACGACTCTTGGGGATCGTTTTGGGGATCAGATCCAGTTGTCACTCTGCCGTGAAATCACCAAGTTGCATGAGGGGATATTGATGGGAAGCCCTGCCCTTGTGATGCAAACCCTGGGCGAACGCGCGGCCAAGGACCCCAAAATCATGGGCGGCGAATGGGTTTTGGTGGCCCATCTGGCGGCGGAAATTTTAGATATGAAAACCATTGAACATCAAATGAAAACCCTGGTGGCGGATCATGGCGTGAAAGAGGCCGTCAGCATCGCCCAGGGGCTGTGGGAGTTGCCCCGGAAAACCCTTTATACGTTGGCCTTGAGGTTGGCCAAGGAAGATACGCCATGAAACCCACAGGCGATGCCAAGGGCCGGGGGGCGGAGCAAGCGTGTTTAGCGCGTTTGCACCAGGAAGGCTGCCGCATTCTGGCCCATCGTTACCGCAATCCCGCCCATGAAATTGACATTATTGCGTGCAGGGAAAACCTGCTGATGTTTATTGAGGTCAAGGCACGACCCACCCTGGATCATGGCCGGGAAACCCTGACCACCCTGTGTCCGGATCGTTACGGAGCGGCGGCGGGGTGCTTTTTGGCGGGCCATCCCGAGTATGACAACCACGATATTCGTTTTGATGCCATGATTGTCACCCCCAATGGGAACATTCATGTTGTTGAGAATTTGTGGGGGGCGTAGAGACTCTACGGGGCGACCCAAAAAATCCACGCCCACCGTGCCAGCAAAAAGGCCTGCACCGCAACAATCATAAAAAATGCCTGGCGAAAGGTCTGTTTTTTGGTTTTGTGTCGAAAGCGTTGCATGGCAAGATAGCCCCCAGGGCTGCCCCCCACGGCGCACCAGAGCAGCAGCATTTTTTCAGAAATCCGCCGATTTTGTCCCTCCGCGGCTTTTTTATCGGCATAAAACAATCCAAAGGTGACAAGATTCACAATCAGGATTCCGGCCATCAGGTCCACCCCCTGAATGTGCGAAACAATAGCGGTGGGAGAGAGCATAAAACGCGGTCCATGATAATAACCATAAGGAAAAGCATTCTGCCATAATCGTCGATGAAAAACAAAACTTACGTTATTGTCCCACTTACCACTTTACTCATCATCCCCGCGAAAGCGGGGATCCGAGGGGATCAACAAATTATTGAAAAGATGGTTATTATTCGGTAAAGTTAGGGGGGATAGAGGCTGTCCGCTCATTGCATTCGCTGGGCCGGGATGACGAAAAAATCTGGTTTATCCTTAAGGGTTAGGGTAAGTTTGCGGGGCTATGAATCCCTCTGATCTCTTTCGTCTCGCCTCCCCCTTCACCCCCTCCGGCGATCAACCGAACGCCATTGCGGCGTTGACGGCGGGGTTGGATGCGGGTCAGCAGAATCAGGTGCTCTTGGGTGTGACGGGATCGGGGAAGACCTTTTCCATTGCCCACACCCTTGCGGCGGTGCAGCGGCCCGCCCTGATTATGGCCCACAACAAAACACTGGCGGCGCAGCTGTATACCGAGATGAAGGAGTTTTTTCCGAACAACGCCGTGGAATACTTTGTGTCGTATTATGATTATTACCAGCCAGAGGCCTATGTCCCCCGCACCAACACCTATATTGAAAAGGACTCCGCCATCAACGAACAAATCGACCGTATGCGCCACGCCGCCACGCGGGCGTTGCTGGAGCGTCGCGACACCATCATCGTGGCCAGTGTGTCGTGTTTATACGGTTTGGGATCGGCGGAAAATTACGAAACCATGGTCATTGATATCATCGCGGGGCAGCGGGTGGCCCTGCCCGATTTTTTCCGGCGATTGACGGAAATTCAGTACAAACGCAATGATATTGCCTTTACGCGGGGCTGTTTTCGGGTGCGGGGGGATGTGGTGGATATTTTTCCGTCCCACTACGAAGATCATGCGTGGCGCTTGTCCTTTTTCGGGGATGAACTGGAAAGCATTCAGGAGTTTCAGGTCCTCACCGGCCAAACCACGCAAACCTTGAGCGGTATTCGGATTTTTGCCAATTCCCACCACGTCACGCCGGCCCCCACCCTGCGTCAGGCCACGCACCAGATCAAGGCCGATTTGCAAAAACGCATCGTCGAATTTGAAGACGAGCAAAAATGGATCGAGGCCCAACGCATCCGCGAACGCACGACCTTTGATCTGGAAATGCTGGAAACCACGGGCATGTGCAAGGGGATTGAAAATTACTCCCGCTATCTCTCCGGCAAAAAACCAGGGGAGCCGCCCCCAACGCTGTTTGAATACCTGCCCCGTGATGCCGTGTTGATTGTGGATGAATCCCACGTCACCGTGCCCCAAATTCACGCCATGTATCGGGGGGATCAGGTGCGCAAAACCACATTGTCCGATTATGGCTTTCGTTTGCCATCCTGCAAAGACAACCGCCCGCTGAAGTTCGAGGAATGGGACACCCTGCGCCCCCAAACCATTTTTGTCTCCGCCACCCCGTCGGAGTGGGAACTGGATCAGGCGCAGGGGGTCTTTGTGGAGCAAGTTGTTCGCCCAACCGGTTTGGTGGATCCCGTCATTCTGATTCGCCCCACCACGCATCAGGTGGATGACGTCATTGCCGAATGCCGCACCTGCGCGGAGAATGACCAGCGGGTGTTAATCACCACCCTAACCAAAAAAATGGCAGAGGATTTAACGGGTTATTTGAACGAGCTGGGCCTGAAATGCCGCTATGTCCACGCGGATGTGGATACGTTGGAGCGCATCGAGATTCTGCGGGACCTCCGTCTGGGGGTCTTTGATATCCTAATTGGGATTAACCTGCTGCGCGAGGGTCTGGACATCCCCGAATGCGCCCTGGTGGCCATTTTGGATGCGGATAAGGAAGGCTTTTTGCGCTCGCGCACCTCCCTGATCCAGACCATCGGGCGGGCGGCGCGAAATGTTGAGGGCCGCGCCATCCTGTACGCCGACCGCATGACCAAATCCATGACCGAGGCCATCGACGAATGCACCCGCCGCCGCGAAAAACAGCTGGCCTATAACACGGAACACGGCATCACCCCGCAAAGCATTGTCAAAAAAATCGCCGAATCCCTCTACGACGCCCCCGCCCCCACAAAAACCAAAGGCAAAGCCACCCCATCCCTGATCCTGAGCGATCAAGAACGCATCGCCCTGAAAATTGATCTGGAAAAACAAATGCGTCTGGCGGCGGAGAATCTGGATTTTGAAGCTGCGGCAGGGCTGAGGGATCGGATACGGGGGTTGGGGTGAGGGGAGCCCCCCCCT
>JBILRW010000039.1:0-12483 GCA_044372405.1 Alphaproteobacteria bacterium
TGCAGACCCGATGTAAAGGTGGCCTGATCCAAATGATGCAAATGATGATCGCACAGGGGCTTTTGGGCGGTGGGCAGACGCCCTTCATTCCAGGATACCCGCGTTTGCACGGGACACAAGCCAACCGTGGCTTGCTTGACCCGAACCCCCGCCTCTTTTTCCGCTTTGCTCAAAACCTCCATCACAACGGCGGCGCACGCGTCCAAATCGGTAATCATGCCGTATTTCATACCCTTGGATTCCATGGTGGCACTGCCGATAATGACGGGCTCCGCCCCAGGGGCCGTAAAGGCAATTAAACAGCACGTCTGGCTGTTGCCCAAATCAATCGCCGCCAAAAGGGATTCTTTGTGCATCATAACAATCAAGGCTCAACAATAATCTGACCCGTCAAACGCAAATCAATTTTTTTCACGCCGCGGTCGATCAAATTATCATTTTGTAAATACGTGTCCAGCTGGTTCAGGGCCAAATCGGGGTCTTTTTCCGGCAAAAAAACATGGGTCTGATTGCGCAGCAGCAAATCCCAGCGACGTTCCCCCACAAAATCCGCGACATTCACGTTTTGCTTTAAATAATGGCGGTGCTCCAGTAACGATAACAGAGACACCAGGTGATCCCCCGCCTTGGCTCCCCGGACCCTTAGCAAATAATCATGACTACCGGACACCTTGGGGGCAATGGTTTGGCCCTTGGCGTCAATCAACAGGGGTTTTCCTTCGGGCGTGATCCACACCGCGGCGGGTTTTTTTTCTTTCACAAACACATACAACTGATTGGGAAACACACGATGAATTTCAACGTCTTCTACCCAGGGCAAGGCCATCATGCGTGTCATGGCCGTTTCGGGGCTAAAGGAAAATAACGAATCCCCCTTAACAATATCCAATTGATCCCGCAGGTCTTGTTCCCGTGTGTAATAATAGCCGTACAATTTCAGCTCATCCAGGACCAAACCGCTTTTTTTGCCCAGGGCCGTGGCCGCATCAAACAAATAAACAGAAACGGGGGCGGTGCTCAGCCAAATCACCATCATGGCCAGCAAAGCCAGTCCCATGACCCGAAAGCCAATATAAATTTTGATATACCATGACAGTGCCCGTCCCCGTCGTTTTCCATACCGGCTTTTTTTTCGGGCGGAAGAAGCCATAAAAAGATAAAAAAACTAAGGTAAGGTCACAACATCAATAACCTGGTCATCATTTGGTGGCGAAGACGGGGGGGATTTTGGGTCCTTTTCCGATTCTTTCGGGGAAAAAAACCGATCCTCAACCACCGCCACAGCCATCAATCCAAACCCAATGACCAGGACCGTCACCACCAGAAACAGGGCCACAGCGGCAAAAACCTTTAGCAGCCCAAACAACAGGGCGCCCAAAGCCACCAGAATGGGCAACAAAAGAAACGCCAGAACGGCCCGAAACAAAAAACGCTTGTTCTCAGAAAGCCAGGTGGAAACACGGGGGGGGAGGGAAAAAGAAGACACGGTCAAAGAAATTTTGCTTTTATAAACGCCTTTGACCATGCACCATCCCCGGGGCGGGTGTCAAGGGGCTGCTACAGCATCCGAAATTTAACAGGTCAGATAAACTTAGCCAACGCCATCAAGGCCCCCAGCACCGTCACGGTAAAGGCCGTGGACCCGAAGATCAGCTTGCCCATTTTTTCAGTGAGGCGGAGTTCCAGATCCTTTAGTTTCACCGTCATATCCGCGTTGATCTGGGCTTCGACTCTTTTGATTTCGACGTGCAGCTCAGTGGCTCTCTTATCAATCTCGGCGCGCAGATCCTTGTTAACTTCAGCGATTTTGGTGTGCAGATCAGCGTTAATTTTAGCAATCTCGGCCTGCAGATCCGTGGCTCTCTTATCAATCTCGGCCTGCAGATCCGTGGCTCTCTTATCAATCTCGGCGCGCAGATCCCTGTTAACCTCAGCGATTTTGGCCTGCAGGTCAGCGTTAACCTCAGCGATTTTGGCCTGCAGATCAGCGTTAATTTTAGCAATGTCATCCCTGACTTTACCAATATCATCCCTGACTTTGCCAATGTCATCTTTTGTGGCCACGTTTTGCGACAGGGCTTCCAAGATAACCCCCGCCAGATCATCCGCCTGTTCCATGGTAAAGTGCCCCCGCAGGCGGTGGTGAATCCGCAGGGGCAAAGAGCCAGGGAACGCATTTTGAAAAGGGTCAGTGTTCATTTCCATAAAACCATCTTAAAATAAAAAGGTTACGAATTCAAGTCGTTTCACAGGCGTTTCATCAGGGGCCAGCCCCCTACAACGTCCGAATTTTATCCTCCCCAGGCAGCAAATGCGGTGGCTCGCCCCGAAAGTTTTTCACGTTGTTAAACACATCACGGCACGTGCCAAACTGTCGGTCACACCCCCGCGTGGCCACAAACGTATCCCCCACCGCCGCCGTAAAGGGCAGGGGAAAGGCCAACGTGAACTGCCCGGCGGTGTAGGCCTTGACAACAAACTCACGGTCTGTGTTGGCACCGGAGGTCCAACGCACAATCCCAAACCGATAATAATCATTGCCCTTGACATTATTCGCCCCAAAACGTCGGGCATCAACCACGCTGGTAATGGAATGCGTATTTTGATAACCGGCTAATGAGACCCGGCAAAACCCATCCCCCAACCGACGCGCCCGACAGGTGGGGCTGTATAGGTCCAAATGCGATTTTTTTAGTTTTTCGGTTAAACCCCGTAGCCCTGCCACAAAATTGCCATTCTCAAAACTCACCGTGGCAATCATGCCCCGACGCAGCCACAAAATCCGGGTATCGTCCAGGCTTGTGGGCAAATCCAGATAATTCACCCGAAACACATCCACCGATGCCCCATCATACAGTCCGGATAATAAATCCGCGGGCTCTAAAACATCATGATTCAAAACCCCTTGAATATCCAGATTATCCGGCGTTAAATCGGCGGTACTTTCCACGGCCGAACTCAGCAGGCTTTCCGTGGCGCGGTAGGTGACGCCCTCCAGAACCAAGGAGCGATCCCAGCTGGTAAAGCCCAAAACCAAACCATCCGGACGCGTGATTTTAAAACAGGTGGCCAGTGTCGTCACACATCCCTGTACATGTTGTAAAAAAGTGGGTAATAATGTTTTCATAGTCAAAAACCTTTCTATCGAGCGCTGAAATAAAATTTTATTATTTTTTTATAAAACTATTGATTTGTTCATTTGTTTATGGTATACAGGTAAAGTTTTCTACGTTGATGAATTGTGAAAATGATGCTTCAGGCCATACATCTTTTTTTGGGTTACCTGCCTTTATTCTTTATCGTCCTGGCCACCATTATTTGTTTTTTCATTTGCTATCAGGACGTTACGGGATACCGTATTGCGAATCCTTTGGTTGTCATGATTGGCCTTTCTGCCCTTGGGGTGTGGTTGCCTTTGGTCAGCACAACAACAGTGTTGATTCAGCTTGGTATGGGGCTTTTGTTTCTGACTATTGGTTTTGCTCTCTTTTATTTTAAAGTAATGGGGGCAGGGGACAGCAAATTGTTTGCTGCCCTGGGGCTATGGTGCCAACCCCATGATGCTTTGTGGTTTTTGATGATTGTTGCGTTTGCGGGTTTGGCGGTCTCTTGTGTGTATGCGGGCCTTCACTTTTTAAAGATCAAGGCTTTAAAAGAAAATTCAGACTTGGCAGATATACTGCATCTAAAGATACCCTATGGCTTGGCATTATCAGCAGGGGGTTTTTTTCTTTTTTACAGGGCAGGAAGTTACGTTTTTCAAGGTTGAGTATGTTTTTTTAAGGGATAAAAATTATGCGTGTTATTTATTTGATCGCTGCAGTTGTTTTATCAGCTCTGTTGGCCCTTTTCCTGGCCCAAGGTGGTGGGGAATCCGGTGTTACCGTCCAACAGCAGGCTTTTAACACCCAGGAATTGGTTGAAAAATTCAAAGGCACGGAAATCTACACGATCAAAGGCAAAGTTTATGCCGGTCAAGTGCTCTCCGAGGCCCTGGTTGAGATCAAAGAATGGCCCAAAAACGGCACTCTACCCGATCACATTAGAAAAGGCGAACTCTCCAGCTTCATTGGCGCTGTTTTTCCAACACCCCAGGCGGCGGGAACCCCTCTTCTTAAATCCAATTTGGTGACGGTTCAAAATCGCAGCACGTATTTTTCAGCTCTGATTCGCAAAGGGATGAAGGCCATCTCTCTCAATATCAAAGATTCCGATGGTTATGTGTTGGGGTCTCTTGAACCTGGTGATTACGTGGATATTATTTTAAACCACAGAGTAAATGTGGATATTAAAAAAGACAGGCAAGAACCCGTAAATGTGGTTGAAACGCTGTTTAAAAACGTCCGTGTTCTGGCTATTGATGGTCAGTTTGTGTTTGCCGCGAACCCGGAAACGGCCCCTCCTGGACCCCCACAAACCAAAATTGCCAGAAGCGTGACCCTGGAAGTTACCGAAAAAATCGCTGAAATCCTGTCCGTGGCCTCAAAAACAGGGGATATCTCTGTGGTGGCCAATCCGCTGCAGCTTGCCCTTTATAGCAACTATTCCCCAGAAGAAATTGAAAAAAAATCCAGCGCTGCCCCCTATTTTATCGAAAGTGCCTTTGATGGCGACTTTAAATCCGAAACCAATACAACCGATGTCAGCCCCTTTATTGCCAAATTTAAGCCGGATTTAAGTACGACCCTTGCCACAGGAAAACCCGTCAAAAATGAAGAAGACAAAAAACTCTTCATTTTCCAGGGCGCTCCTGGAGGCGGCAGACAAAACAACAAAGATCTTTCCACCCCCGAAGTTCCAGGAGAGGATGCGTCTTCCGCCCCTGCTTCTGTCAATCCTTAAAACTAAGACTCGGTTATTTTTTATTGAAAGTTATGTTATGACGATGAAAAAATATATCCCTCTTCTTTTCCTGACCCTTATTTTCTGGCAGGTGGCTTCGGCCCACGCCATGGAACTGATGGCCGGCACAGGGCGTTTCATTCCCCTAAGCAAACCCGCAAAAGCTGTTTTCGTCGCCAATTCGGAAATTGTTGATGTTTCCGCAGAATTTGCCAACATGCTCTATGTTTATGGCTTAAAACAGGGAACAACAACGCTGCACGTTTTGGATACCGAGGGAAAAATTGCCTTCACCGAAACCATCAACGTGTCCATGAACACCGCCGTGGTCATGGATGCCATTAAACAGGTTTTGCCAACATCCAACATTAAAGCCGAATTTATCGCGGGCCGTCTGGTCCTAAAAGGCATGGTCAAAAATTCATCCGAAGCCGAGGTCGCCCTGCGCATCGCCCAGGGCTTCGCCAGCAGTTCTTCTTCGGGGGGGGGGATGAGTGGGATTGGTGGGCAGTCTTCTGGTTCCAATGATATTATCAACATGATGACCACCGCCGCCGATAACCAGGTCATGCTCCGCGTACGCGTCGCCGAGGTCAACCGCTCCGTCACCCAGGTCTTTGGCGTCCAGTGGAACCTTTATGGTAACGATGGCAATACCTTCAGAAGTGGCCTTTTCAGCCCAAGGGGAAATTTGACGACGCCCGATAAAGATACTGGCCTTTTTAATCCAGGAAGAGGCCCCTTTAAAGTCGGCGGTGGTAGTCCCAACCCCTATCAAAGTTTTCTATCGTATTTTGGGGAAAATTTAGGTGTGGATGTTTTGTTAGAGGCCTTAGAGAATGAAAACATGGCCAGCGTTCTGGCGGAACCCAACTTAACCGCCCTTTCCGGCGAAACGGCCAGCTTTTTGGCCGGGGGTGAATTTCCCGTGGTGACCTCTGTCAACAATGGGGAAATCAATACGGAATTCAAAGAATATGGCATACAATTAAACTTCACCCCCGTGGTTCTGTCCGAAAATCGGATTCGTTTGAATGTTAAGCCCGAGGTCAGCAACCTGAGTGATAAAGGCGCCGTGATTATTGAGGGCGTTACCATCCCCGCCGTTGAATCCCGCCGCGCCGAAACCACCGTGGAACTGGGCGATGGTCAGGGCTTTGTCATTGCCGGATTGTTTCAAAATAACCTGAAAGAAAAACTGCAAGCCGTACCTGGGTTGGGGGATTTGCCGGTCTTGGGCCCCTTGTTCCGATCCTCAGACTTCGTTCGGGATAAATCAGAACTGATGATTATTGTGACCCCCAGCATTGTTGCGCCTGTCAGCAATCCCGATGTGGCGTTTAAAGCGCCCCAAAGTGATCTGCGTGTGCCCAACTTTGCCCAGCGGGCCTTTGGGGGACAGCGTTTGTCCGATACTCTGCGCCCTTCGCGTCAATTACGCACCAGCGAATACAGCAAGGGCCGATCTGGGGCCCCCATCGGTGGCGCCACAATGGAATAACGTAAGAATCCAAAAGATTCAGGGATAAAGAAAGGTTTGATTATGATACGCCGTTATATTTCAGGACTTACGCATAACCATCGTCATTGCGAGCGCAGCGAAGCAATCCAGGAATGCCAGCAGCAGAGCGACTGGATTGCCACGCCTCCTGCGGAGGCTCGCAATGACGTTGTGGGCAAGTCCCGTATTTTTTTAATTGTGGGTTTGCTGGCCTTATCCGCCTGTGCAGGGCAAACCTTTGAAAAATCAGAACCCTATACCCAAAAACCCCACCACGTGGAATCGCAAGAGGACCGCATCGTCCTGGCCTTGCCTGAAAATCCCAACGCCCCTCTTTCCAAAGAGTACCAGGACTATATCGGTCGCTTTGTTGCCTACTATCGGGATATGCCCCATGCGATTTTTTATGTTTCTCATATCCAATCCGCGGTAGATCAGGAACTGGCAGATGGCGACATTCCCGCCTTTCGTCCCGGGGTTGAACACCAGATTCGTCAAGTAACAGCAGCCTTGGATGCCTTAAAAATTCACCATCACCGCATTGTGGAACAGGCACACGATCAAGAAGCCACGAACACAGAAGAAAACAAACCCACCGATGTGAAAGTTGATGATAAACTAGACACAAACAAAAAAGTTGCGGTGGCTGTCATTGTCAGACAATATACCGTCACAGCGGGGGGATGTGTTGATTTATCCAAATGGCGTTTTGATCGTGTCCAAACCACCAGTATGAGTGCTGTGGGTATTGGCTGTTCCACCCGTCAAAATTATCTGGCCCAAATGAAAAACCCCCAAAATGTTGTTCAGGGACAAACCATGGATCCTGAATACGAAACCATGCCTTTTGTCAAACTGAAACAAAAAGTTTTAGACGGATCCTTTAAGCCGAAGGAGGCAGGGAGCTCAGATAGTGGCGGTTCTGGAGTTTCGGGAAGCGGCGGCCAGTAAAAACTAAAAAAAATCGGAATATAGCAGACAATGAGTTGCCTAGCCTTCATCGAAAACCCGGACATCATTGCGGCGGTGAACCAGGCCATCGATACCTTTTGGAATGATGGGCATCTCATCACGGGGGATCCCGTCAAACAAATGGCCAGCCATTGGGATGCGGCGTCTCAGGCACGCATCTTGATTGTGGATCTTAGTTATACACCAGATCCTGTGGCGTTTATTACCTCTGTCAGCACCAAAATCCGCTATGATCAAATTGTGATTTATACGGGAACACAAAACGATATTCCCCTGTTTCGGAAAATTACCGAAACCCCCCTGGCCGATTATTTAATTACCCCCATAACGGGGCAAGATATCCTGAATGCTGCCGCCCAGCTCAGTGACCGAAAAATGGATTTAGAACGGGAAGCAAGAAAAACCTATCGCGGAAAAACCATCGCTTTCGTCGGATCCCATGGGGGTGTCGGAACCTCCATGCTGTCAGCAGCTTTTGCCTGGTCTTTGGCAGAAGAACTCAAAAAAAAAGTTCTCCTTCTCGATTTGGACATGAACCTGGGCATTCATTCCTTCCTGTTTGACGTGAAGCCCCGTTTTGGCCTGCAAAATGCCATGGATGCCCCGTCTCGCATGGATCAGGGATTGGTGGAAGACTTATGCATTAAAAAAACAGCCCATTTGAATCTGATTTGCAGCGAAGCCAACTTATCTTCCTTCACGTTACTCAAAGAAGACGGCCTGATCAGCCTTCTGAACGCCGTTGAAAAACATTATGACTATATCGTCTATGATATGCCCCGCTCTCTGGTTGTCAAGATGTCCTCGTTTATTGAGCGGTTGTCGTATCTTTTGATTGCCACCGATTCCACTGTTATCGGACTGCGGGATACGATCCTTTTGTCTAATCAAGCCATTTTTTATAAAAACCTTGATTCTGTGGGGGTTGTCTTAAATCGGGTCAAGGCCAATAACCCCGATTTGATTGCCACGCGCGATTTTGATGCCCGGGTAAAGGTCAAAGTTGTGGGGACCATACCCGAATCCACAGATTTACTGTTAAAATCCATCAATGAATCCAAACCTGTCGCTGTTTTGGATGCCGATAGTGATTACGTCCATGCCATGCATGCGCTCATTGAAAAAGTTACAGGAGAAGAGGGCTTCCCCCCCCCCAAATCATCCAATTTCATGAAAAAAATTTCATCGGTTCTTAACAAGGTACAAAAATAGGATCTTTATTTTATGACAACGGGCCAAACACATCTGGATGCCATTTACGATAATGTCGTGAAAATTGTGGAACGGCGGATTTCTAAAGAAGAAGTCAAAAACGCTGATGCTGCCTCAACAGAACTCAAGGTGCGAAAAATCATCAGTGAATGGCTTTCCCTCATGGGAAAAAGTTTATCCTATGAAGAACAAATGACCGTCGTTGAAAGACTGATGAGCGATTGTCTGCATATGAAACCCAGAGAAAAAAAACACGCTATCTCTCATGCAGAAACAGAAAAAGCCGAAACACTGGTGGATAAATCAGCGTGGGAGGCCTACGTCGCCCTATACCCGGGCATCATGAATCGCATCGATTCCGTGGCCGCCGCCAAGATGAAACGGTCCGAGCTGGAAAGGGATATTCACGATATCACCTCAGAGATGGCCTATAATAAAAAAATTGCCCTCACCCAAAAAGAAAAAAAACAGGTCATTGACCTGATTTTGGATGACATGCTGGGCCTTGGCCCGCTGGAGCTGGTTCTCAAAGATCCCAGCGTGACTGAGATTTTGATCAACAATGTCAAAAATTGCTTTTACGAACGCGCAGGAAAATTGCGTCCTGTGATCTTTCCCTTTCGCGATGAAAGCCACCTGCGCAACATCGCCACCCGTATTGCCAGCAACATCAACCGACGCATTGATGAAAAATCACCCATGGTGGATGCCCGTTTGGCCGATGGCAGCCGGGTGAACATCATCATTCACCCCCTGTCCCTGGACGGAACGGCCATTTCCATTCGAAAGTTTTCGGTCAAAGGGATTACCCTGGCCGATATGGTCACCAGCGGCAGTATCTCCGCCCCCATGGAACGGGTTTTGGACATTGCGGCAAAATCCCGTGTTAACATCATGATCTCAGGGGGAACAGGATCAGGAAAAACAACCCTGCTCAATGCCCTTTCCCAGCGTATCCAAGATGACGAACGCCTGATCACCATCGAGGATTCCGCCGAATTAAAACTTCAACAGCCCCACGTGGTGCGCCTGGAAACCAGGCCCGCCAACCTGGAGGGGGAAGGGGAAATCAGCATCCGTGATCTGGTCCGAAACGCCCTGCGGATGCGTCCCGACCGCATCATTGTGGGGGAATGTCGGGGGGGCGAAATCGTCGATATGATCCAGGCCATGAACACCGGTCACGATGGTTCCATGTCCACAGTGCACTCGAATTCACCGCGCAATTGCTTGATCCGTATGGAAAACATGCTGAACATGTCCGGATTTGATATGCCCGAAAAAACCACCCGCATGATGGTGGGCTCTGCCGTTAACCTGATTGTTCAGGTCAGCCGGATGCGGGACGGGCATCGGCGGATCACGCATATCACGGAAATCACAGGGGTTGAAGATAACAACATCGTCACCCAAGATCTGTTTGTCTACCGTTATCAGGGAACGGACGATAATGGAAAACTCATCGGTGACTTTGTATCAACCAAAATAACCCCCGCCTTTGTGGAACGCGCCAACTACTTTGATTTGGGCGGCGAGCTACGCCTGGCCATGCAGGGGGAAATTTTATGAAAACCCTTTTGTTGTTTATTGGTTTTTTTGCGGTTTTTCTCCTGATTCTGTATGGATTGGGGGTGATTCGCACGCTGCCCAAATCCCTTAAGGTTATGGAGGCTAGAGATCGGAATGCTGCAGCAGCATCAGGAAAGTCAGCCAGTCTTAAAACTGTTGTTTCCAGTTCAAAAATCCGACAAGTCAGGATGGAAGAAGACAACCCCACGCTGATAGAGCGGATTGAGGATGCTCTGTTTACATCAGGCATTAAAACGGGGGTTGAGCTTTTTTTCATGATTAACATTCCCCTGATGGCGCTGTTGGGATTTGTCCTTTTCCAAGGTCTTGGGTGGTCCCCCGTTGTGGCCTTTCCCGGGGCGATCCTTTTTTGGCTAATCGGGATTAAAGTTTATCTTGCCCGCAAAAAAAACAAACGGCGTGATTTGTTTCAAAAAGACTTTATTGATGTCATTGCCACCATTTCCAGATCCATTAGTGTGGGGTCCTCTTTACAAGAATCCTTTCGTGTGGTTTCCGAGGAATTTTCAGGCCCCGTCCAGGATGAATTTAACCGCATGCGCCAGGATATTCTGTTCGGCCTTTCGCCTCAGCAAGCCCTGAATCGTGCCGCCGATCGTATTCAATTATCCGATTTCGACTTTTTTACCCTTAGCGTAATAACCCAAATTGAATCAGGGGGAAATCTGGGGAAAAGCATGGAGTCCCTGCGTGACATGATCCTCAACCGGTATCTTTTGCTCAGAGATCTGAAAGTCAAAACCTCTAGCGCGCGGTTTCAGATGCGCTTTTTCATTGGGCTTCCTATAGTAATGGCCATTCTGATGTACTTTTTTTCCCCCGAAAATATCATGTACTTTTTGAATGGAGAGGGAACACAACAAGGGCGGATGTTAGTGGGATGGATGTTCCTCGGGATTATTATTTCAAAATATATGACAAAAAAAGCATTGGATGGCTAATATGCAGTGGATTATCATTTGGGCCCTCAGCTTTGCCATTATTTTGCTTTTTTTACGGGGGGCCATCCCTGACCGTTCGGAAAAGGCTGTTGATCGTCTTCTGAAACGAGAAATCCAAAAAATTCACGGAAATACAGCCATAAAATCAAAAAATTTTTTTAAAATACTTGGCTTTTTTCTGGAAAGATATTTCGGCGCAAAAGCCAACAAAGACAGCACCAATGAAACCCAAAAATTATTGTCAGAAGCGGGATTCAGAGAAGCCTACGCCCACCACCTTTATAATGTTGCCCAGTTGCTGGGGGCAATTATTGGATTTGCTCTTTCTTTTGTGTTTTTATCTTTAAACCCCATGGAGGGCAGCATGGCCCTACTCCCCCACATAGTGGGGGCGGCTTTGGGAATTTATATCCCGATTCTGTATGTAAAAAATCGCCGAAATCGCCGTATCGGAGAAATCCGCAACGTCCTGCCAGATGCCCTGGAAATGCTGGCTCTGTGTAACGAAGCCAGCATGACCATTGATGTGGCCCTGCGCAAAATTGGCAAAGAACTGGAAAAAAAATACCCCGTTGTTTCTGAAGAATTTTCCATCGTGGGCATTGAACTTTCCCTTCTGGAAAGCCGCGCCAAGGCCTTTGACGGCTTTTATAAACGAATCCCAATCGATGAGGTAAGATCCTTTGTCTCCTCCATTAACCAGGCAGAACGCACCGGAACCCCCATCGCCAAATCCCTGCGCCTGATGGCCAATGAGATGCGCAAAGACCGCATCGCCAAAATCCAGGCCAAGCTGGAAGCCCTCTCTTCAAAACTGGTCCTGCCCCTGGCCCTGTTTTTCCTGATACCCATGATCCTTTTTATGGTGCTACCCATCCTTACAAAGTTGGATCTTTCGAGTTTTTAGGGGGTGTCAACACCACGGTGTGCGGAGTTTACAGGCCGGTATTAGGGCGCGCTGGAAAATAGGATGGATGTTATTTTATTCGCCAACATCCTCGATTAAGACCACAGGAGCGAACAATCTGAGAAAAGTCTTTATCATGAATGCCTGCTATGGAATCTGTAAGGGCACAGCCTGATGATAAATAAGGTCCATTTTCTGGCTCGGCATTGTAGAGGTGATCCACATAGAGATCATATCGTAAATTTTCTAAATCTTGGAAAAAAGCCCGAAAAGACTGGGAACATTGACGGAGATCATACAAAACAAAATTTGTATAATTTTCCTTAACCAATTTTTTTTTATGCTTATTTTTCATAACTCCCTACCTCCCCTTTAAACGGGGATGGGGGGTGGGTGACCTGCGAAGGCATTTTTGATGGTTTGGAGGAGGTTGAGGTTTTGTTTGGCAGCGGTGGAGAGGAGGGATCGGAGGGTGGCGAAGGTTTGTGCGCCGTTTAGGGTGCGGAAGCCGCCGGAGA
>JBILRW010000043.1:0-10126 GCA_044372405.1 Alphaproteobacteria bacterium
GCCCTTCGGGCCGCCTCCGGCGGTGCTGCGCACCCTTGACCCAAACCCTTGGGTCCACGAATCAGAAACCATCAACCTTCAAAACATCAATATCACCCTCACTGTTGCACTTGTTTTGGTAAGCGCCAACTTTGGCGCGATTACGGTCCCCGCGTACCCCCGCGTAAGACGCATGAGATACCGGGACCCCCCTCCCGCATTGACGGTATTCTTCGTTTTCAATTAGGGCGTGTCATCATTTAAGCGAGAAAGATGGATTTTTTCGGCTTTTGAGACGAGAAACCGCCAAGGTAAAGAGGGCATACTGGTGGTATGGTCTCTTTACCTTGGCGGAATTCGCAGTCCAAAAGACGGAAAAAGCCGCTTTTGAGCAAATGATGACACGCCCTAAGGTAAAGCAAGAAGATGCCCTATCGTTACAGGGCTGTTAATTTCTGATAGATCTTACGAAAATACCGTTGTCATCCCCGCGAAGGCGGGGATCCATCCCTTTGATTCTTATAGATTCCCGCTTTCGCGGGAATGACACGGGAGGGGTTAATTCGCATCAGTCTTATCAGAAATTAACAACCCTGCCTATCGTTATACGATTTTAGCGGATCAGGCGATCCATGCTTTTATTAACGTTGATCCTTTCGCGAAATAGGACATTCAATTTCATAAATGAGTTTATTTTTTGCGTTTTATTGCTATAGTGCCTTTCTGAGCGAGGTATTATGCCCAAAAAATTACATCCCAATCGCGCCGACGAAATGGGTGTTTCCTTGATGTTGCCGTCACACCGCCGCCCGCTTAATCCCCCTTCAACAACGCAGCATACTCCCGATACACAAACACCCGATCGCGCTGTTTGCCTGATGCTTCGGCCACAATGCCCAAGGTTTGCAAGTGTCTAAGGGCGGCGGTGACAGTGGGCTGGGTTAGGCCAAGGTCAGCAGCAGCGGTGGGAATTTGGCAGATGGCTTTACGTTGCAGATAGGCGAACACAGCTCTTACCGACGTTTTCGCCCGTCCCAAGGTTTCGATTTTCGCTTCGTCCGCTGCAAACAGATGCATAATCGCTTGCGCTTTTTCCCCTGCATCACGGGCGGTTTCCGTGACGCCTTCCAGAAAAAAATCAATCCAGCGCGTCCAGTCACCGCGTGCGCGAACGCTGTCCAGCAGGTCATAATAGACATGACGATGTTTTTTGAAAAACAAGCTGAGGTAAAGCACGGGTGATGCCAGCATACCATCCGCACAAAGCAGCAGCGTAATCAGCAGTCGCCCGATACGACCGTTACCGTCCAAAAAGGGGTGAATGGTTTCAAACTGTAGATGCGCTATGGCGGCCTTGAGCAAGGCAGGCGTAGCACCATAATGATCATGCAGGTACAATTCTAAATTGCCCAAACATTCCAGGACTTTTTCTGGTGGCGGCGGCACAAACACGGCGTTACCAGGGCGCGTGCCGCCCACCCAGTTTTGAGAGGTCCGGAATTCGCCAGGCCGTTTGCCGCTCCCCCGCCCACCCCGCAGCAAAATCGCATGCATTTCACGAATCAACCGTAAAGAGAGCGGGAATCCTTCTCGCATCCGCGTCAGACCATGGTTCATGGCGGCAACGTAATGCGAGACTTCTTCCACATCGTCCACGGGAACCGAGGGCACGGCGTTGTTTTCATAGAGCAGCAGGTCATCAAAGGAGGATTGCGTGCCCTCAATCTGCGAAGACAACAAGGCTTCCTTACGAATGTAAAAGTAAATCAGCAGGTCTGTGTTGGGGAGGGCGGACGTTACCCCATCCAGCCGCCCCAACGCCGCCGTGGCTTTTTCCAGGGGCACTTGCAGAGTGGTCATGTCCAGCGGTGGCGTAATGGGCAGGGGGGCGGGAACGAATGCCCTCACCCGTTCGCCAGAAACAGCGGTGGTGATGGTGGTTCCAGTAGGGACGGTGTTGCTCATGCCTAACCTTTAACAGGGAATGGCCATTATTAAAAGATAATAATTTAAGTTTTAATAACGGGTAGGCTTACTTAAAGGATCTTGCCTGCACGCACGTTGGCATCAAAAAACCAAAGCGTACCCCAGCGTGAGGCAGACGGTGCATTCTATTTTTATGGGTATATACCAGCACAAATAAGTTTATTTTTACTGTTATATCGGTACAATAGCGACATGAGTAAATCCAGTCGCGCCCAACAAGCCCTGCCGAGCACCATTCCCACCCTCTTAGCCGAGCTGGGGACGGGGATTGCCATTGCCCGCAAACGGCGGCGGATTACCCTAAAGCAAATGGCGCAGCGCATGATGGTGAGTCTTGATACCGTGCAACGCCTGGAAAAGGGCGACAGTGGCGTTAGTATTGGTATTGTGGCCACCGCGCTGTGGGTGCTGGGACTGCAAGACCGCCTGAAAGAATTAACAGATCCCGCCCGCGATCACGTGGCGCTGGCGCACGATTTACAACGCCTGCCCAAGGCGGTGCATTCGCCCAAACGCAGCGCAGAGGAGTTTGATTTTTGACCACGCCGCGCACCACCTATGTCTACATCGCCCTGGGCACCGATACCATTCCCGCGGGACGGTTGGATATGGTGCGGGAAGGCGGGGTGGCGTTTGCCCGTTTTTGGTTTATCACCCCATAAAGCCTTTCAGTCTCGCCAGTGCGATGCAACAACAGGTGAAGGCAAACTGGCGTCAGGTTTTTCAGGAGGCGGGGCTGTCTGCTGGCGATAGCACGCGGCTGGAATCTTGTTTTCTTGCGTGTGAAGAAACGTTTTCACCAGAGGATATGCCAAGCGGCAATTAATCGTGCCATTGCATTGTAGCTGGAACGAAACATTCCCGAACAGGCATAATTTCATTCTTAAGGCCTGCCGGCATAAAAATATTCCCTTTCGGGAATTTTTTCCTTGATTTGACACTCAAACTGCCGTATTATTCCCGAACGGGAACAATGGAGAATGGCAGTATGCATGAAACACCAACCAGCATCGGTACACTGATCCGTGACACGCGCAAAAGCCAAGGCCTGACCCAACAGGACTTGGCGTTGGCTTGCGGCACAGGCCTGCGATTTATCATTGATCTGGAAAAAGGCAAGCCGAGCTGCCAGATGGCAAAAACCCTCCATGTTCTGCAAACACTGGGCATAAAAATCAATCTGACACTGCCGCCGAAGGAATAAGATAATGAGCAAAACGCTGGATGTGTATCTGGAACAAGATTGTGTTGGTCAGTTATACCCCTCGCAGCTGGAGAGTATCGGTAGGCGAGCGTCGCCGCAGCTTAAGTAGCCGTGTACTAAACCGATGCATCTTAGCCCATTCCTGCTTGATGGCATCCGCTTCCTGTATCGTCAGCTGTCCTGTTTTAATCAAGCGGACAACGATATCCTGCGTTTGTAAAATCTTGACGGAAGCATCTATTTTTCTGGCTTCTTTGATTGCACGGCTATCATCCAGTGCAACCGTGCTTTTATGAAGGATGCCATGTGCCAGTGTTGAACACTCTCCAAGCCCCAAGCGACCCGATGCCATGAATCGGGCAAACATCTGCAATTCTGGGGTGCTGTCGAGAATAATTTCCTTTATCTGGTTGTTTGCTATCAATGTGACAAGGCGTTCCCTCTGCGCTGGCACTATCAATTCCTCGCGCACATGGTTTGTCACCGCAACGGGTTCTGGAAGCTGCGTTAATAATTTCTCCCGCCCAATTTTCAGGAAATTGAGCAGCACAGAGGTATCGGCAACAATCAGCATGCTTCAGATCGGCTCGCCTCAGCAAATTCCAACAAATCTTCAGATTGACCCGTTAGACGACCAATTGAAAGTAACTTCCCTTTAGAAATTTCCTCTCGGCGATAGGCTTCAATGGCAAGATAACTTAAGTGCTGTACAATTTCTTTGGTGGGCGCAGGTTGTTTCCCAGATTCATCGTCCAGAAAATCCAACAAGCATTCCAGATACCGCCTTGCTGTTTCTCGTTTTTGGAGCAGGCCTTCCAAAGACGCTTTGTTGATATACTGAAGCCTAAAAAGGCGGTAAACAACAGCTTCATAACTGGCACCAAAGTGGCGAGAGATAAGAGCTACGTCCTGATAACTGATTTGCTGTGCGCGCGAGAGTTTGCGAGAAGGACGTACCTCTTCACCCGTGACAATATCAAAATCGTCTTTGAAGGGCAGCTTCTGCAAAGATTCTAGTTGCGCAATGACACCCTCAGCGGGAATCAGAAACTCAGCCGCAAAACCGTTGGCACGCTTTTCAAGCAGTTCCTGCGTATTGTCATGCCCCGTAAGGTTAACGGCCTTATCACTGTCCAGCAAAGCATGGGCATATTCATGGGCAAAGGAGAATCGACGGCGATTCCGATGGTGATGACGATTGACAATGACAGCAATCCCAATCATATCGTCACGAAGGCACATCCCCGATAAATGATCTGGAAAGTCTGCGCAGACAACCCAAATACCCTGATCGCTAATAAGGTCCGCCATATCCGTAATGGGCAGCGCACCAAGCCCCAGGCGCTGCCGTTCGGCTTTGGCGACCTGCTCTCCCTGCTGAATCGCCTGTATAGGATGCGCAGGCATACTTTTTTCATAGTGCGGGGGCGTTTTTTGACCGGAAATTCCAAGAATTTTTTCTAGGGTCACGCCTTCACGGCAAAGAACAAGGTATTCTTCGATGGTTTTTTGTAAAGTGGGATTCGCTTGCACCGCAAAGGAGGATCTTAACAAAACCCGAAAAGCATCCTCTTTCTCTTTAGGATCCATCAACTCTCCAACGGAGCAATGATAGAGTTCAGCCAGATTGCTCAACTCTAACGTTGAAATATTTCTGTTGGCGTTTTCAATTTGCGTCATCGCCGTGCGCGGAATGCCGAGGGCGTCCGCCGCTTGCTGCTGCGTAATACCCTTGTCTTCTCTAATTTTTCTCAGCTTTTTTGCTAAAATTTCCTGTTCCATACCTTTATGTCTTTCATGGTTAGGCAGGGATACCCCTACTCTCATTATAGCAGGCAAAACATGAATTGCAAATTTTATGTTTTGAATGTTTGATATTAGAACATTTTTGTGTTAAGAATGGGTTATCAAGTGAGAGGAGGTGATAGAAAATGGAAAAAGGTAAAACCCCGGGTACTCACGTGGGTGGCAACGGCGGCATCTACCAGCAAGTGGGACCACATGGTGGCAAGAAACCAAATTATGCAACGGTTCCAGATAATAAGCCTCTTCCTCCAACCACTAAGCCTGGTGACACTTGGGTGCCTATTAAAGTCACACCAACAAGCTATCGATAGTGAGCCTGAAAGACGAGGGTTAGGATTGCAGCTGATCCTCTCGTTCTTTCTTTAACACTGCACAAACCGATGAACGCCTCACTCTATGCTTTCATCATCTTAAGGGTTAAAGCGTACCCCTGCGTACCCCAGAGTACCCCCGCGTAAGACACGTTTCGATACGCTGAATGGGGTACCGAGCCATTTCATGTTTTCAAACTTTTCTCTCCCCCTCATGGTCATTCTGTCAAGGCCGGCTCTCCGCCTTGGTTTGCGGGTTTTTCACTTGGCGGCGGTGTTTTGGGGGTTTTACGCACGGCTTCGCATTGGTTCGCACAGAGGGGTGATCCCCCCAGACCCCCATCTTGCCATCGCCCCCGCTTTGTCCTACAAAGGAGCCGTGAGACAACAGCAGAGGGATGTATGCCCAAACGAACAGATATTTCGTCCATTTTAATCATCGGCGCAGGGCCCATTGTCATTGGCCAGGCCTGCGAGTTTGACTATTCGGGAACCCAGGCGTGCCGGGCTTTGCGGGAGGAGGGCTATCGCGTCATCCTCATTAATTCCAACCCCGCCACCATTATGACGGATCCCTCGTCGGCTGATGCGGTGTATATTGAACCCATCACCCCGGAATTTGTCACCCAGATCATTGCCAAAGAGCGCCCCGATGCGCTGCTGCCCACCATGGGGGGTCAAACGGCGCTGAATACGGCCTTGGCCCTGGAAAAAAGTGGCGTTCTTAAACAATACAATGTTGAACTCATCGGGGCCAATGCCGACAGCATTGAGCGGGCCGAAGATCGTTTGAAATTCCGAACCCTGATGGACACCCTGGGTCTCGAAAGCCCCAAAAGCCATATTGTCCGGTCCATGGACGATGCGCGGCAGGCTTTACCCCTGGTGGGACTGCCGGCCATTATCCGGCCTTCCTTCACCCTGGCCGGCACCGGCGGCGGGATTGCCTATAACAGTGAAGAATTTGAGGCCATTGTCAGCAATGGTTTAAAACTCTCCCCCGTGGGGGAGGTCCTGGTGGAGGAATCCGTCCTGGGCTGGAAAGAATACGAAATGGAGGTTGTTCGCGACCGCGCCGATAACGCCATTATTGTCTGTTCCATCGAAAACATTGACCCCATGGGGATTCATACCGGGGACAGCATCACCGTGGCCCCGGCGTTGACCCTCACCGATAAAGAATATCAAAAAATGCGCGATGCTTCCCTTGCCGTTTTACGGGCGGTGGGTGTGGAAACCGGCGGATCCAACGTGCAGTTTGCGGTGGATCCCAAAACGGGGCGTCAGGTGGTTATTGAAATGAACCCCCGCGTATCGCGCTCTTCGGCCTTGGCATCCAAAGCCACGGGCTTTCCCATCGCCAAAATCGCCGCCAAGCTGGCCGTGGGCTATACCCTGGATGAACTGAAAAACGACATCACCCGCACGACACCGGCGGCGTTTGAGCCCACCCTTGATTATGTTGTCACCAAAATTCCCCGTTTTGCCTTCGAAAAATTCCCCGGCACCACCAATCATCTCACCACCGCCATGAAATCCGTGGGGGAGGTCATGGGGCTGGGCCGTAATTTCAAGGAATCGTTGCAAAAGGCGCTGGCCTCCATGGAAACGGGCTTAACGGGCCTGAATGCCCCCAAAGGCGCAGAAAATTTAGATACCGATGCCATCCGGCGGAAACTGGCCGAGCCCACGCCAGACCGCTTGCTCTGGGTGGCAGAGGGCATACGGCGCGGCCTAACCCCCGAAGATATTCACACCATCACCAAAATTGATCCGTGGTTTTTGCGGCAGATTGGGGAAATTGTGGAAACGGAAACGGCGGTTAGGGGGCAAAAGGCGCCTCTTACGGCTGAAGATTGGCTCTCCCTAAAACGTGACGGTTTCACCGACGCCCGCCTGGCCGAGCTGTTGAACGTGGCCCCCAACGCCATCAAAACCAGCCGCGCCGCTGTATCTGTGGTCTATAAACGCGTGGACACCTGCGCCGCCGAATTTGCCGCCAGCACCGCCTATATGTACAGCACTTATGAAAAAGCCGTGGAGGGGCTGGAAAATCTGTCTTGTGAAGCGAGTATTTCTGAAAGAACCAAAATCCTGATCCTGGGCGGTGGCCCCAACCGCATTGGCCAGGGGATCGAGTTTGATTATTGTTGCGTTCATGCCGTTTTGGCCACCCGCGCCCTGGGGCACGAGGCCATTATGGTCAATTGCAACCCCGAAACCGTGTCCACCGATTATGACCTCTCGGACCGGCTGTATTTTGAGCCCCTCACGGAAGAGCACGTCATTCAAATTTGCCAAAAAGAACAAGAAAAAGGCAAACTGCTCGGCGTCATCGTTCAGTTTGGGGGCCAAACGCCGCTGAAACTGGCTCACGCCCTGGAATCTGCCGGCATTCCCATTTTGGGAACGTCCCCCGATGCCATTGATCTGGCGGAGGACCGCGAGCGCTTTCAGCAACTGCTCCATAAATTAAACCTGAAACAACCCGCCAACGCCATTGCCTTGGGGGCGGAGGACGCCCTGATTCGGGGACAAGAACTCGGCTTTCCCCTGGTGGTGCGCCCCAGTTATGTCCTGGGCGGCCGGGCCATGGCGGTGGTGCATGATGCGGATGAACTGCGCGTTTATCTGGACCGGGAAGCCAGCGTTTTGGGGGATAAACCCATCTTATTGGATTCGTTTTTAAACGATGCCTACGAAATTGATGTGGATGCCCTGTGCGATGGACAAGATGTCTTTGTCGCGGGCATTATGGAACATATTGAGGAAGCGGGCATTCACTCCGGCGATTCCGCCTGCTGTCTGCCGCCGCATTCCTTGTCAGAGACCCTGTGCGAAGAACTGAAAAAACAAACCCGCGCCCTGGCCCTGGCCCTAAAGGTTCGGGGACTGATGAACATTCAATTCGCCATTCGGGATAACGTCGTGTATGTGCTGGAGGTCAACCCCCGCGCCTCCCGCACGGTGCCCTTTGTGGCCAAGGCGACGGGATTGCCCCTGGCCGCTATGGCGACACGGATTATGGCGGGGCAAACGCTGGCGGATTTGCCGGAACTTGCGGGCTACACCCCCCCCGCATCCTTTGCGGTGAAGGAATCCGTGTTCCCGTTTTCCCGTTTTCCTGGGGTGGATGTTCTGCTGGGCCCCGAAATGAAATCCACGGGGGAGGTCATGGGCCGCGATACAACCTTTGCCCGGGCCTATGCCAAAGCGCAAATTGGGGCAGGCACGCCGCTGCCCGTTTCCGGCCGTGTGTTTTTATCGGTAAGGGACGCGGATAAGGATGCCATTGTGGCCTTGGCTGAGGAGTTGCACGCCATGGGCTTTGCTCTGCTGGCCACGGGGGGAACCGCCACCGTTATTCGCGCCGCCGGGTGCCCTGTGGAAACAGTGCTAAAGGTCGGGGAGGGCCGCCCGGACATCGTCGATGCGCTGATTAGCAAAAAAGTGGATTTGGTCATCAACACAACGTCAGGATCTCAGGCCATTAAGGACAGCTTTTCCATTCGCCGCACCGCCGTTGTGAACAGTATCCCCTACGTCACCACCCTGGCCGCTGCTCGGGCCACCGTCGCCGCCATGGCCGCCATGCGGGGGGAGGGGCTTAGGATTTTTGGGTCAAAATAATAATGGCTCTTTTCCATAACGCTCTCCAGAAACGGGGTCCCTCGGAGCTATACCACGTTACCCACCGATTCTATTCGCATATTACAGTTTTCCGTAAATTTTTGCAGCGTTTTCGCCCCACACACAATGGGTGCGCATTGATTCCATAACTTTTTTTTCAAGAAGCACAAATGCTTCGTGTATAGGTTTTTCTAAGGCTTGTGCAACTATGTAAGCTTCTTTTTTCATAGCCAACAATTTTTTTGGAAAGATTTCCTGATCAAGAGAAGATTGGTGAGGACCGTCAACGGCGGGATAAAAAACCAAAAAATAGATATATTTTGTCAGCGGATAAATAACAAATTTCTCTTTTTGCGAAGCATCTTTCCCCAACAAAAGGGTTACGATGAGCGCGTCAGCCTCTGAAGCGTTCATCGTAGCGTACATGTCTAACGCTTGTATATCTCGATAATCTTGATAGTGGTAAAGTCTTCTGCAAAAATGGATTAAATCATTTTTGACGCGCCACCAAGAACGACAATAGTCTCGGTAATTCTTAAAACGCACAAACTGCATTTCCGGAAAGCGTTGTAAGAGTTCATCATAACTCCAAAAATTATTCTCATCTTCTAGCACAATACGCGCATCAAATTTTTCTTTGAAACTCAAGGAAAAAGTTGTTTGAATATACTGGCGGGTCCCAGCAGCCAAACTCAACCAGTGAAAAATCTCATGATAAAGATGCATTGCAATCGTTAAAAATAAATTTTATATATTATTTATATTATCAGCAAATATAAAAAATGCAATAGATAAATCCGCCATTCCTTTCCCAGGGTTCCCAACGAGAGGAAGGAGCCCAAGGAGATTCATTTTTTAATGACACGGGGAAGCCGTGGGATAAGGCAGTTCTCTCAGCAATGCTCTCAGGAGAAAAAGGTGAAACAATGGTCAAAAGGTGATTCTTTCCCCATTCATGTAAAACCTCATTGTAACGACCTCCCCACCAGTTAGGAGACGTACAATCCGTATAAAATAAAATCAAAAGTGTATCATCACCCCGCGAATTTTAAAATCACAACTGTTGCCGTTTGACCCTTGAAACCAGCAACGTGTCAAAGCAAATTAGAAATGTCCTCTTTTAGCAAATTAGAAATGTCCTCTTTTTGTTTTTTTAGATGCAGGAGGCGGGGCAGGTTTTTATCCACAAATCCATAGCCCTTTTTTTGAG